>NZ_JBEXTS010000008.1:0-70948 GCF_040628815.1 Streptomyces sp. NPDC006140 | reverse complement strand
ACGCCTCTCTTCTCCGCCACGACGCCGCTCGGCCACGACGGGGCGGCCCGGCGGTGCCGAACGCGGCCCGGCCCGCAGCGCTCGACGCCCGGCCGCGGGAAACCACCCGGAGGGCGTCGCCCTACTGCCCGTAAGCCGCCCGCAGGGCATCCCGTACCGCGGCCAGTGCCGTGTCCTCGCCCAGGCCGAGTCTCCTGGCCCGCTCCACGTAGGCCTGCGCCGCCGACGCCAGCTCCCGGTCCGCCGCCGCGCCTGCGGCGGCCACGAACGTGCCGTGCCGTCCCCGCGTCTCGATCACGCCGTCCGCCTCCAGCGCCCGGTACGCCTTGGCGACGGTGTTCGCGGCGAGCCCCAGCGACTCGGCCAGCCCCCGCACGGTCGGCAGCCGGTACCCCACCGGCAGCTCACCCGACCGCGCCTGCTCGGAGATCCGCGCCCGCACCTGCTCGTAGGGCGGGGCGCTGTCGTCGATGTCGATCTTCAAGGTCACAGCCCGATTGTCCCGTACCCGGCGGAAAATGAGAGGCACCCGGAGCGCGCCCCCGCGTAACGTGCGCCCTCGTGACCATGACCGTGCGCGACCTGCGTCCCGACGTCCGAGCCGACGCCGAGGGGTTCTCCGAGACCCGCCGGCTCGCCCTGCCCTACATGCTGTCCACCCCCGAGTCGGTGGTGCACACCCTGACGCACGCCCACCCGGACGCCCACTTCGGACAGCTGATCGCCGAGGAGGACGGCGAGATCATCGGCACGGCCCAGATCAGCGTCGCGCATGACAGCCCGGAACCCGGCCAGGGCTCCGCCAACATCTACGTACGCCCCGACCGCACGCGCCGCGGCGCCGGTTCGCTGCTGCTGCGCACCGCCGAGGAGCGCCTGGCGGGGCTGGGCGTGAAGAAGCTGTTCGCCTGGGCGCTGGACGAGCCGGAGAACCGCGCGTTCGCCGAGCGGCGCGGCTTCCGGGCCAGCCGGTCCGCCTACTTCCTCCGGCTCGACCTGGCGGCCGGCCCGCTGCCGCCCCGACAGGACCCGCCGGCCGGTGTCGAACTGCGCACCGGAACCGACTTCGCGGACGACCCGCGCCCGATGTTCGATCTGGACGCGGAGGTGGTGGCGGACGAACCCAGCGACATCGACGTCGAGTTCACCGACTACGAGGCGTGGCTGGAGGAGACCTGGAAGCACCCGCTCCTCAACCTCGACCTGACATCCGTCGCCGTCGTCGACGGCCGCCCCGCCGCGTTCAGCGTGGCCTACACCGACGGTGGCACCCGCTACGCCACCGCCATGACCGGCACCGCCCGGGAGTTCCGCGGCCGGGGCCTGGCCAAGCTCGCCAAGAACGACTCCCTGCACCGGGCCCGCGCCGCGGGGTACACGGAGGCGTTCACCGGCAACGACACCGGCAACGGACCGATGATCGCCATCAACAAGTGGTTCGGCTACGAAGTCTGCGCGACGGAGGTGCGCTATGTCCGCGAACTCGGCTGACCGGCCCGGGCAGCTCGACGTCGTCCTCGTGAAGGCGGGCCGTACGAAGATCCGTTACAGCGGTGAGCTCCTGAGGGACGACGGCACCCGCATCGCGGTCCGCGCCGCCTGGGCGGGCTCCGGGGTCCGCGACTTCGGGTTCGTCCGCTTCGAGCCCGGGGACGTCTTCACCGAGTACTACTGGCGCGACCGCTGGTACGCGGTGAAGGAGGTCCGCTCCGCCACAGGCGCGCTGAAGGGCTGGTACTGCGACATCACCCGCCCCGCCGAGCGCTCCGGCCCGGAGCTGGTCGTCGAGGACCTCGACCTGGACCTGTGGCGCTCCGCGGACGGCACGGACGTACGGCGCCTGGACGAGGACGAGTTCGCGGAGAGCGGCCTCGCCGAGTCGGACCCGGAGGCCGCGTCCGCCGCCCTGGCCGCGCTCGACGAACTGGAGTCACTCGCCCGCAGGGGCGACTTCGCCGCGCTCCTGGCCTGACGCCCGGGCCTGCGCGACCACCGCGTACCGCTCGTCCGTCACCTCCCCGCCCCACAGCAGCGGGTCGCCCGAGAGCCGCTCCACGCGCACCTGGCCGGCGATCGGGGCGAGGAGGGCGGTGAGCCGGTCCGCCGGTATGCCGACCGGGTCGACGCTCCCCCACACGCCCTCGACCAGCACGAGCCGCCCGCCCGGCCGCAGCAGTCGGTACCAGTGCCGGAGGGCGCGGCCGGGGCCGGGCAGGGCCCACAGGACGTGCCGTACGAGCACGGCGTCGAAGCGCTGCTCCCCCACGGGCGGTGCCGCGGCGTCGCCGACGAGGAACACCGCGTCGCGCCCGGCCAGTTTCTCCCGGGCGAGCGTCACCATCGCCGGGGAGAGGTCCACGCCCGTCACCCGGTGCCCCTGCTCGGACGCGAGGAGTGACAGGCTGCCGGTGCCGCAGCCGAGATCGAGGATGTCGCCCGCGCGCCCGGGCAGCCAGCCGCGCAGCCGCCCGGCCCAGGCGTGGCGCACCGCGGGGTCGCGCAAGCCGTGGTCCGGTTCCTCGTCGAAGGAGGCGGCCCGCGCGTCCCAGTCCACGCTCGCCGAGGTCATACCGTCACTCTGGTTCGTCATGCGCCCAAGAGTGACACCCGCCACTGACACTCGAATCGTGACTGCCGCCACTGACAGACCAGGAGCGATGAGGAACTCTCCCCCGAAAGGTCTACCTCCGTGAGAACGCGGAACCCGGTAGACCCGTGAGGAGGCAGCCATGCGCCGTGTGACCGTGCAGAAGCCCCTGAAGAAGACGGACGTCCGCCGGGTCCGCGAGGAGGCCGACGAGTGCCCTGCCGGGCGCCCGGAGGTCCGCAAGGACATCGCACGCATCTGGTGGCCGGACGCCTGAGCCGGCCGGTGCCGAGCATGAGACGCACGCGTCAGAGCAGCCGCTTGCGGTAGTGGACCCGGTCGTAGGGCCCGTCCACGCGGCGCTCCACCAGCTCGTAGCCGTACTTCGGATAGATCTTCTGGTTCTCCCACATCAGCGCGTTCGTGTAGAGCCTGACCTCGGGCAGGCCGAGCGCACGCGCGTGTGCGTCCACGAACGCCAGCAGCCGTCGCCCCACCCCCCTGCCGTGCGCGGTGGGGTGGACGGCGATGGTGTCCAGGAAGAGATGGTCCGCGAACGCCTCGACCACGACGAGGCCGACGACGGGCGCGCCCGTCAGGAACACCTTGCCCGCGGCCACGTTCGCCGCGTGGTCCTCCTCCATGGGCTGCGGCACCCGGCCGATGCGCTCGATGTAAGGGCGGAAGGCCGCGTCGATGATGTGCTCGACGACCGGTACGTCGGCGGCGCCGGCCGGCCGGATCTCCTCGTCTGCCATGCGGCGACGGTATCTACCTGATGCCAGTCTGAGCACTCCCTTAAGCGGGCCATAAGGATCTCCCTCACCCGCCCTCGGCAGGCGATTCCACGGCTCTGTGGGGCTAGCTTCGGATCACCCACGGGATCCGCCCGTTCGGGCCCGACCTGTCCCAGGAACCGTTTCGAGGAGTTTCCGCATGCCCGCACGCCGCAAGGCATCCGCCGTCGCCGCCCTCGGCACGCTCCCGCTCGCCCTGACCGCGCTGGCCGCCCCGCCGGCGGTCGCGCACGGTTCGATGGGCGACCCGGTCAGCCGGGTCTCGCAGTGCTACGCCGAGGGCCCCGAGAGCCCCAAGTCGGCCGCGTGCGGGGCGGCGGTGGCGGCGGGCGGCACGCAGGCCCTCTACGACTGGAACGGCATCCGCATCGGCGACGCGGCCGGGCGCCACCGGCAGCTCATACCCGACGGCAAGCTGTGCAGCGCGGGCAACGAGCAGTTCAAGGGGCTCGACCTGGCCCGCGCCGACTGGCCCGCGACCAGCGTGAAGAGCGGCGCGCACACCTTCAAGTACCGCGTGACGGCCCCTCACAAGGGCACCTTCACGGTGTACCTCACCAAGCCCGGCTACGACCCGGCCCAGCCGCTCGCCTGGCACGACCTGGACCTGGAGCACCCGGTGGCGACGGCCACCGACCCGGCGGCCACGGGCGGCTTCTACACCTTCTCCGGCCGCCTGCCCGAGCGCTCCGGCAAGCACCTGCTGTACGCGGTCTGGCAGCGCTCGGACAGCCCGGAGGCGTTCTACTCCTGCTCGGACGTCAGCTTCGGCGGGGATGGCGGCGCGGCTCCGGCCGCTTCCGCCCCCACGGAGAAACAGATCGACGAGGGCAACGGCAGATCGACGATCGAGCACCACGGGCACGGCGACGACGACCCCCGGACCTCGGCGGAGCCGGCCGCGGCGGCCGAGGACACGCCGGACAGGCCGAAGGCCGCCGCCACACCCGGCCGGCCCGGGACCGCCGCCACGCCGAACCAGCCCGAGGCGGCCGGTGCGGGCGCGAACCTCGCCGAGACCGGCGGCGACGGCAGCACCCCGTACGTCGCGATCGGCGGCGCGGCCGCGCTGGCCCTCGGTGCGTCGGCCCTGTTCCTGTCCACCCGGCGCCGGGCGGTGAGCGGCGGCCGCCACGGCCGCTGACCCGCGCCGCCTCCCCTGACCCGGGGCCTGTCCGGCGGCTCAGGCCGGACAGGCCCCGAATCGTTTCCCTGACACGTGTCATTCGAACGCCGAGGCACAGGTGGTGGGCGTGGCCCGGGCCGGATCGAGCGCGTTGGCCACCTCGTGGAAGGCGATCCGGTCCAGCAGCCCGACGGCCACGTGCTCCGACAGGTCGGCGGGGCAGAGGTCCTGGAGCAGCACGTTGCGCACGTCCGGCCCGCTCAGGTACTGGTTGCGCCAGGGTGTGACGACCTCGTCGTACTTGGTGGCGATGACGGTGTAGCGCACGCCGGGCACGGTGTCGCCGCCGGCGTTGAGCTTCTTCAGGAAGTCGGAGCCGGCGACCTGGTCGGCGAGGGCGGGGGTGTTCTTCGACAGCAGGTCGGCGGCGCCCGGGAAGTAGGGCAGCAGACGGGTGAAGCCGCCGAGGTCGGTGCCGTGGTTGCTGGGCGCGATGCCGACCAGGGCGTTCACCTTGTCGGCCCCGCCGAGGAACCGCAGGTACCAGCGGGGCATCATGCCGCCCTGCGAGTGTCCGACGAGGTCGGTCTCGGCGGCGCCGGTGGCGGCGAGCACCTTGTCGACGAAGTCCCTCAGCTGCGCGGCGGACTTCTCGACGGGGCCGAGGCCGTGGAAGAAGGGGACGCCTTCCAACTGGCCGTAGTCGAGGGAGAAGACGCAGTAGCCGCGGACCTTCAGGTAGGGGGCGAGGCCCAGCCAGTTGTCGACGGAGTTCCCGAGGGTGCCGTGGACGAGGACGACGGGGCGGGGGTGGGCGGCGGACGGCTTGCAGGAGTAGTCGTTCCAGCCGGAGCTCGGGGCGCCGGCGGCCTGCGCGGAGGTGGTGGGGACGGTGACGGCCGCGGCGGTCAGCAGCAGCGCGGCCAGGGGTCTGAGCGCTCGTTTCCAGGGCAGCATCGGGTGATCTCCTTGCGGCTCAAGGGGGGTGCGACGGCACTACGCCCTGTGATCCGGATCACGAGGATGCTGTTCACTCGTCAAGTTACGAGTGGGTAGTCGAACTGGGAAGTTACGCGTCAGTAAAAACTTCCAGCGATAACCACGCCGCCGGACCCACCTGACGCTCCCTCACCAGGCAGGTGACGGCCGGGTCGTGCCGCCGGGGGCCGACTGACGTCACGTGGAAGGATCTACGCCGCCAGTCCGCCTAGCCCCCCGGGCATCACCGCCCGGGGTCCGAACTTCGCTCGCGCGCGGTCGGCGACCTCCTCGATGCGGCGGACCTTCTCGTCCACGGGGTCGAACGTCAGCTGGTGGGAGGCCTGGTCGGCGGGGTCGAGCCCCTCTGCGCGCAGGGCGATCGCGCGGACCCGGGCGCGCTGCAGGCCGAGCGCCTCGTACATGCCGTAGACGGCCCTGGTCAGCGCCGGCGAGTGCGCGGTCGGTTCGGTCAGCGTGCGGCTGCGGGTGGTGGCGGACCGGTCGGCGTAGCGCACGGTGAGGGTGAGCGTGCGGCAGACCTTGTCCAGGGCGCGCAGCCGGGCGCCGATCTCCTCGGCGGCCGAGAGCAGTGCCCGCCGGTGCCGGTCCGGGTCCAGTTCGTCGCGCTCGAAGGGGCGTTCCGTGGCGAGGGACCGCGAGACGGCGTTCGGCACGACCCGGCCGCGGTCGACGCCGTTCGCCTTCTCGTGCAGTTCGCGGCCGGCCTTCGCGCCGACCAGCCGCTGAAGCGTGGACAGCGGCGCGGCGGCGACCAGGCCGAGGGTGTCGAGGCCGTACTCGCCCAGCGTCCGGGCGGTCGCGACGCCCACGCCGGGCAGCACGGCGACGGGTTTGTCCGCGAGGAACTCCGCGATGGCGTCCCGCTCCTCGGGCACCGCGCACGTCACCCCGGGCACGGCGTCGCGCAGCGCCACGCGCGCCAGCATCGGCCCGGGCCCGGCGCCGATCAGGCAGTCGACGCCGTACAGCGCGAGCGACCGCACCCGGATCACCGAGGCCAGTTCGACGGCGTCCCGGCCGAAGTACCGCTCGGCGCCCCGCAGGTCGGCCAGCGCCCCGTCGGGTGGCAGGGCCTGGACGACGGGCGTGAACTCCTCCAGCATCCCGAGCAGTCGGGGCAGGTCGGCCTCGCGGGCCGGCGGCAGCTGGAAACGTACGCAGAGGATGGTCATCCCGCACTCCCCGGACTCTGGTGCCACAACTTTCTTCCCACCGCGGGCCCTTCGCCCGCGGGACGCAGATCGGCCCAGGGGTGCATCTCGTACCCCGTGGGCATGCGGATCTTCCGCTGCTCCATCGGATCCCGGGCCGCGGAGCCCGCCGGCGCGGGCGCTCCTTCGGAGCCGGCGAGCCGCCGGCGTGCGGCCCCCTCACCGTCGTCACCGGAACCACCGGAATCACCGGAGCCACCGGCCCCGGCCAGCCGGGCCGCGACGCCCTCCAGCCCCTCCTCCCGGCGCACCTCCAGCAGTTCCGCGAGGTTCCAGGCGGCGGATCCCACCACGCTGAGGCTGCGCGGACCCCGGCGCTGCACCACCCCGCGCACCAGCAGCAGCCAGGAGTGGAAGACGGTGTGGGCGCAGGCGTCGTGGGAGTCGTCGAAGAAGGCGAGGTCGACCAGGCCCGTGCCGTCGTCCAGGGTGGAGAAGATGACCCGCTTGCCGGACCGGATCGGCGGCGTCTGGGTGGCCGCCTTGGCGCCCGCGACCAGCACCGCCTCCCCGTGCCGGGCCTCGCGCAGCCGCCGCGCCGACACCACGCCCAGCTCGTCGAGGAACTGCCGGTGGTCGTCCATCAGGTTGCGCGAGGCGTCCATGGACAGCACGCCCAGCTCGGCACTGAGCCGCTCCGCCGAGGTGAGGTCGGGCAGCCCGGCCGGTGCGGTCTTCCGCCCGCCGGCCAACGGGAGCTGGCCACCGCCCGCGCCGCGCGCGCCCCGGTGCAGCTCGGTCAGATGCAGTTGCAGATCACGGCGGTTGGCGCCGAACGCGTCCAGCGCTCCCACCTGCGCGAGCCGCTGGGCCAGCGGACGGCTGGGCCGGCCCCGCTCCCAGAAGTCGACCAGCGAGGCGTACGGCTGCCCCTCGGCGATCCGCGCCGCCTCGGCCTCGCTGATGCCGTGTACATCGGAGAGCGCCAGCCGCAGCCCCCATTTACCGGACACCAGTTCGATACGGTGTGCGACGCCCGACGCGTTCACATCCAACGGCAGCACCGGCACCCCCCGCCGCCGCGCGTCCGCCAGCAGCAGCCGCTTCGGGTACATCCCGGGATCATGCGTCAGCAGCCCCGCGTAGAAGGCGGCCGGATGATGCGCTTTCAGCCACGCCGACTGGTACGTCGGCACGGCGAAGGCGACCGCGTGCGCCTTGCAGAAGCCGTACGACCCGAAGGCCTCGACGATCTCCCAGGTCCGCTGAATCGTTTCCGCGTCATAGCCGTTCGCCGCCGCGTGCTGCGCGAACCACACCTTGATCCGCCCCTGTGACTCCGGGTCGGACAGCCCGCGCCGCACCCGGTCGGCCTCGCCGCGCCCGCAGCCGGTCATGATGTCGACGATGTCGATGATCTGCTCGTGGAAGACGACGACCCCGTACGTCTCCTTCAGCGGCTCTTCCAGGTCCGGGTGCGGATAACGGATCGGCGCCCGCCCGTGCCGGGCCTCGATGAACGGCCGCACCATGTCGGCGGCGACCGGCCCGGGCCGGAAGAGCGAGATGTCGACGACGAGATCGTGGAAGCCGGCCGGCTGGAGCCGCCCGACCAGGTCCCGCTGCCCCGGCGACTCGATCTGGAAGCACCCGAGCGTCTCGGTGGACCGGATCAGCCGGTACGTCTCCGGATCCCCCGGCGGCAGGGCGTCCAGGTCGACCCTCTCCCCCGACACCCGCTCCACTTCCGCCACCGCGTGCGCCATGGCCGACTGCATCCGCACCCCGAGCACGTCGAGCTTCAGCAGCCCGAGGTCCTCGACGTCGTCCTTGTCGAACTGCGACATCGGAAAGCCCTCGCCGCTGGTCGGCATGACCGGCGTACGCGCCAGCAGGGAGGCGTCGGACAGCAGCACCCCGCACGGATGCATGGCCACCCCGCGCGGCAGCGCGTCCAGCGCCTCGACCAGCTCCCACAGCCTGCCGTACTTCTCCTTCTCCCCCGCCAGCGCACGCAGTTCGGGCAGTTCCTCCAGCGCCGCGCGGGCGTCCCGCGCCCGGATGTGGGGAAAGGACTTGGCGACCCGGTCGATCTCGGCCGGATCCATGGACAGGGCGGCCCCCACGTCCCGGATCGCGTGCCGCACGCGATACGTCTCCGGCATCGCGACCGTCGCGACCCGCTCGGTGCCGAACCGGCCGATGATCGCGCGGTAGACCTCCAGCCGGCGCGCGGACTCCACGTCGATGTCGATGTCGGGCAGCACCACCCGCTCCTTGGACAGGAACCGCTCCATCAGCAGCCGGTGTTCGATCGGGTCGGCGTGCGCGATCCCGAGCAGATGGTTGACGAGCGACCCCGCCCCGGACCCCCGGGCGGCGACCCGGATCCCCATCTCCCGTACGTCGTCGACCACTTGGGCCACGGTCAAAAAGTAGGAAGCGAAGCCGTGATGGGCGATGATGTCCAGCTCATGGTGCATCCGCTCCCAGTACTCGCGCCGCCGGTCGTACCCGCGCAGCACCATTCCCGCCGCCGCCCGTGAGGCCAGCGTCCGCTGGGCGGTACGGCGCCCGGCACCGACCAGATGCGGCTCGGGGAAGTGGACGGTCCCGATCCCGAGATCGTCCTCGGGGTCGACCAGGCACGCGGCGGCCGTGGCCTCGGTCTGCTCCACCAGCCGGTGGGCGGTGCCCCGCCGGAACCCCGCGGCCTCCACGATCCGCTCGGCGGCCTGCACCATGGCACCCGGGCCCTTGAGCCAGGCTTCTCCGGAGTCCAGCTCCTTGGTCGGGTCGATGGGCACCAGGCGCCGGGCGGCGTCCAGCACGTCGGCGACCGGCCCCAGCCCGGAGTCGGCGTACCGCACGGCATTGGTGAGCACGGGCCGGATCCGCTGCTCGGCGGCGAACCCGACAGTACGGGCGGCCAGCCGCAGCGACCCGGGCCCGGTGCCTTTGCGGCCGTGCCAGACGGCCTCCAGCCGCAGGTCGTCGCCGTAGACCTCCCGCCAGGGCACGAGCAGCCGCGCCGCCCGGTCGGGACGCCCCGCGGCCAGGGCGCGCCCGACGTCCGAGTCCGGCCCGAGCAGCACGGTCAGCCCCTCGGCATGGTTGCGGTCCCACGGCAGCAGCGGCGTCCCCTCCCCCTCATGGGCGGCCGAGACGAGCCGGCACAGCCCCGCCCACCCCCGGGCCCCGTCCCGGGCGAGGAAGATCACCCGGGGAGCCGACTCATCGACGAAGGCGCCGCCGCGCACCGGGGTCCGGCGCCGCCCCTGCCGTCCGGCCGCGCCCGGAGGCTCCGCTCCCGTCACCGCCAGGTCCGCCCCGAACAGCGGACGGACCCCCGCCTTCCCGCAGGCCTTCGCGAACCGGACGGCCCCGGCAAGCGTGTCGCGGTCGGTGAGGGCCAGGGCGTCCATGCCTCGCTCGGAGGCACGTTCGGCCAGCCGCTCCGGGTGCGAGGCTCCATAGCGCAACGAGAACCCGGAGACGGTGTGCAGATGCGTGAAGCCCGGCACACGCACCTCCCGCACTCGTGAACCACACCGGCTCTCGAACATCTGTTCCCAGCTACCTCACCCCCACCATACCCCCATCCTCGAATGTATGTGCGACATCCGTTCGGCCCCGCCCCACCTGCGGAAACACCGCACACCCCCCGACCGTGGAGGCATGCCGCACCGCTCGTTCCTCGCCGAGGTGAGAGACGCCGTCACCCCCCGGGCCACCCTGCTCATCCTCGGCGTGATCGCGCTCCAGCTGCTCTTCATCGCCTCCTACGTAGGCGCCCTGCACGACCCGAAGCCCAGGGACGTGCCCTTCGGCGTGGTCGCCCCCCAGGACGCGTCCGCCCAGGCGGTGACCCGGCTGGAACGCCTCCCGGGCTCCCCCCTGGACCCCCGCGCCCTGCCGGACGAGGCCACGGCCCGGAACCAGATCATGACCCGCGACATCGACGCCGCCCTGGTCATCGACCCCACCGGCACCACCGACACCCTCCTGGTCGCCTCCGGCGGCGGAAGGGTCCTGTCCACCACACTGACGAGCCTGATCACCACCCTGGAGAAGTCCGAGCAGCGCACCCTGCGCACGAGCGACGTGATCCCGTCCGCGCGCCACGACCCCAACGGCCTGTCGTCCTTCTACCTGGTGATCGGCTGGAGCGTGGGCGGCTACCTGGGCGCCGCGGCCCTGGCCATCAGCGCCGGGGCAAAGCCCGCCGACCCCACCCGCGCCGCGATCCGCCTGGCGGTGCTGGCCCTGGTCGCGATCATCGGCGGCCTCGGCGGTGCCCTCATCGCGGGCCCGGTCCTGGACGCCGTCCCCGGCAGCACCGCGGCCCTGTGGGGCCTGGGCACCCTGATCATCTTCGCCGTGGGCGCGGCCACCCTCGCCCTCCAGGGCCTCTTCGGCACGATCGGCATCGGCCTGGTCATCCTGCTGGTGGTCATCCTCGGCAACCCCAGCGCGGGCGGCGCCCTGCCCCCACCCCTCCTCCCACCCTTCTGGAAGGCGATCGGCCCCGCCCTGCCCCCGGGCGCCGGCACCTGGGCAACACGCTCGATCGCCTACTTCGACACCCACGCGATGACCGGCCCCCTCCTGGTACTGGCGGCATGGGCACTGGCGGGCACGGCCATCACACTGACGGCGGCGGCCCGCCGCAAGACCTGAACACAGAAGAAGGCCCCGCCCCTCACAAGGGGCGGGGCCTCACGAACCCGTGCGTCAGCCGATCTCGGTCCCGGTCGCCGACAGCGCCTCCGTCACCGGCTGGAAGAACGTCTCCCCGCCCGAGGTGCAGTCACCGCTGCCACCCGACGTGAGCCCGATCGCGTTGCTCCCCGAGAACAGCGACCCACCGCTGTCCCCCGGCTCCGCGCACACGTCGGTCTGGATGAGCCCGTTCACGATGTCGCCGTTGCCGTAGTTCACGGTGGCGTCCAGCCCCGTGACCTTCCCGTCGTGCACCTGCGTCGTCGACCCGCTCCGCGTGACCTCCATACCGACGGTCGCCTCGGCGGCACCCGTGATCTTCTGGGTCGACCCGTTGTACAGGTTCACCTCACTCGGGTGAGCCACCTCCGCCGTGTACTTGACCAGCCCGTAGTCGTTCTCCGGGAAGCTGGAGTCCGCGTTGGTGCCGATCTCCTTGCCGCTGGAGTCGGACCAGGTGGAGATGCCCTCGGTGCAGTGCCCGGCGGTCAGGAAGAACGGCTCGCCGCCCTTGACCACGTTGAAGCCCAGCGAGCAGCGGCCGCTGCCACCGGTGATGGCGTCACCGCCGGCGATGAAGGGCTTGTACTCCCCCTTCGTCCGCTTGAGTTCGGCCTTCGCCCCGAGCCCGTCGACGACCTTCGTCAGCTTCGTCCACTCGGCCTTGGAGACCGTACGGTCGGCGGTCACGACGACCTTGTTCGTCGTCGGGTCGGTCACCCAGGAGGTGCCCGGGATCGTCGCGTCCTGCTTCAGCGTGCTGCGGGCGCTCTTCAGTTCGGCGAGGGAGTTCGCCACGACTCTCGCCTTGGCCCCGGCCTTCTCGACGGCTTGCGCGGCGGCCTCGTCGAGCACGTTCACCACGAGGCTCTTGCTCTTCGTGTCGTAGTACGTCCCCGCCGCGTCGGCGCCCAGGTCCTCGGCCAGCGTCGAGGCGAGCTTTCCGGCCGCCGTGACCGACAGCGTCCGGGGCGCGGACGCCTCCGGGGTCTCGCTGGCGTTCGCGGTCTGGAACGTCACTCCCGCGGCGACCAGTGCGGCGATACCCGCACCTGCCACGGCCGCACGCCGCTTGGGTATGCGTCGGTGCTTCAACTCACGTCCTCCTGTGGGGGGTCGGCCCGAGAGGTTGTGGGGACCTCGCGAACCGGAAGGCTTGGTTGACGAGCGCCCACTATTCCGAGGACAACGGGGAGCACACAAGGGTGAGTTCGAGACGCGCGTAGACAGCGCTTCGCACGCCCCCTTATTTTGACCGTCCACGGTCAAATCGCACCCAATCAACTCCCGTTCGCACTGCAAACATTACGTGTGAGTAATATGTGCGCACTCTGTGAGGTCTGCACTTGGCTGGTTTTCGCCCCTGCCCGCACACCCGAAAAAGCCCCCGCACGCCGAAGCGCACGGGGGCACAGGTTGCTGCGGACCTCGGGCCCGACCGGCCTAGTAGACGCTGACGCCGTAGGCGCTCAGGGCCTCGGTGACCGGCTGGAAGAACGTCGTACCGCCGGAGGAGCAGTTGCCGCTGCCGCCGGAGGTCAGACCGTACGCGGTGCCGTTGCTGCCGTAGAGCGGGCCGCCGGAGTCACCCGGCTCGGCGCAGACGGTGGTCTGGATCAGGCCGGAGACGACGTCGCCGCCGCCGTAGTTGACGGTGGCGTTGAGGGCGGTGACGCGGCCGCTGTGCGTACCGGTCGTGGAGCCGTCGCGGATGACGGTGGTGCCCACGCTGGGCGTGGCCGCGCGGGTGATGTCCACGCCGTTCGCGGTGCCGGGCCGGCTGACGGAGCCGCTGTAGCGGACGATGCCGTAGTCGTTGCCCGGGAAGCTGGAGCCGGTCGTCGAGCCGATGACCGTGGTGCGGCCGGAGTTGGAGTACCAGGTACCCGCGCCGTCCGTGCAGTGGCCGGCGGTCAGGAAGAACTGCTGACCGCTGCTGTTCTGGACGTTGAAGCCGAGGGAGCAGCGCCAGCTACTCGCATAGATGGCGTCGCCGCCCTGGATCAGCTTGTTGAACTTGCCGGGGGTGCGCTTGATCGTGAGCGCGTCGGCGTTGGCGCCGGCCTGCTGCTTGATCTTCGCGATCTCCGCCTGGGAGACCGTGCTGTCGACGGTGACGAGCACGCGGTTGGTCTTGCTGTCGACGGCCCAGGCGGTGCCCGGGATGTCGGCCTTCAATATGGAGCCGCTGGCGCTCTTGAGCTCGGCGGCGCTGAAGGTGCTGGGGGCGTCGGACGCGTTCGCGCTGGGGATCGCGATCGCTGCGGCGGCCACGAGGCCGGTGGAAACGGCGATCAGCCGGGTCCGTCTCGAAATGCCGCTGCGGGGGGTGGTGCGCTTGATCCTCACTTTTCGTTCCTCCACAAAGGAAGTCGGGGGCCCTCGTGGGGTTGTGGGCCCGTGAGGCGCAGCCTGGGACCGGCAGTCCGGATTCCGAACACGCCGTGCCCCTGACAAGCGCTGGGAGGGAGTATTCGGCCGAACGGACGGTCGGCGCAAGGGGGCCTTTCGGCCGTCGGCCTCGGAACGATCTTTTACGGCAGCCCCACGTCCCCCAACGGACCGGGCGGCCCGGCATCACCTCAGCAGCTGCAGCCGCAGTCGCAGCCGTCGCAGCCGCAGGTCTCACCGCACTCGCCGCAGCACTGGCAGCAACTGCAGCAGTCCCCGCACCCGCTGCAGTCGCAGTTGCCGCACTGTCCTTCCTTGCGCTCACCCGTCCACGGGTCGTGATATGTGCCGCAGCACATCTGACACGTACAGGCGAGCCCGAGCCACACCGCGCACCCGGCGAGCATCCCGCGCCGGTCGCCGCGCGGCGGCTCGGGCGGCAGCGGGGCGCCGGGTCCGCCCGGGGCGCCGGTGCCGGGCGGCGCGTAGGGGCCGGCCGCCCGGGGGCCGGCGGTGTGCGCGCAGCTCGTCGTGCCGAAGGCGCGGTCGACGGAGGCGCGCAGCTCGTGCACGAGGAGCCGGTGGACCAGCCGCCCGTCGGTGAACTCCGCCTCCCGCAGCGCCAGCCGGACGCCGTGCACCGCGTCGTCGGCGAGCCGCCGGGCCTCCGCCAGTGAGGTACCGGTCGCGGCGATCGGGTTCCAGGCGCCTGACGCCGCGTCAGTGTGTTGGTCCTGCACGGCGTCCAGGAGATGGGCCAGGCGTCCGAAGAGGCGTCCGGCCTCGGCGAGCGGCGCGGCGTTGCGCGGCCGGCCGGCGAGGACGGCCGTGTGGGCGAAGGCCGCGGCCGTCGCGGTCTCGGTCGGTTCGGTGACCGTCAGGATCGGCGTCCCGGGCCCGGCCAGCGCCTCGATGCCGGTCTGCCGGTCCACGGCGTCGACCAGGAGGGCGGTGTCGAACCCCACGGCGGTGCCGGTACGGGCGCCGGCCGCGTCCCAGCTCGCGGCGACCCGGCGAGCGGCGCGCGCCACCGGCCGGCGGGCCAACAGCCCGTCGCCGTCGATGACGTGGTCGCGCACCTTCGCCGAGGCCAGCACCAGGGACACGGCCGCCGCCAGCCGGGCCCCCTCGCCGTGCGCGACGGAGGCGGTGCGCATGCCGCGCAACGGGCACGGCCCGGCCGTACGCCGCCCCGCCGCACCGGGATCGGCCTGAGCCTCCGTCAAAACTGATATGAGAAGCCCGTCGTAGTTCGTCACTATTCGAGCGAACTGTCCGTGGTCGCCGCGCAGTGCGAGGCACAGTCCGCACAAATGCGCCATCCACTGGCTGGTGAGCTTCTCCCCGAGACGGTGTCTGCAGGGCCTGACGATTCCGAACACGGCGCTCCCCCGAGCTTCGTTACGACGCTGAGCTGCGGCATCGTATCGACCGGGCCATTCACCCGTACGCCCCGCCCGTCACCCGGACGCCGAGAAGAATCGTATTTCACTCACAGTCAGCAGCCGTTTGGGAAACGACCCTTGGGACACACGGACTCTCGACGGATTCGCTGTGCACCAGTACCGTCACAAACCCCCCGCGCGGCGTCTATCCACTTGGCGCGCCATCCGCATCATGGACGACCATAGGGGTGCGGAAAGCAGAAAGACCGCTGTGAGAGGAGGCGTCCATGGGATCGGTACGCAAGGCAAGTGCCTGGCTTGGCCTCGTCGACGACAACGAAGACGAGCGTTACTACGACGACGACTACTCCGACGGGACCGAGCCCGGGGAGGCCTGGGTCACCGATCCGCGCGTCAAGGTGGCCTCGGACGTCGCCGAGGAGAAGGGCCGCCGCATCGGCACGGTGACCCCGGACAGCTTCCGGGACGCCCGCGCCATCGGCGAGCTGTTCCGCGAGGGCGTGCCGGTCATCATGAACCTCACGGCCATGGACGCCGGCGACGCCAAGCGTGTGGTCGACTTCGCGGCCGGGCTGATCTTCGGCCTGCGCGGTTCGATCGAGAGAGTGTCGACCCGTGTGTTCCTGCTGACCCCCGCCAACACGGAGATCGTGAACGGCGACCCGGCCGCGCACCGCACGGACGGCTTCTTCAACCAGAGCTGAGGCAGGGCCGCTCACCGGCCCTGCCCCCGCGGTTCACCGGCCGGGGTCTACCGGAAGGCGTCGAGCCCGGTGAGCGCCTTGCCCAGCACGAGCTGGTGCATCTCGACGGTGCCCTCGTAGGTGAGCACCGACTCGAGGTTCGTCGCGTGCCGCATGACGGGATATTCGAGGGAGATCCCGTTGGCCCCCAGGATCGTGCGGGCCGTGCGGCAGATCTCGATCGCCTCCCGCACGTTGTTGAGCTTGCCGAAGCTGACCTGCTCGGGACGCAGGCGGCCGGCGTCCATCCGCCGCCCCAGATGATGGGCGAGCAGCATCCCCTTGTGCAGTTCCACCGCCATGTCGGCGAGTTTGGCCTGGGTCAGCTGGAAGCCGCCGATGGGCCGCCCGAACTGCTCCCGTGACTTCGCGTAGTCGACGGCGGCCTCGAAGCAGCTGCGGGCCGCGCCCATGGCGCCCCAGACGATCCCGTACCGGGCGTGCGACAGACAGCTGAGGGGTCCGCGCAGGCCGGTGACCTCCGGGAGGACGGCGTCGGCGGGCAGCCGTACGTCGTCGAGGACGAGTTCACTGGTGACGGAGGCGCGCAGGGACCACTTGCGCTTGATCTCCGGCGCGGAGAACCCACGCGCGTCGGTGGGTACGGCGAACCCGCGGATCCCGTCCTCGCTCTGCGCCCAGACGACGGCGACTCCGGCGACCGACCCGTTGGTGATCCACATCTTGCGGCCGTTGAGGATCCAGTCCGTGCCGTCACGCTTGGCGTACGTGCGCATGGAGGCGGGGTCGGAGCCGTGGTCGGGCTCGGTGAGACCGAAGCAGCCGATGACCTCGCCGGCGGCCATGCGGGGCAGCCACTGCTGCTTCTGCTCCTCGCTGCCGAAGCGGTGGAGGGCGTACATGGCGAGGGAGCCCTGCACGGAGACGAGGGAGCGGATGCCGGAGTCGGCGGCCTCCAGTTCCAGGCAGGCGAGCCCGTACTGCACGGCGCTCGCCCCGGCGCAGCCGTACCCCTCCAGGGACATTCCGAGGGCACCGAGGCTCCCGAGTTCCCGGGCGAGCTCCCGGATGCCGGGCAGTTCGCCCTTCTCGTACCACTCGGCGACGTACGGCAGCACCCGGTCGGCGGCCCAGGACCGCACGGTGTCCCTGATGCCGAGGTCCTCCGGTTCCAGCAGGTCGTCGAGCCCGAGGGGGTCGGCGGGATCGAAGGGAGGCAGCTTGGACGGACCGGACATGATCGACACCCTCCGAGACTCTTTAACTAGCACCGCTAGCCAAGACGCTACGACGCCCGCCCACCCCGGCACCACCCGTAACTGCCAACTGAGAGGTCGAGGTCACCTGTGGGGGTACTTCGCCGTCGGCGTCTGCAGGCCCCATGCGCCAGACCCCCGAGCCGCCCGGAACCCGACACGCACCGCAAGCCGCCAACCGACGCGACCCGCCGCCGGGCGACTTCACCTCTCGCCCAACTCCTACGGGCGGCGCACGGATGAACAATGCCCCACGCACCCCGCCAGCCGCCAGGCCGCCCACCCCCACGGGAAACCTCGACCTCTCAGTTGGCAGTTACGGCGGTGCGTGGGTGGGCAAAAGCGACACACCCACCGGCACCCGCCGACGACGAAGCACCCCCACAGGCGACCCCAGCCCCTCCCCCGACAGCTCCGGGCGGGCGTGGTGGGCCAAGGTGGGTCACACCGAGACGCGTGACTCCGCGGCGTCCCGAGGGGCAGGTACCTCCACCGCCCCCGCCTCACACTGCATGACCCGCGGCAACCGCAACGCCATCACCGCCCCGAGCAGCAACAACCCCGCACTCACCAGCAACGTCACATGCAGCCCGTGCACGAACGCGTCCCGGGCCGCATGCCGCAGAGCAACACCCGCGGAACCGCCCAGCTGCGCAGCAACCTCGTACGCCTCCCCCAGCGAATGCCCCGCCGAGGAGGACGCCGACTCCGGCACCCCGCGCACGCCCGACAGCCCGGGCGCGTACGCCGCGTTCATCACGCTGCCGAGCAGGGCGATCCCGATCCCCGCCCCCAGCTGGTACGACGTCTCCCCGATCGCCGCCGCACCACCGGCCTGCTCCTGCGGCGCCTCGCTCAGCATCGACTCGTACGCCCCGAACAGCGTCGTCTCCAGCCCGAAGCCCAGCAGTACGAACCCGGTGAGCATCAGTGCGCAGTCGTCGGTCCGGCCCAGCGCCGTCAGCAGCACCACCGCGAACGCGGTGAGGCAGAACCCGGCGCACACCATCCGCCGCGGCCCGAACCACCGCAGCATCCGCGCCCCGGCCAGCCCGGCCGCCATCGCCGCGAACGTCAGCGGCAGCAGCCGCAGCCCCGTCTCCAGCGGCGACAGCCCGAGCACCAGTTGCAGGTACTGCGCCGCGATCAGCTCAAGGCCCACCAGCGCGAGCATCGCCAGCACGATGCACCCGACGGACGTGCTGAACGCCGGCCGGGCGAACATCGTGAGGTCGACCAGCGGATGCTCCCGCCGCCGCTGCCGCCGCACGAACCCCACGAGCAGCGCCGCGCCCGCCACCAGCGGCAGCACGGTGAACAGGCTCCCCACCGGTTCCCCGCCCCCGAGCCGCTTGACGCCCAGCACCACGCCGAACAGACCGGCGGCCGCCATCAGCGCGCCGACGACGTCCCAGGGCCCGTTGCCGTCGCCCTTCGACTCCGGCAGCAGCAGACGTCCCACCGGGAGGCTGACCAGCATCAACGGAATGTTGACGAGGAAGACCGAGCCCCACCAGAAGTGCTCCAGCAGGAAGCCGCCGAGCAGCGGTCCGACCGCGGCCCCCACCGCGGCCACGGCGCTCCAGACGCCGATCGCGAGCGCCCGCTCCCGCCGGTCGGGGAAGACCTGCCGCAGGATCGACAGGGTCGCCGGCATGATCATCGCGCCGCCCACCCCGAGCAGCGCCCGCGCCACGATCAGCAGTTGCGCGCTGTCCGCGAGGGCGGCGAGGGCCGAGGCGACGCCGAAGAGCGCGTATCCGAGGAGCAGGACCCTTCTGCGGCCGACGCGGTCGCCGAGCGTGCCGAACAGGATCAGCAGCGACGCGCAGACCAGCGGGTAGACGTCGACGATCCAGAGCAGCTCGATCCCGCCGGGCTTGAGGTCCTCGGTGACGGCGGGGACCGCCACGTGCAGCACGGTGGCGTCGACGGCGACGAGCAGCAGGCTGACGCAGAGGACGACCAGGACCACCCAGCGGTTGGCACCGGCCCCGGCCGCCCGACGGCGCAGCGCAGCGGCGGCCGTGGTCGTCCCGGACATGTACGTACCTCCAAGATGTTCCTCGCGATCGGCGGGCTCACGGGGTGGGGGACGCCCCCGCGACTCGGCCGGAGAGGAGCGGTGGTCTCCGGCCCGCGCAAACGAAAAGCGAGTGACACGTCAGCGTACGCGAGTCCGCGCCGGAGCCCAGTGGCGGACCTCTCACAGCTTCGACCAGGAGATGTGGTGTACGTCACTCACCCCCTCGTCGACCACGCCCCGGCCGACCGGCCGGTTCCCGCCCCGGTCGATAATCGGGCCCGTGACCGATCTTGAGACGCGCGCGGCCCCGTCCCGCGCCGGGGCGCTGCGCCGGGCGGCCCCGGCGCTCCTCGGGTACGCGGCCGTACGCGCCCTGGGCCTGATCGTCCTGGCCCTGTGGAGCGCGGCGCGGGACAAGAGCGCGTACACGCTGCTGACCGCCCGCTGGGACGCGCTCTGGTACACCAGGGTCGCCGAACTCGGCTACGGCTACGAGGTGCGGCTGGCGAACGGGGACGTGCACTCGAACCTCGCGTTCTTCCCGCTGCTGCCGTGGCTGGAGCGGCTGGTGGCGGCGGTGTCCCCGCTGTCGTACGCGGACGGGGGTTTCCTGGTCAGCCTGTTCGCCTCGCTCGCCGCGGCGTGGGGGATCTTCGCGGTGGCGGACCGGGTGTACGGCCGCCGGGCCGGGGTGTGCGCGGTGCTGCTGTGGGCCGTCCTGCCGGTCGGGATCGTGCAGTCGATGGCGTACAGCGAGTCCCTGTTCACGGCGCTCGCCGCCTGGTCCCTGTACGCGGTGCTGACCGGCCGCTGGCCGACGGCGGGCGTGCTGGCCCTGCTGGCGGGGCTGACCCGTCCGGTGGGGGTGGCGGTGGTGGCCGCCGTGTGGGTGGCGGTGGTGGCCGCCGTGTGGGTGACGGCGGTGGTCTCGTTCGTGCGGGAGCGGCGCGCGGCCGGGGCGGACGGCGCGCACGGCGGGACGCACGCTGCCGGCTCGGCCGGCGGAGGCGCTCGGCGGGACGACGACCCCGCCGCCCACGCCGGCGACCGCCCCCGGGCCCGCCGCGTCCTGGGCATGCTGCTCGCGCCCCTCGGCACCGCCGGCTACGTCCTCTGGGTCGGCCACCGCACGGGCAAGGGCCCGCTGGGCTATCTCGATGTCCAGGCCGGCTGGCGCAACGGCTTCGACGGCGGTTACGCGTTCGCCCGGTTCGTCGGCGAAAAGTTCACGTCGTTCCCCTCGGCCCTGGCCGGCGTGGGGCTGATCCTCGGGGTCGCGTCAGTCATCTGGCTGTATGCGGTCGGCGTACGTCAGCGCCAGCCGCTGCCGCTGCTGGTCTACACCGGCGTCGTCACCGCGCTCGCCCTGTGCGCGTCGAGCTACTTCGGCTCGAAACCGCGCCTGCTGATGCCCGCCTTCCCCCTGCTGCTGCCCCTCGCCCTGGCCCTGGCGAGGCGGAGTATCCGCAGGTCAGCCTGGGTGCTCGGGGCGGTGGCGGTCGCCTCGGCGGCGTACGGGGCGTTCTGGCTGAACGGCTCCGGTCCGCCCTGACCCGCTGTGAGCGCCGGGAGAATTCCGCCCCATGCTCCGGTGAACGAATTCAAAAGCGCGATAAAACCCGCCCCCGGAATGATCAAAGGAATTGAAGGCCACGGCGGCCGACGATTGCAGATTCGCTGGAAATAAACCCCCTCCTGAGAGGAATCCCACATCACATCGTCATCACAAAGCCGTTGATTCGACCGGGATCTGAGCTCACTCGCTGTAACGTCGATTGGGTGCGTACCGAACCGAAGCTCACCCGTCTGGACCGGGTGTTCGCCCGGCTGGACCGTGAGCCGGAACGACCGGCCCACATCGATGTGCCGAAGATGAGCAGGCACCGCATCGTGCTCTTCGCGGCGACCCTGGCCTTCTACGGCGCGATCGTGTGGGCCGTGATCATCACGTCCTGGCTGGTCCGGCTCGACTGGCAGGTCATGTTCTTCCGGCCGTACCAGCAGTGGTCGGGGATCCACTGGTTCGTCGACTACTACGTGGTGCTCGGCCAGCGCGGCCCGACCGCCGTGATGGTCGCGGCCTGGCTGGGCTGGCGCTCCTGGCGGCAGCACACGCTGCGCCCGCTGCTCGCCCTCGGCGTCTCGCTGCTGCTGCTGAACGTGACGGTCGGCGCCGCGAAGTACGGCATGGGCCGCCTGGGACCGCACTACGCGACGGTGATCGGCTCGAACGAGATGTGGCGCGGCGGCGATATATTTCCGAGCGGTCACACCGCCAACGCCGTGGTGACCTGGGGAATCCTGGCCTATCTGGCCTCCACTCCGAGAGCGCGCCGCTGGCTGTCCGCCGTGTCCGCCGTGACCTCGCTCGGCGTGGGCATGGCGACCGTCTATCTCGGTACGCACTGGCTGAGCGATGTGCTGCTCGGCTGGGCCGCCGGCCTGCTGATCCTGCTCGCCCTGCCCTGGTTCGAGCCGCTCATCGCCCGGTCCGAGGAGCGCATCTTCGACCTGCGGGACCGCTGGCGGGAGCGCCGGAGCCGGGCCGCGACCGCCCCGGCCGGCCCCCCGCCCGCGGTGGTCACACCGCTGCCCGCCGACCGGGAGGACGTCGCGGCCCGCTCGCCCCGTGCCCCGGCCTACCTGGCGCCGGGCCCGCACACGTCCCGCTCGGAGCGCACGCCGATCACCCCCGCCGGCAGCCGCCGGCCCCCGCAGCCGGAGCGCCACCCGCGCGGCTCGACCCCTTCGGCCCGGCCGCTGACGGGCGGCTGACCACGGCGGACGACCGGGCCGGTACGCACACCCGGCCGGACAGGGCGAAGGCCCCGGTTCCCGAGCGGAACCGGGGCCTTCGCCGTGTCTCAGCCCTTCCAGGCCCGCGCCACCCGGCCGCCCTTCACCTCGAAGTTCAGCCGGCCCACGCGGTACTCCATCGTGATGATCGCCCCCGGCGGCAGCGCGCGCACCGTCGCCCAGCCGCGCTCGCGCGCGAGGCGTTCGGCCCGGTCGGCCGCGAGGCCGACATAGGTGTCCGGGCTGTCGTCGGGTTCCGCGGAAGGTGTCGGAATCGGTGCCATGCGGCCACGCTATGTCCTGCCCGGCGACCGGGGAAGGCCGGGCCCGCGACCCCGGTCGCCGTCCGTCTCCTGTCACGCTTCTGTCACAAGATCACGACAGGCGTTTCGGGGAGTGCCGGTCACACGGACGAGCGGTTCCGTAGGCCTTCCGCAGGCATTCGACCGTAATTCCCGGCAGTCGCATGAGCTGATGGAAAAGCCCGTCGGAATGACCCGGGAGAAGTTCCCCCGGGACTCGTTCCATTCCGGCCCCGCACCGGGTCCGCGGGGCGGTACACCGCACCGGAATTGGCAGGGCTTCGGCGTGAAGAGGCCGGTACGCCCCCTGTCGGAGCCCGCGGTGCCGCGAGCATCATGACGTGGGCTCGCGGGGACGTGTGGCGCGGGCTGCGGCGGGCCCGGTACGCGATGAGCGAAGGGGCGAGCGAGCGATGGGGACGCAGACCGTACAGGCGACGGCGCCCGAACAGCGGACGCGGCACGGGCGGGTGGTGGTCGACTGGCTCACGACGACGGACCACAAGAAGATCGGCCATCTCTACCTGATCACGTCGTTCGTGTTCTTCCTGGTCGCCGGCGTGATGGCGCTGCTGATGCGGGCCGAGCTGGCGCGGCCCGGGCTCCAGATCATCAACAACGAGCAGTTCAACCAGGCGTTCACGCTGCACGGCACGATCATGCTGCTGCTGTTCGCGACGCCGACCTTCGCGGGCTTCGCGAACGAGCTGATGCCGCTGCAGATCGGCGCGCCCGACGTCGCGTTCCCGCGGCTGAACATGTTCTCGTACTGGCTGTTCCTCTTCGGCGGGCTGATCGTGCTCGGCTCGCTGCTGGTGCCCTCCGGGCCGGCCGACTTCGGCTGGTTCGCCTACGCCCCGCTCAACAGCGCGGAACGCACGCCGGGCATCGGCGCCGACCTGTGGATCATGGGTCTGGCGCTGTCCGGCTTCGGCACGATCCTGGGCGCGGTCAACTTCATCACCACGATCATCGGGATGCGCGCCCCCGGCATGACGATGTTCCGGATGCCGATCTTCGTGTGGAACACGCTGTTCACGTCGATCCTGATCCTGATGGCGTTCCCGGTGCTGGCGGCGGCGCTGCTGGTGCTGGAGGCGGACCGGCGGTTCGGCTCGCAGGTCTTCGACGCGGCCAACGGCGGGGCGATCCTGTGGCAGCACCTGTTCTGGTTCTTCGGCCATCCCGAGGTGTACATCATCGCGCTGCCGTTCTTCGGCATCATCACGGAGATCATCCCGGTCTTCAGCCGCAAGCCGCTGTTCGGCTATCTGACGCTGGTCGGGGCGACGATGGCGATCACCGGCCTGTCGATGATCGTGTGGGCGCACCACATGTTCGCCACCGGCGCGGTGCTGCTGCCGTTCTTCTCCTTCATGAGCTTCCTGATCGCGGTGCCGACGGGCGTGAAGTTCTTCAACTGGGCGGGCACCATGCTGAAGGGCTCGCTGTCCTTCGAGACGCCGATGCTGTGGGCGACGGGCTTCCTGGTGACGTTCCTGTTCGGCGGGCTCACCGGGGTGATCCTGGCGTCGCCACCGCTGGACTTCCATGTGACGGACACGTACTTCGTGGTCGCGCACTTCCACTACGTGGTCTTCGGCACGGTCGTCTTCGCGATCTTCGCGGGGTTCTACTTCTGGTGGCCCAAGTTCACCGGGAAGATGCTCGACGAGCGGCTCGGCAAGATCCAGTTCTGGGCGCTCTTCGTCGGCTTCCACACCACGTTCCTGGTGCAGCACTGGCTGGGCGCCGAGGGCATGCCCCGCCGCTACGCCGACTACCTGGCGGCGGACGGCTTCACGGCGCTCAACACCGTGTCGACCATCGGCGCGTTCCTGCTCGGCATCTCGACGCTGCCGTTCCTCTACAACGTGTGGAAGACCGCCAAGTACGGCGAGAAGGTCGAGGTCGACGACCCCTGGGGCTACGGCCGCTCCCTGGAGTGGGCGACCTCCTGCCCGCCGCCCCGGCACAACTTCACGACGCTGCCCCGGATCCGCTCCGAGTCGCCGGCGTTCGACCTGCACCATCCCGAGTACGCGGCGGTGACTGCGCAGCCCGAGCCAGAGCCCCATCAAGCCGGTCGCGAGTCCTCCTGACCGCCTCGATCAGCCCCTCCGGCTCCAGCACCTCGAACTCGAAGCCCAGCATCACCACGTGGATGACCATCACGTCGAGGCTGCCCGCGCCGCAGCGCAGCAGGCAGGTGTCGGGACCCTCGGCCTGAAGCACTCCGGCGGAGGGCGAGATGTGCGCGGCGGCCTCCTCCAGGGGCGCCAGGAGCCGCACGACGGCGTGGGTGGCGTACACGCGCGTGGAGACGCCCTGGGAGACGTAGGCGGCGAGGTCCTCGGCGGGCGGCTCGCGGGGCGGGAAGCGGGGGCCGTGCGGCGGCTTGGGCGTGAGGCGGTCCACGCGGAACGTGCGCCAGTCCTGCCGGTCGAGGTCCCAGGCGACCAGGTACCAGCGGCGCTCGGTGCACACCAGGCGGTGCGGTTCGACCGTGCGGCGGGAGGAGGTGCCGTCGTGGCCCTCGTACTCGAAGCGCAGCCGTTCGGCGTCCCGGCACAGGTGGGCGAGTTCGGTCAGCACGGCCGGGTCGACCGCGGAGGGCGCCGGGCCGCGCAGCATGGGCACGGTGAAGGCGTTGAGGGCGCCCACGCGGCGGCGCAGCCGGTCGGGCAGCACCTGTTCCAGCTTGGCGAGGGCGCGGACGGAGGTCTCGCCGATGCCCTCGATGCCCTGTCCGGCGGCCGTGCGCAGTCCGACGGCCACGGCCACGGCCTCGTCGTCGTCCAGCAGCAGCGGCGGCAGTTCGGCGCCCGCGCCCAGCTGGTAGCCGCCGCCGGTGCCGGGGCTGGCGTTGACCGGGTAGCCGAGTTCGCGCAGCCGGTCCACGTCCCGGCGCAGGGTGCGGGCGCTCACGCCGAGCCGGTCGGCCAGGTCGGCGCCGGACCACTCGCGGTGGGCCTGGAGCAGGGACAGCAGACGCAGCAGACGTGCCGAGGTCTCCAACATGGGGCGAGTCTGCCAGCCCTTGCGGACAGCTGCTGTCCTCAAGGCGTGTAGGGCAGTTGCGGGACGGTGAAGCAGGTGCGGTTCATGTCCCCCTGGCCGACCCAGCCCTTCCCGTCCTGCCAGCGGGCCACCGACAGGCAGGTGTCGCTGGTCTTCGGCGGCTCGGGCAGCCGTGCGAACTCGACGGGGAGGAGCAGGCCGCCGGCGGTGTAGCCCTGGCTGCGGTTCATGTAGGCGTCGACGCACGCGCGCGTGATGCCCGTGCGCGCGCAGGACCGCGCGGCGTCCGTGAACCAGCGGGCGGCCGCCCAGCCCTCCAGCTGCCACTGGGAGTGCGTCTTCAGGTCCTTCGTCGCCTCGCGGAACTCCCGTACGGCCGGGTGGCGGGTGTCGTCGAAGTTGCGGCTGGAGCCGGTCGCCCAGAGGGCGTTGCGGCAGCGCGGGGCGTCCTTGTAGTCGGCGGCGACGGTGGACGTCCAGTTCTGCACGTTGGTCACCTTGGCGGTGACGTCGGCGCCGACCTCGTCCATGGCCTGGCACAGCCGGGCGTTGCCGTGCCCGTCGATGGCGTCGAACACCAGGTCGGCGCCCTGCTCCTTCAGGTCGGCGGCGACGGCGCGGAAGTTGGGCAGGGCGAAGTCGACCTGCTCGGTGACGACCTGGTAGCCCTCGGCGCGCAGGCCCCGCTCGACCAGCCGGGCGTAGGCGGCGGACGCGGACTGGTTGTAGGAGACGACGGCCGCCGTGCGGGCGCCGTGCTCGCGCTTGAAGTAGCGGTAGACCTCGGTGCCGCCGTACAGGGTGCCGTCCCAGCCGGTGGTGCCGTTCCTGGGCGCGAGGCTGCCGTAGATGCCGTAGAGGTGCGGATAGGTGTCGTAGGCGGCGCCGATGGGCTGGCCGCCGATGTCGGGCACGCGCGCGCGGGAGACGCGCGAGGCGCCCGCGTAGTCGAGGGCGGTGGTGGCGACGAGGGCGACGACCTCGTCCTCCTCGACCAGTTTGTGCACGCACTCGTTGTTGCCGACGCCGCTGCCGCCGTCGTCGCACAGGCGCACCTCGACGCGGCGGCCGTCGATGCCGCCGCGCGCGTTGAGCCGGTCGAACCAGGCCCTGGCCCCGTCGCGCGGGCCGGTGAAGGCGGCGCCGCCGACGGGGCTGGTGGCGCTGGTGATGATGCCGACCCGCAGCGGCGCGGTGTCGCGGGGCGCGGGGCTGCGGTCGTCGTGCTCGAAGTCGCTCTCCGGGAGCCGGCTGCCGCAGGCCGCGCTCAGGGCGAGCAGCAGCGCGGCGGCGACGGCCTCAGCAGCCCGGGACCGGCGACGCATTGCCGCTCAGTTGCACCAGCGCGCACAGCGTCTTGGCGGACACCTTCCAGGTGCCGTCCTGCTCCACGGCCGTCCCGGAGGCGTCGGGCAAGGCGGTGGCGCCCTTCAGGGTGAGCGTGTACGTCACGTCCGCCTCGGTCGCCGAGGTGAACTCGACCTTGGTGACCTGCGCCTGCACCTGCCCGCCGCGCGCGTCACCGCTGAAGGCCTCCAGGACGGGGGCCATCCGGTCGCCGTTCTCCAGGACGGCGACCTTGTCCTGGGCGGAGGTCTTCGGGTCGAAGAACTTCTGCCAGTTCCGCTTGATCTCCGCCTCGGCCGCCGCACGGTCCGCGGGCGCGCTGGCCGGGGCGCTCGTGGTGCGCTCCGCGGTCGGTGTGGGTGGCGTGGTGCCGTCTCCGCCGCCGTTGTCGTCGCCGCATGCCGCGAGGGCCGGGAAGAGGGCCAGTACGAGGGCGGCCGTGATCGCCGTGCCCCGTCCCGCGGTGCGCGGGCCCCCTGTCGCGTTCCCCCGCCTGAGGTCGCTGCCGAGAACCATCTGGCTCACCACCGGGTGTCGGTCCGGGCCATGCGCGCCCGGTGCTTTCAGGGTCAGCTTCCACAGGGCATAGTGCAAGCGATCGGCGGACTTGAACAGGCAGCCAGGCGCGTGCCCAGCCACGACCGACGTGTGGGAGCCAGCGATGCGGACAAGCCGACTGAGGACCGTGCATCCCGTCCTGTGGGCCGGCTGGGCCGCGCTGGCCGCCGGCGCGGTGCTGTGCGTCGTCGGCTGGTACGGCGTCTCCGGCGAGCGTTACGCCGAACGGCAGCTGCCCTACCTGGCCTCCTGCACGGTCCCCGGCGCCGCGCTGATCATCGCCGGGGCGGTGCTGCTGGCGCACGGGAGGGGCTCGGTGGCCGCCGCGCGCGTGGAGGAGCTGTACGGCCTGCTGGTGGCGGCCGAGCCGGCCGAGGCGGAGGAGACCGGGCAGGCCGCCACCGCGCCGCTCGCGGTCAGCGGCGAGCTGCGGATGGTGCCGGGCGGCACGCTGTGGCACCGCGCGGACTGCCCGCTGGTCGCGGGGAAGGCGGAGGCGGTCCCGGTCGATTCCAAGCTGGTGGCGAGCGGTGAGCTGGGCCCCTGCCCGATCTGCGAGCCGGCCGAAGAAACCGACTGATGTCCTCGCTCACGTACGACCTCACCCTCGCCGGCCTCTCCGTCGGCAGCGCGGCGGCGCTGACCGGGATCGGCCTGATCGTGACGTACCGCGCGACCGGGGTGCTCAACTTCGCGCACGGCGCGATCGCGATGGTGTGCGCGTACGCGCTGCGGCAGTGCGTGGTCGAGTGGGGCTGGCCGCTGTGGCTCGGGGCGGTCGTGACGCTGCTGGTGCTGGCGCCAGGGCTGGGGGTGGTCCTGGAGCGGTTCGTCTTCCGGCCCCTGTCGCTCCTCGGCTCGGACCCGGCGCAGACGCTGGTGGCGTCCATCGGGGTGTTCGTGCTGCTGGTGGGCGGGGCGGCGCTGCTGTGGGGGCAGGGGGCGCGGGACGACGCGCCGGAGCTGGTGCGGGACGAGCCGTGGGGTCAGCTGGCGGTGGTGCTGGTGCTGGCCGCCGGGGTCGCGGCGGTGGTGCGCCGGACGCGGTTCGGGCGGGAGCTGCGGGCCGTGGTCGACGACCGGCAACTGGCCGTGCTGGGCGGGATCGACGCGGACCGGGTCGCGGCGGCGGGCTGGGCGTTCGGCTCGTTCACGGCGGGCCTGACGGGCGTGCTGCTGGCGCCCTACGTGCGGCTCGACCCGTACGGGCTGCCGCTGCTCGTGATGGAGGTCGTGGCGGTCGCGGTGGCCGCGCGGATGCGGAGTCTGCCGGTCGCGGTGGTGGTGGCGCTGGGCATCGGGGTGGCGCAGAGCCAGCTGACGCGGCTGCACCCGTCCGGGTGGGGCGAGCCGCTGCTCCAGGCGGCCGGCACGAACCTGTTCGTCGTCGCGCTGCTGGTCGCCGCGCTGGTGCTGCCAGGGGTCGGCACCCGCGACGCGCTGCCGCGCACGGCGACCGCCCGGGTGCCGACGCCGCCCGGCGCGTGGATCGTGGCGGGCGTGCTGTTCCTGCTGCCGCTGGGCCTCGCCGGCCGGGACCTGCACACGTCGGTGCAAGTGCCGGCGCTGGCCGTGATCCTGCTGTCCCTGGTGGTGGTCACCGGCCGCGGCGGCCAGATCTCGCTGGGGCAGGCGGCCTACGCGGGGCTCGGCGCCCTGTTCACGGCGCTGCTGGCGGCCGGCCGCTTCCCGGGCCTGCCGGCCCTGCCGGAGCTGGCGGCCCTCGCGGTGGCGGTCGTCCTGGTGGCGCCGCTCGGCCTGCTGACGGGCTGGCCGGCGATCGGCCGCCGGGGCCTGGCGCTGGCGCTGGCGACGTTCGCGATCGGCGTGGGGGTGAGCCGCTTCGTCTTCGCCCAGCCGTACGCCACGGCGGGCCTGTCGCTGGGCCGCCCGGCCGGTTTCGACGGGGACCGGGCGTACTACGTCCTGGAGCTGGTCCTGCTGGCGGTCGCCCTGCTCGCGGCGCACGCGCTGCGCCGGGGCCGGACGGGCCGGGCGCTGGCGGCCATGCGGGACCACGAGGCGGGCGCGCAGGCGGCGGGCGTCCAGGTGCCGTCCCTCAAGCTGCGCGCCTTCGTGGCGGGCGCCGCGCTCGCCGCGCTGGGCGGCGGCATGCTCGGCATGGGCCTGCGCGCCTTCGACGCCGCCGCGTACGACCCGGTGCGCGGGCTGCTGTGGTTCGCCGCGGTGGTGGTGCTGGGCGCCGACAGCACCCTGGGCGCCCTCGCCGCCGCGGCCCTCCTGGTCGGCCTGGACGCGGGCACCCGCGGCGGCGTCGCGGCGGCCCTGATCGGCGTCCTGGCCGTCCTGGTGGGCCGCTTCCCCGGCGGCCCGTACGAGGCCCTGCGCACGACGACGGAACGCCTGCGGCTACGGCGCGCACCGGCCCTCACACCGGTGGGGGCCCGGGCCCGCCGGCTGCTGCGCCCGGAGCCGCGGACGGCCAGGGCGGCACCGGTGCCGGTGGGGGCGACAGCCACGGGTGCCGGGACATCCCGCACCGGCGGCCGCCCACCGGCCTCCCCGGTCCCCCGCACACCGCCCGCCCCCACCGCTCCCCTGCTCACCGCCCGTCACCTGCACGCCCGCTACGGCGGCTTCACCGCCCTCCACGGGGTCGACCTCGACCTCTCCCCCGGGCGGATCACCGCCGTCGTGGGCCCCAACGGGGCCGGGAAGAGCACCCTGTTCCACTGTCTGGCCGGGACGCTGCGGCCCGCGCGCGGGGCCGTGCGGCTCGGTGGGCGGGACATCACCGCGCTGCCCGCGCACGCCCGCGCCCGCCTCGGGGTCGCGCGGACCTTCCAGCAACTGGCCGTCTTCCCCTCGCTGTCCGTGGCCGAGAACGTCCGGGTCGGTGCCGAGCAGGGCCGGTTGACCGACCGGGGGGCCGTGGAGCGCACGCTCAGGCTGCTCGGGCTGGACGGGCCCGTGCGGGCACTGCCCGCCGCCGCGCTGCCCACGGGGACGCTGCGCCGCGTCGAACTGGCCCGGGTCCTGGCCGGCAGCCCCCGCGTGCTGCTGCTCGACGAACCCGCCGCCGGCCTCGACACCGCCGAAGTCGCCGCCCTGGCACGCGTCCTGAAGGCCCTGGCCGCCGACGGCACGGCCCTGCTCGTCGTCGAACACGACCTGGACCTGGTGGCCGGCCTCGCCGACGTCGTGCACGTGATGACCGCGGGCCGGATCGTCGCCTCCGGTCCCCCCGAGCGCGTGTTGGACGCCCTGGGCACAGGGGCCGACCGATGAGCACCTTGAACGCCCTGGAGCCGGGAGCCAGCCGGTCGGCCTCCCGGACACCCCGGAGCGCGGGAGGCGGCCCATGACCACCGTCTCCCTGCGCCACGCGCGCGTGCGCTACGGCCCGCTGGAGGCCCTGCACGGCGTCACCCTCGCCGCCCCCGGCCCCGGTCTCACCGTGCTGCTGGGCCGCAACGGCTCCGGCCGTACGACGGTCCTGCGCGCGCTGGCCGGCACCGTCCCCCTGTCGGGCGGCGCGGTGGTGTGGGACGGGGCCGACGTGACCCGCGTACCCGCGTACGAGCGGGCCCGGCGCGGACTGTGCCTGGTCCCGGAGCGGCAGGCCGTGTTCGGTTCGCTCACCGTGCGCGAGAACCTCGCACTCGCCGCCCCGGACCACGACGCGGCCCTGGACGCCTACCCGCAGCTGCGGCCTCTGCTGGAGCGCCGCGCCGGCACCCTGTCCGGCGGGGAGCAGCGCATGCTCGCCCTGTCCCGGGCACTGCTGGCCCGCGCGCGCGTGGTGCTCGTCGACGAGCCCGCCCAGGGCATGTCGCCCGCGGTCGCGGCCCGCACCTACGAGCTGCTGGGCGGGCTGGACGCGTGCGTGGTGGTCGCCGAGCAACGGCTGCCGCCCGCCCTGCGCGGCCGGCCCGTCCTGGTGTACGAACTGCGGCGCGGAGCCGTCGTGTTCGCCGGGGAGGCGGGCGAGATCGCGCCCTGACCCGGGACGCCGGAACCCCGCCCGATCAGACCGACCGGACGGGGCCCGTGTCCCGGCGAGGGGGAGCAGCGGCTCAGATCTCTAGACGCAGGCCGGGCACGATCACATCGGGGTCGTCGCCGATGGCTGCCTTGTTGGCGGCGTAGAGGCGCTGCCAGGTGGTCCCGTGCCGGGCGGCGACGCCGCTGAGGGTGTCGCCCTCGCGGACGGTGTAGTCGCCGCGGGACGAGCCGCGGTCCGGGTGTTCCGCCGCACGCGCCGGCGCCGTCGAGGGCTTCGCCGGCGCGGACTCGGGGGCGCTCACCGGGCCGGTGGCGGGCGCGCCGCCGCTCGCCCCGGCGCGTGCCGAGCAGGTCGGCCAGGCGTCCCAGCCCTGCGCCTGCTGGACCTTGGTGGCGACGGCGATCTGCTGGGACCTGCTCGCCCGGTCGGCGGTGGGCGCGTAGGCGGTGCCGCCGTAGGCCCGCCAGGTGGAGGCGGCGAACTGGAGTCCGCCGTAGTAGCCGTTGCCGGTGTTGATGTGCCAGTTGCCGCCGCTCTCGCACTGGGCGATGCGGTCCCACACTCCGCTGTCAGCCGCCGCGGCGTTGCCGGTCGCGGCCAGCAGTCCGAGGGGCGCGAGCAGTGCCGCCCCGGCGAGGACCGCCGTCGTACGGACCTGGTTCTTCCGGGCGTTGGGGCGAGTGGTATCGGCACATTCGGACATCTGGTTCCCTCTCGAAACACCCGGGGTCCCCCAAGGCGGAACGCCACGTCCCGCGCCATGGGACGCGGAGGTCGCGCTCGCCCCGTCCACCGGTGCGGTGCTGTGCCCGGTTCCGGAGAACCGTGCGGCCGGCGGACGTACCCGAGCGGTGCTCGCTGCACACGGCCGAGGAATCTAAGGAGGTTGACGGCCCGGCATCAACCAGTCGCCTGTCGCAGCAGGCCAATTCACCGATACCTCGGGTAACGGCGATTTCCGGACACCCACTTCATTCGCGGATTTCCGGATTTGTCGACCAACCCACCCGATGACCTGTGACCCAGTTCACCGCCCCAACGCCCTTTGCGCGGCGCCCAATTGACGCTGAGTGCGCGATTCCGGACCGAACGTGACCGTGCGCGCTGGATGGTTCGATTCCGTTCGCTCTGGGGCGTGACTCCCGCCACAGATCGCCCGTTGTCTTCTTCATGAGCCGGGACCCGCCCGGACCACGGACCGGGAGCCACCCGGCCCCGCCCCGCACCACATCCCCGAGGGAGCCACCCGTGCCGCGCATGCTCGACGTCAGCGACGAGGTACGCGCCGAGATCGGCGACGAAGAAGCCGACCGCCTGCTCGCCGGAGAGACCGCCCCGGGCAGTTACGACTGCACGTCCTGCCGCACTCCGGGCGACTCCGAGCAGGAGCGCACCAGTACCGTCCTGTTCATCGGGGACGAGACCGCCGTCCTCGCCTTCGCCCACGCCGGCTGCCTGCCCTCGCAGGTCGTCCAGGTCACCGAGGAGCAGCTCCGGGGCGCCGTGAAGTCCATCACCGGCGACACCGTCGACCTGGAGCCCGACAAGGTGGTGCCCGAGCAGGCGGTGCTCGGCGTGACCAGCGGACTGGTCCTGATCGGCGGGGAGTTGCACCCGGCCCTGGTGGTGGAGCCGACCGCGCCCATCGCCCGGCCCGGCACGACCGGCACCGGCGACGACTTCCTGCCACTGCTGATCGAGCAGGGCTTCATGCCGCTGACCGAGCTGTCCGCCGTACCGCCGGTGCTGCACGGCTGGTCGGTGCTGCTGGCGGTGGGCCGGCTGCACGCGGTGCTTCAGCCGGGCAGCAACGGCGGCCAGCCGGTGGCCTGGTGGCAGGCGCACCAGCCGCTGCAGGTCACCGAGGGCTGGCGGGCGGCCGCCAACAAGCACCAGCAGGTGCTGATGTTCGCCGCGCCGGTCGGCTCGATCGGCCGCCAGCCGCGCGAGGACCTGCTGCGGGACGCGCTGGACAAGGCGGCGGCCAACGGACAGCTCGTCGGTGCGGCGCTGCCCCTGGCCGGCACCTGAGCCGCGTGTCACCCGCGTGGGCCGCAGCCCTGCGAAAGCCGTAACCGGGGCCGCATCCCTTGACCCGCGGGGTCGTTTGGACATACGTGCACGCATACGACGTTCCCCGCCGCCAGTCCTTCTCGTCGGTCCCCTCCGCGCGGTCGGCCCAGGACTCCCAGGGCGGCCCATCGGCCACGCCGATCTATGACGCGCTCTACGCCGAGTACGTCAAGTCCTTCCGCGCACTGCCCGGCGACCGCAGCGGCGAGGAGAAGCTGGGCTTCACCGCCTTCGGGAACATTCCGCACAGTACGGGCTCGTACAGCAGTTCGCACGGCAGCTCGTACAGCGCCTACAGCGCGGGGGCGCAGAGCGCCCGGCACGCTGCCGGACAGCAGCCGCAATGGCAGCGTGTCGGGACGATCGGCTCGCACGGCGGCACGGGCATGCACCACGTGCCCGCCGCACTGCCGCCGGGCCGGCGCAGCGGCGTCTGAGCGAGCACCGCACAGTGGAAGGGGCGGCCCCCAGACGGGGCCGCCCCTTCCACTTCTTGCTTCGCTACTTCTTCTTGCCGCGCTTCTCGCGCACCCGCACCGAGATGTGGATCGGCGTCCCCTCGAAGCCGAACTCCTCGCGCAGGCGGCGCTCGATGAAGCGCCGGTAGCCCGCCTCGATGAAGCCGGAGGCGAACAGCACGAACCGCGGCGGCTTGGTGCCCGCCTGGGTGCCGAACAGGATGCGCGGCTGCTTGCCGCCCCGGACCGGGTGCGGGTGGGCGGCGACCAGTTCGCCGAGGAAGGCGTTCAGCCGGCCCGTCGGGACCCGGGTCTCCCAGCCCGCCAGGGCCGTCTCGATCGCCGGGACCAGCTTCTCCATGTGCCGCCCGGTGCGCGCCGAGACGTTCACCCGGGGCGCCCACGCCACCTGGCCGAGCTCGGTCTCGATCTCCCGCTCCAGGTAGTAGCGGCGCTCCTCGTCGAGGGTGTCCCACTTGTTGAACGCCAGGACGATCGCGCGGCCCGCCTCGACGGCCATGGTGACGATGCGCTGGTCCTGCACCGAGATGGACTCGGCGGCGTCGATGAGGATGACCGCCACCTCGGCCTTCTCGACGGCGGCGGCCGTGCGCAGCGAGGCGTAGTAGTCGGCGCCCTGCTGGAGGTGGACGCGCTTGCGGATGCCGGCGGTGTCGACGAACTTCCAGGTGACGCCGCCGAGTTCGATCAGCTCGTCGACCGGGTCGCGGGTGGTTCCGGCCAGCTCGTTGACGACGACGCGCTCCTCGCCCGCCACCTTGTTCAGCAGGGAGGACTTGCCGACGTTCGGGCGGCCGATCAGGGCGATACGACGCGGGCCGCCGATGCCGCCCCCGCCGAACGTCTCGCGCGGCGCCTCGGGCAGCACCTCCAGGACCTGGTCGAGCATGTCGCCCGTACCGCGGCCGTGCAGCGCGGAGACCGGGTACGGCTCCCCCAGCCCCAGCGACCACAGGTACGCCGCGTCGGCCTCACCGCTCGGGCCGTCCACCTTGTTGGCGCACAGCACGACCGGCTTGCCGGCCTTGCGCAGCAGCCGGACGACGGCCTCGTCGGTGTCGGTGGCGCCGACCTTGGCGTCGACGACGAACACGACCGCGTCGGCGGCCTCGATGGCGTACTCGGCCTGGGCGGCCACGGAGGCGTCGATGCCGAGGACGTCCTGCTCCCAGCCGCCGGTGTCGACGACCTTGAAGCGGCGGCCCGCCCACTCGGCCTCGTACGTCACCCGGTCGCGGGTGACACCCGGCTTGTCCTCGACGACCGCCTCGCGGCGGCCGATGATGCGGTTCACCAGGGTCGACTTGCCGACATTGGGGCGGCCGACGACGGCGAGAACGGGCAGCGGGCCGTGGCCCGCCGCCTCGATGGCACCCTCGACGTCCTCGAGGTCGAAGCCCTCCTCCGCGGCGAGCTCCATGAACTCCGCGTACTCGGCGTCGCCGAGCGCCCCGTGGTCGTGCTCGTGCGCGCCCTCGGGCTGGATGTGGTCGTTCATGAAGTCCGTACCTCGTTCATCGTGGTGGTCGGTGGAGTACCCGCTGTCGTCCGGGCTGATCCACTACTCAAGTGTCGCCTAGCGCCTGGTGAGGCGCCTGGCGTTTTCCAGGTGGGCGGCCAGCTGCTTCTGTATGCGCCCGGTCGCCTCGTCGAGCGCCGTGCGCGTACGGCGGCCGCTGCCGTCGCCGGCCTCGAAGGGCTCGCCGAAGACGACGTCGACGCGCGAGCGCAGCGGAGGCAGCGCCTTTATCAACCGTCCGGGCCGGTCGGAACTTCCCAGCACGGCGACCGGCACGATCGGGGCACCGCTGCGCACCGCGAAGTAGGCGAGCCCGGCGCGCAGCGAGGCGAAGTCGCCCTCGCCCCGGGTGCCCTCCGGGAAGATGCCGAGCACGCCGCCGTTCTCCAGGACGCCCAGCGCCCGGGTGATCGCCGTGCGGTCGGTGGTGTCGCGGTCCACCTTCACCTGCCCGATGCCGAGCAGGAAGGGGTCCAGCGGCCCGACGAACGCCTCCTTCTTGATCAGGAAGTGCGTCGGCCGGGGCGCCACGCCCATGACCATCGGGCCGTCGATGTTGTGGGAGTGGTTGACCGCGAGGATCACCGGCCCGCTGGTGGGCACCCGCCAGGCGCCGAGCACCCGCGGCTTCCACAGCCCGTACATCAGGCCGACGCCGATGCGCCGCCCGACCTCGGCGCCCTTTTCCGAAGGGAGGCTCACTTCCCGGCCCGCTTCTCCTCGACGAGGGTGACGACGCACTCGATGACCTGGGCCAGCGTGAGCTCGGTGGTGTCCACCTCGACGGCGTCGTCCGCCTTGGCGAGCGGGGAGGTCTTGCGGCTGGAGTCGGCGGCGTCGCGCTTGATCAGGGCCTCGCGGGTGGAGTGCACGTCGGCGCCCTTCAGCTCACCGCTGCGGCGGGCGGCGCGCGCCTCCGCGGAGGCGGTGAGGAAGATCTTCAGGTCGGCGTCCGGCAGCACGGTCGTGCCGATGTCCCGGCCCTCGACCACGATGCCGTTCTCCGCGGAGGCCGCGATCGAGCGCTGCAACTCGGTGATCCGGGCCCGCACCTCGGGCACCGCGCTGACCGCGCTGACCTTGGAGGTGACCTCCTGGGTGCGGATCGGGCCGGCCACGTCGACGCCGTCGACGGTGATGGTGGGGGCCTGCGGGTCGGTGCCGGAGACGATCTCGGGCTTGCCGGCCGCGGCGGCGATCGCGGCGGGGTCGTCGATGTCGATGCCGTTGTTCACCATCCACCAGGTGATCGCCCGGTACTGGGCGCCGGTGTCCAGGTAGCTCAGCCCGAGCTGTGCCGCCACGGCCTTCGAGGTGCTCGACTTGCCCGTGCCGGAGGGGCCGTCGATGGCGACAATCACTGGCGTGGCGCTTTCCACAGTGGGGGACCTTCCTGGACCGGGCTGGCGGGGTGGGGGCGCGACTGCCCCGCACAAGGTTACTGGGTTCGTGTCACTCGTCCGGCCGCGCGTCCGTGACGGCACCCCAGCACCTCACGGGCTACTGCCGGATCGCCCAGCCCCGCTCCCGCAGCGCGGCGGACAGCACGGGCGCCGCCTTCGGCTCCACCATCAGCTGCACCAGACCGGCCTGCTGCCCCGTCGCGTGCTCGATCCGCACGTCCTCGATGTTGACGCCCGCCATCCCCGCGTCCGCGAAGATCCGGGCCAGCTGTCCCGGCTGGTCGTCGATGAGCACGGCCACGACCTCGTAGGCGCGCGGAGCGGACCCGTGCTTGCCGGGGACGCGGACCTGCCCGGCGTTGCCGCGCCGCAGGACGTCCTCGATCCCGCCGGTGCCCTCGCGGCGCTTGTGGTCGTCGGAGGACTGCAGGGCGCGCAGGGCCCGCACGGTCTCCTCCAGGTCGGCGGCGACCTCCGTGAGCAGGTCGGCGACCGGCCCGGGGTTCGCGGAGAGGATGTCGATCCACATGCGGGGGTCGGAGGCGGCGATCCGCGTCACGTCCCGGATGCCCTGCCCGCACAGCCGCACGGCGGCCTCCTCGGCGTGCTCCAGGCGCGCGGCGACCAGGCTGGAGACCAGGTGGGGCATGTGGGAGACGAGGGCGACGGCCCGGTCGTGGGCGTCGGCGTCCATCACGACCGGCACGGCACGGCAGTGCGAGACCAGCTCCAGGGCGAGGTTGAGCACCTCGGTGTCGGTGTCCCGGGTCGGGGTGAGCACCCAGGGGCGGCCCTCGAAGAGGTCGCCGGTCGCGGCGAGCGGGCCGGACTTCTCCCGGCCCGACATGGGGTGCGTGCCGATGTAGGCCGCGAGGTCGAGGCCGCGGGCCTCCAGCTCGCGGCGCGGTCCGCCCTTGACGCTGGCGACGTCGAGGTAGCCGCGCGCCAGGCCGCGGCTCATGGCGTCGGCGAGCACGTCGGCCACGTGCGCGGGCGGAGCGGCGACGATCGCCAGGTCGACGGGCCCGTCCGGCGCCTCGTCCGTGCCGGCGCCGAGCGCGGCCGCCGTACGGGCCTGCTCGGGGTCGGGGTCGGCGAGGTGCACCGTGACGCCCCGCTGGGACAGGGCGAGGGCGGCGGACGTGCCGATCAGCCCGGTGCCGATGACGAGTGCGGTCCTCACTGGGCGATGTCCTTGCGCAGGGCGCCCGCGGCGCCGAGGTAGACGTGGGCGATGTCGGCGCGGGGCCGGTCGGACTCGATGTGCGCGAGGACCCGGACGACGCGGGGCATGGCGCCCTCGATGTCGAGTTCCTGGGCGCAGATCAGCGGGACGTCGACGATGCCGAGCTTGCGCGCGGCGGCGGCCGGGAAGTCGCTGTGCAGGTCGGGCGTGGCCGTGAACCAGATGCTGATCAGGTCGTCGGCGGTAAGGCCGTTGCGCTCCAGGATGGCCGTGAGCAGGGCTCCGACCTGCTCGTCCATGTGCCCGGCCTCGTCCCGTTCGAGTTGGACGGCTCCCCGGACCGCTCGTACCGCCACGGCGCTGCTCCTTGCTGACGTGCCTGTCGCTCTGTGTGTCAAGCCTAGTCAGCCCGCGCGGCCCCGGTGCGCGGCGCCCGCCGGGTGAGACGCCGAGGTTGCTTCTCCTTGAGCGGGTTCGGTGCCAGGATGCAGCTATTTCCGATTTATCCGTCTTCGGCATCCTCGGAGTGACGACATGACCCCCAGCACGACACGCCGCACGGTCCTCCTCGCGACAGGCGCCACGGGCGCGGCGGCGCTCGTCGCGGCCTGCGGCGGAGGCGGGGACGACAACGGCTCCGCGTCGACGGCCACCCCCACCGACCAGGGGACCACCGGCACGGAGACGGGCGCCCCGGGCGGCAAGGAGCTGTCCTCCACCGACGAGATCCCGGTCGGCGGAGGCAAGATCTTCAAGGACGACGAGGTCGTGGTGACCCAGCCGGAGCGGGGGCAGTTCAAGGCGTTCTCGGCGATCTGCACCCACCAGCGCTGCACGGTGGGCTCGGTCTCGGACGGCACGATCAACTGCCCCTGCCACGGCAGCAGGTTCCACATCGCCGACGGCTCGGTGGCGAACGGCCCGGCGACCCGGCCGCTGCCCGCCGAGCGGATCACCGTGGAGGGAAATTCGGTGCGGCTGGCCTGAGGGTTCCGCGTACCCTCCCGGACATGCAGCCCGAGACCCTGGTACGCGACCACACGATCTACGCCTGCGTGATGGGGTCGCGCGCCTTCGGGCTGGCGACGGACGGCAGCGACACCGACCGCCGGGGCGTGTTCCTGGCCCCCACGCCCCTGTTCTGGCGCTTCGACAAGCCGCCGACGCACGTCGAGGGGCCCGGCGAGGAGCAGTTCAGCTGGGAGCTGGAGCGGTTCTGCGAGCTGGCCCTGCGCGCCAACCCGAACATCCTGGAGTGTCTGCACTCCCCGCTCGTGGAGTACGCCGACGACACCGGCCGGGAGCTTCTCGCCCTGCGGGGGGCGTTCCTGTCCCGGCGGGTCCACGAGACGTTCACGCGGTACTCGCACAGCCAGCGCCGCAAGCTGGAGGCCGACGTCCGCACCCACGGCATGCCCCGCTGGAAGCACGCGATGCACCTGCTGCGCCTGCTCATCAGCGCCCGGGACCTGCTGCGCACGGGCAGCCTCATGGTCGACGTCGGCGAGCACCGCGAGCCGCTGCTCGCGGTGAAGCGCGGCGAGGTCACCTGGTCCGAGGTCGCGTCCCGGATGACCCGCCTGGAGCGGGAGGCCCACGAGGCCGCCGGCCGCAGCCCGCTCCCGGCGGAACCGGACCGGCGGCGCGTGGAGGACTTCCTCGTCCGGGTACGCCGAGCAGCCCTGTGACGGCAGCCGTCACGCGTCCCAGAGCGCCCCGAGGGTCAGCAGGTCGCTCCGGTACTCGATGCGGTCGGCCCAGTCGCTCGGCCAGGCCTCAGCGCCCAGGTGGGCGCCCGCGAAGGCCCCGGCCAGGCAGGCGATCGAGTCCGAGTCGCCGGCGGTGCAGGCGGCGCGGCGCAGGGCCGTCACCGGCTCTTCGGGGAAGAGCAGGAAGCACAGCAGCCCGGTCGCCAGGGCCTCCTCGGCGATCCAGCCCTCGCCGGTGGCCAGGCACGGGTCGGTCTCGGGCGAGACGGTGCGCACGGCGTGCTGAAGGCGGTCGAGGATCTCCAGGCACTCGTCCCAGCCGCGCGCGATGAACTGCTCGGGGCTCGCATCCTGGGCGCGGCGCCACAGGTCGCCGAGCCAGCGCTCGTGGTAGTGGCTGCGGTTCTCCAGGGCGTACGACCGGAGCAGCCCGACCAGCGCGGCCGGCTCGGTGCCCTGCGCGAGCAGGCGTACGGCGTGCGCGGTGAGGTCGGCGGCCGCGAGGCCCGTCGGATGCCCGTGGGTCAGCGCCGCCTGCAACTGGGCGGCGCCCGCCCGCTGTTCGTCGCTCAGGCCGGGCACCAGGCCCAGGGGCGCGACGCGCATGTTGGCACCGCAGCCCTTGGAACCGATCTGGCTGGCGTCCTGCCAGGGCCGGGCCTCGTCCTTCAGCAGCGAGCAGGCCCTGAGGCAGGTCCCGCCGGGGGCGCGGTTGTTCTGCGGCGACTGGTACCAGTCCACGAACTCCTCACGCAGGGTCCGGGCCAGCACCATCGGGGTGAGCAGCCCCCGGTCCATCGCCGAGCGCACCGCCCGTCCCACCGCCAGGGTCATCTGCGTGTCGTCCGAGACGTAGGCGTGCTTCGGCAGCGGCAGCTCCCGCCACGGCCCGTGCTGGGCGATGATCGTCGGCACGTCGTTGAACTCGGTCGGATATCCCAGCGCGTCCCCGAGGGCGAGCCCCGTGAGTGCTCCGGTGGCGGCTTGCTTGTGAACGAGCGTGGTCATGCGGGGTGTCCTTCCCGGGACGGCCGGAGGAGAGGCGGATGGAGGGTGGTGGCGGTGCCGGCGCGGTACAGCGCGGCGGGCTTGCCCCGGCCGCCGGTCAGCCGCGCGGCACCGGGGACGGGTTCGACGAAGCCCGGCGTGGCGAGCACCTTGCGTCGGAAGTTGGGCCGGTCGAGCGCGGTGCCCCACACGGTCTCGTAGACCCGCTGGAGCTCGCCGAGGGTGAACTCGGGCGGGCAGAAGGCCGTGGCGAGGCAGGTGTACTCGAGCTTGGCGCCGACGCGGTCGTGGGCGTCGGCCAGGATGCGGTCGTGGTCGAAGGCGAGCGGCCCGGCCGTGCCGTAGGGCACCCAGTCGGCCCGGGCGGCGTCGCTGCCGCCGTGCGCCTCGGGCGCGTCGGGCAGCAGCGCGGCGAAGGCGACCGACACGACCCGCATCCGGGGGTCGCGGCCGGGCTCGCTGTATGTCCGCAGCTGCTCCAGGTGCAGCCCCGAGACGTCCGACAGGCCGGTCTCCTCGGCGAGTTCACGCCGCGCGGCCGTCTCCGCGGACTCGTCCGGCTGGACGAACCCGCCGGGCAGGGCCCGGTGTCCGGCGTACGGTTCCTGCCCGCGCTCGACGAGCAGCACGTGCAGGGCGCCGTCCCGGACGGTGAAGACGGCGAGGTCGACCGTGACGGCGAAGGGTTCATGGGCGTACTTGTCGTAGCCGTCCATGACCTGCACCCCCTTTTATAGTCGCCACGACTATAAAAGGGGGTGCAGGTCACTCACAAGTTCTAGAGGTCGACTTCCTGCATCAGCATCCCGACCTCCGTGTTGGACAGCCGGCGCAGCCAGCCCGACTTCTGGTCGCCGAGGGTGATCGGGCCGAAGGCGACCCGCACCAGCTTGTCGACCGGGAAGCCGGCCTCCGCCAGCATCCGGCGCACGATGTGCTTGCGGCCCTCGTGGAGGGTGACCTCGACGAGGTAGTTCTTGCCGGTCTGCTGGACGACCCGGAAGTGGTCCGCGCGCGCGTAGCCGTCCTCCAGCTGGATGCCGTCCTTGAGCTGCTTGCCCAGGTCGCGCGGGATGGGGCCGACGATGTGCGCGAGGTAGGTCTTCTTCACGCCGTACTTCGGGTGGGTCAGCCGGTGGGCCAGCTCGCCGTGGTTGGTGAGCAGGATGACGCCCTCGGTCTCGGTGTCGAGCCGGCCGACGTGGAAGAGCCGGGTCTCGCGGTTGGTGACGTAGTCCCCGAGGCACTGCCGGCCCTCCGGGTCCTCCATCGTCGAGACGACACCGGCGGGCTTGTTCAGCGCGAAGAACTGGTAGCTCTGCGTGGCGACGGTCAGTCCGTCGACCTTGATCTCGTCCTTCTCCGGGTCGACGCGCCGCCCCTGCTCCAGGACGATCTCGCCGTTGACCTCGACCCGGGCCTCCTCGATCAGCTCCTCGCACGCGCGCCGGGAGCCGAAGCCCGCGCGGGCGAGGACCTTCTGAATCCGCTCGCCCTCCTGCTCGGCGCCGGGGAAGGTCTTGGGGAGCTTGACCTCCTTCTTGCCGGCGTACCGGTCGCGGTTGCGCTCCTCGATCTGTGCCTCGTACTCACGGGGGCGCGCCGGGGCCGTACGGCCCTGCTTCTGGGGCTGCTTGGGCCCGCCCTTGGCGCCGCCCCGGGCGGCTCCTCCGCGCCCGGCCTTGGGGCCGTCCTTGGTCGCCCCGGGGCCCACGTCGTAGCGGCGCTCCTCGGGGCGGGGCTTGCGGGGGCGGCCCTGCCCCTGCTTCTGGTCCCTGTTGTTGCCGGCGCCGCGGTGGTTACCGCGCCCGCCGCTCTTGCCGCTGCCGCTGCTTCGCATCAAAGTTCCGTCTGGTCGTCTTCGTCGTCGGTCCCCGGGCTCACCGGGCGGCCCGGCGCGTCGTCGTCGGGCGCGTCCGGGTCGAACGACGGTACGCCCTCCTGGGTCTCGGCCTCGATCGCCTCCGCCTCAGGGAGGAAGGGCGCGAGCTCCGGGAGCTCGTCCAGACCGCGCAGGCCCATCCGCTCCAGGAAGTAGTTCGTCGTCCTGTACAGGATCGCACCTGTTTCGGGTTCCGTGCCCGCCTCCTCTATCAGACCGCGCTGGAGGAGGGTCCGCATGACGCCGTCGCAGTTCACTCCGCGCACGGCCGAGACGCGGCTGCGGCTGACCGGCTGGCGGTAGGCGACGACGGCCAGGGTCTCCAGGGCGGCCTGGGTGAGGCGGGCCTGCTGGCCGTCCAGCACGAAGCGCTCGACGGCGGGCGCGTAGGCGGCGCGGGTGTAGAACCGCCAGCCGTTCGCGACGAACCGCAGTTCGAAACCGCGGCCCTGGAGGGTGTACTCGTCGGCCAGTTCGCGCAGGGCGTCCGCGATCTGCCGCTTCGGCCGCTCCAGTATCTTCGCGAGGTGCTCCTCGGTCGCGGGCTCGTCGACGACCATGAGGACGGCTTCGAGAGCGGGCTTGAGGTCGAGACCGGCGACGTCGCGCAGCCCGGCCGGGACCTCGGTGGTTTCCTGGCTCACGCCTTCTTCTCCTCCTTCGGCGGCTCGGGCGGCCGGTCGAACTCGTCGGTGACGGTCGGGGTCTCGTCCCCGTCCCCGCCGGTCCACCGCACGAGCAGCTCCCCGAGCGCGGCCTCCTGCTCCAGCGCCACGGCCTTCTCGCGGTACAGCTCCAGCAGGGCGAGGAAGCGGGCCACGACGGTCAGGGTGTCGTCGGTGTCCTCCACCAGCGCCCGGAAGCTGGCCTCGCCCAGCTCCCTGAGCCGGGCGACGACGATCTGCGCCTGCTCCTGGACGCTGACCAGGGGGGCGTGGATGTGGTCGACGTACACCTGCGGCTTGGGCCTGGGCTGCATCGCCTTCACGGCGAGCTTGGCGAACCCTTCCGCCCCGATGCTGATGACGACCTCGGGCAGCAGCTCGGCGTGGTGCGGTTCGAGGCCGACGGTACGGGGGTAGCGCCGGGCCTCGTCGTCGAGCCGGCCGCTGAAGATGTCGGCGATCTGCTTGTACGCGCGGTACTGGAGCAGCCGCGCGAACAGCAGGTCCCGGGCTTCGAGCAGCGCGAGGTCGGCCTCGTCCTCCACCTCGGCGGCGGGCAGCAGCCGGGCCGCCTTCAGATCGAGCAGGGTGGCCGCGACGACGAGGAACTCGGTCGTCTCGTCCAGGTCCCAGTCCGGCCCCATGGCCCGGATGTGCGCCATGAACTCGTCGGTCACCTTGGACAGCGCGACCTCGGTGACGTCCAGCTTGTGCTTCGAGATCAGCTGGAGCAGCAGGTCGAAGGGCCCTTCGAAGTTGGCGAGCCGGACCTTGAAGACCCCGTCGTCGGCGTCGGCCGGCACCTGAGTGGTGCCTCCCGGGCCCCCCGTCCCTCCGGCTTCGACCCCGGCCGGGGAAGGTACACCCTCGGCTTCCGGCCCGGCACCAACGGCCACGGGGTCGGAACCGGGCGTCTCGCGCCTTTCCTCCGTCCCGACGGGCTCGGCGGCCGGGTCGGCGGTCCCGGCCGTGGCGACGGACCCGGGAGTGGGATCCTCATGTCCCGCTGCCGTACGAGCGGCTTCGCGCCCCGGCTGCCCGGACGCGCGTTCCGCCTCCGGGGAAACGCCCTCACGGCCCGTCCCGGCACCGCCGGGCGCGAACTCAGCCCGGGCCGGTTCGGCCGCGTACTCGGGCCGGGCAGGTGCGGCCACCGCCTCCGCGGACCCCACGCCGGAGTCGCCGGCGCCCGCGGATTCCACGCCGGGCTCGGCAGCGCCCGTCTCCTCGGGCGGTCCGCCGGAGTCGGCACTGCCTGCGGGCAGCGCACCGGGCCCGACCACGTCCGTCGGCTCGACGTCAGCCGCAGGCTCGGCCGGCCGCGGAGCCCCCGGCCCCCTCCCCAGCGCACGCCGGCGGCCGGCCGGGCCGCCGGGGGGAGGTGGGGAAGCGTTCGAGGTCATGGCCCCCGCAGGCTACCGCTACCGCCCGCGCAGTCGTCGTACGAGGATGCTGGCGTCCCCGCGGGTCTCCAGGTCGGCCAGGACCACGGCGACCGCCTCGCGGACGATGCGGCCGCGGTCGACGGCCAGGCCGTGCTCGCCGCGGAGCACGAGACGGGCGTGCTCCAGGTCCATGAGCTCCTCGGCCGACACGTACACCGTGATCTTCTCGTCGTGCCGCTCACGGCCGCTGGGACGGCGCGTGGCCGCCCGCCCGCGCTTGCGCGGTGCCGCCGCGGCGGCAGCGGCGGCAGAACCTTCCTGCGCCGCCTGCCGACGCCCGGCGCCGGAACGCTCGGCGGCCGCGGAACGACTGCGGGACTCCCCGGCCTCGGCCGGCTCCGCGTCGGCCGCGACATGCTCCGCGCCCTCGCCGTCACCGCCCTGCGCCGGAACCGACTGCGGCGCGTCCTCCGCGCCCGCTGCCGCCGCCGCGTCGCCCTCCCCCGCCGGAGCGGGCACCCGGGCGTCGCCGTTGGCCGGACGCCTGGGCGTGGACGACTGCAGTCCCATCCCCCCTGTCGTACGGAAGAGTTCGTCGGCCCCCGGCAGACTCACTCGGCGTGACACCGGGCGAGCACCTCCCTGGCGAGCTGGCGATAGGCGGCGGCACCGACGGAGTTGGAGGCGTACGTGGTGATCGGCTCACCGGCGACGGTGGTCTCCGGGAAGCGGACCGTGCGCCCGATGACCGTGTGGTAGACGTGGTCGTCGAACGCCTCGACGACACGCGCGAGCACCTCACGGCTGTGCACCGTGCGCGAGTCGTACATCGTGGCGAGGATCCCGTCGAGCTCCAGGTCGGGGTTGAGCCGCTCCTGGACCTTCTCGATGGTCTCCGTCAGCAGGGCCACGCCTCGGAGGGCGAAGAACTCGCACTCCAGCGGCACGATCACCTTGTGCGCGGCCGTCAGGGCGTTGACCGTGAGCAGGCCGAGCGAGGGCTGGCAGTCGATGACGATGAAGTCGTAGTCGTCCAGCAGCGGCTTCAGGGCGCGCTGCAGCGTCGACTCGCGGGCGACCTCGGAGACGAGCTGGACCTCGGCCGCCGACAGGTCGATGTTGCTGGGCAGCAGGTCCATGTTGGGGACCGCCGTCTTCAGCAGCACCTCGTCGGCCGCCATCCCCCGCTCCATGAGCAGGTTGTAGACGGTGAGGTCGAGCTCCATCGGGTTGACGCCGAGTCCGACCGACAGCGCGCCCTGCGGGTCGAAGTCCACGAGCAGGACACGGCGTCCGTACTCCGCGAGCGCGGCACCCAGGTTGATGGTCGACGTGGTCTTGCCGACGCCGCCCTTCTGGTTGCACATCGCGATGATCTTCGCGGGTCCGTGGTCGGTCAGCGGGCCCGGGATCGGGAAGTACGGCAGCGGGCGCCCGGTCGGACCGATGCGCTCCCGGCGCTGTCTGGCCGCGTCGGGCGCGAGAGTGGCCGCGTACTCGGGGTCGGGCTCGTACTCCGCGTCGGGGTCGTAGAAGTGCCCCTCGGGCAGTTCGTCGTAGTCGGCGAAGTGGTTGTGGGGCGCGCCACTTCCGTCGCCGGCCATGGCGTTCACGTGATGGCCATCCATCTTCTGGTGTGCTGTGTGAGTCGCCTGCTGACTCTGGTGGGCTGCGAAGGTGCGCACAGCGACGGAGCCGACAGCCTCGAACCCCGCGGAGCCCTGGCCCCGTGCAGGCATTCCTGGTTGACCACCCCCGGGAGTAAATGTCGACTCATTCACAAGTCGTCTTACCTCCTTGGTGACCAGGAAACTTCTAGACAGGTCAGCGTGGCACCATGCCGACGGTTGGCGACTCTATGGCGTGTCGGGCGTCCGCAGCAACACAATCCGCCGGACCCGGCCCGATGTGTCGGCAATGAAACATCCCGCTGTCAAGGGCGTACGGCCGTCGCACGGCAGGTTTCACCGGTGTGCGAATCGGTTGAAGGGTTACGTTCGAGGCGAGTTGCTCGAGAATCGCGAAGTGACCATACACACATCCGGCCGGACCTTGTCGGGCAAGGTCCGGCCGGTTGCGCGGCGTTGACGGCCTGTGGCGGGGGTCCCTCCGATCGAGCGAAGCCGCGATGGGGGGAGTATCGCCTTTGCCGGTGGGTGACTTAGCCGACTTACCGGCTTGCCGGGGCCGGGCGGGCGGCTCAGCCGAGCAGCGAGGACAGCTCCACGTGCTCCACCCCGTGCGCCTCGGCGACCTCGCGGTAAACGACCTTGCCGTCATGGGTGTTGAGCCCCTTGGCCAGCGCCGGGTCGCGGCGCAGCGCGCCCGCCCAGCCGTGGTCGGCCAGTTCCACGATGTACGGCAGCGTGGCGTTGGTCAGCGCGTAGGTGGAGGTGTTGGGGACCGCGCCGGGCATGTTGGCGACGCAGTAGAAGACCGAGTTGTGGACCTGGAAGGTCGGCTCGGCGTGGGTGGTCGGACGGGAGTCCTCGAAGCAGCCGCCCTGGTCGATCGCGATGTCGACAAGGACACTTCCCGGCTTCATCCGGGAGACGAGCTCGTTGGTGACCAGCTTCGGGGCCTTGGCGCCGGGGACCAGGACGGCACCGATGACCAGGTCGGCCTCCAGGCAGGCCTTCTCCAGCTCCAGGGCGTTGGAGACGACGGTCTGGATCTTCGTGCCGAAGATCTTGTCCGCCTCGCGGAGCTTGTTCACGTCCTTGTCGAGCAGGGTCACGTGGAAGCCCAGGCCGATGGCGATCTGCGCCGCCTGCCAGCCGGAGACACCGCCACCGATGACCACCGCCCGGCCGGCCGGCACACCAGGGACACCGCCGGGGAGCACGCCCCGGCCGCCGTTGGCGCGCATCAGGTGGTAGGCGCCGACCTGCGGGGCCAGCCGGCCCGCGACCTCGGACATCGGGGCGAGCAGCGGCAGCGCGCGGCTGGGCAGCTCGACGGTCTCGTAGGCGATGGCCGTGGTGCCGGACTCCAGCAGGGCGTCCGTGCACTCCTTGGAGGCGGCCAGGTGCAGGTAGGTGAAGAGCGTCTGGTCCTTGCGGAGGCGGTGGTACTCCTCGGCGATGGGCTCCTTGACCTTCAGCAGCAGGTCGGCCGTGGCCCACACCTCGTCGGCGGTGTCCAGGATCCGCGCACCGGCGGCGACGTACTCCTCGTCCGTGATCGAGGAGCCGACGCCGGCGCCGCGCTCGACGACGACCTGGTGGCCGTGGCGCACCAGCTCGTGCACACCGGCGGGGGTGATGGCCACCCGGAACTCGTTGTTCTTGACCTCGCGGGGAATGCCGACCTTCACGTCGATCACGGTCCTTGGCTCAGAGGGTATGGGGGTATTTCTTAGACATACCCGGGCACGTACGGGCACACCGGGAGAGACCGCAGGAGAACGTGCGGCAGAGCCAGTCTAATGAAGGTGTTCCCGCTGTCTAGCCTTTCATTGCATCAATCTTCAGCGGATGCGGCACGGATTTCGCAGGCGTCGGGTTCACTTTGAAGGTTTGAGTCGCCGAGGAGCCGCTCGGCGGCGCCCCGGTGCAGCCCGGCCGACGCGGGGTCCCCGAGGTGCTCGAGGGTGTCGGCGACCCGCAGGTGCAGCGCCGCCTGCAACCGCGTGTCCTCGGCCCGCCGCGCCCACTCCACGGCCTCCCGGCAGGTGCGCAGCGACTCCTCGGGCCGGCCCGCGTACTCCTGGACCCGCGCCAGCTCGCTCAACGCCCGCGCCTGCGCGGCCACGTCGCCGCAACGGCGGTGCCCGGCGATCGCCGAGCGCCAGTTCCGCAGGGCCTCGCCGTAGCGGCCCGCGTAGGTGTGGGCGGCGGCGATCCGCCCGTACAGCCGGGCGGCGTCGGCGCGCTCGCCCCGGGCCAGCCGCTCGGTCAGGGCCCGGCCGAACCAGTCGGCGGCCCGGTCGAAGTCGCCGAGCTCCAGGTGCGCGCCCCCTACGGATTCCATCGCGCGGCCGGTCGCATACGGGTCGTTCACCTCGCGTCCGGCGTCCAGCGCGGCCCGGTAGCGCGCCAGGGCGTCGGCCGTGCGGCCGGTGCGAGCGTCGAGGTCGCCCAGGTTCAGCAGGGCGGCGGCCCGCTCCCGGGGCAGGTCGCGGCGCTCGGCGATGTCGAGGACCAGGCTGTGGATGCCGTACAGGTCGGGCGCCGCCGCCTGGGTGCCGATGTGGGCCACCATCGCCCGCACCAGCTGGGACATCAGCCGCCGGGCCAGGGTGTCCAGCTCCCCGTCGGCGACGGCGAGCCGGGCCGCGGCCAGCAGGGCGGGCCGGGTCAGGCGCAGCCAGTCGGCCGCCGCCCGGGGGGTGGGGAAGCGCAGGGCGCGCGGCATGTCGAGGAGTTTCTGACGCGCCTGGGGGCTGTCGGTCTCGGTGATCGCGCGGCACGCCTGGAGCAGCCGTACGGTCCGCTCCAGCATGCGGGCGCGGGCCAGCTGGAGCTCGGCCGGGCGCTCGTGGTGCCTGGCGAGGGCGCGGAGCAGGGGGTGCAGGCAGCCGGGCACCTCGTACTGCGGCAGCGGCGAGTCCACGGCGTGCAGGAAGCCGAGGGCGACCAGGTCGTCGAGGGTGGTGCGGGCGGTGCCGACCGAGCAGCCGACGAGCGCGGAGGCGACCTGCGGGTCGACCAGTCCGGCCGGGGCGAGGGCGAGCAGGCGCAGCATCCGGGCGGCGGTGGCGGGCAGCGCGGCGTAGGCGAGGCGGAAGACCCGGGTCAGGGCGGTCCCCTCGGGCTCCTCGGCGCGCAGCTGCTTGGCGAGGTCGGAGACGGCCGCCTTGGGGCGGGCGGCGAGCCAGCCGCCGGCCAGCATCAGCGCGGCCGGCTGCCCCTGGCACTCCTCGGCGAGGCCCTCGGCGGCCCGGGGGTCGACGGTGATGCGGACCGAGCCGGTGTGCCGGGACAGCAGCTCCACCCCGGACTTGGCGTCCAGGCCGCCCAGCGTGCAGGGGCGGACATCCGAGATACCGGTCAGCGGGCCCTCGGAGACCGCGACGACCAGGCAGTCCGGGGCGTCGGGCAGCAGGGCGTCGACCTGCTCGGCGTCGGCCGCGTCGTCCAGCAGGAGCAGGGCCCGGCGGTCGGCGAGGGCGGCGCGCAGGGCGTCGCTGAGGTCGTCCTCGCTAGCGCCGGCCGGGGCCTGCTCGTCCAGGGCGGTGAGCAGGTCGCGGGCGGCGCGCTCGACGGGGACGGGGGTGCCGTCGAGATCGGTCAGGCGGGCGCGCAGCACGCCGTCCGGGTAACGGTCCGCGACCTGCCGTACGAGTTCCTCCGCGAGTGCGGTGCGGCCCGAGCCGGGGCGGCCGGCGATGAGCAGGACACGGGCGCGTGGCGGTTTGCGGCCCGCCAGGGTGTCCAGTCCGGCGCGCTCGATATCGGCGCGCAGTTCCTTCAACTCCCGTGTGCGGCCCAGGAACCGGTTCTCCCCGGCAGCGCGTCCGGTCAGCCGCACGTCGCCTGTCTCCACGACCTGATCCGTCACGGGCCACACTCCCGTCCCACCGCACACGCAAGCCCGCCGGGACTCCGGTTCGGGCGTGTCCCAGAGCCTAGTTCACGCTCTGCAACGTTCCGGGTGGAGCGCGGCGGAGGCATCGCCTGATCGGATCAGCAGATCGTAGGACTGACAGCGTCAGGATCGCGCCTCAAAAGGGGCGCGGGGAACTGCGCGACCAGCCACGGCGAAAGCCGCACCCGACCGACGACCTTCCCGGCATCTCCAGCGGAGCGCTACGCCTCGAACGGACGAGCCGGCCACGGCGCCTGCGCCGGGCGCAGCGCGTCAAGGCCGTCCCCGGCCCGCGCGGCCACCAGCGACAGCACGCCGACGACGAGGCAGTTGTTGTGCAGCTCCCCCGCCAGGACACCCCGGACGAGGTCCTCGACCGGCACCCGGTCCAGCTCCATGTCGGCCTCTTCCTCCTCGACCGCGAAGCGCTCCCCCTCCGCCTCGGACAGATCACGCGCGAGGAAGATCCGCACGGCCTCGTCACAGCCGCCGGGGGTGGTGTACACGTCGGTCAGCACCCGCCAGTCCTCGGCCTTGACGTGCGCCTCCTCGTACAGCTCGCGCTGCGCGGCGTGCAGCGGGTTCTCGCCGGGGACGTCGAGCAGTCCGGCCGGGATCTCCCACAGCTTGTGGCGCACGGGGTGGCGGTACTGGCGCAGGACCAGGACGCGGTCGGCCTCGTCGAGGGCGAGGACGGCCACGGAGCCGGGGTGGACCTGGTAGTCACGGCCGACCACGGTGCCGTCGGGCATGACCACGTCGTCGGTGCGCACGGAGGTCTTGTTGCCCACGAAGGGGGTGTTCGTCGCCCGGACTTCCCACTCCTCGGGAGTGTCCTTGATCGTCATGCCTGTCCTTCCACGCGCCCTGCGCGACCTGCCGAAAAGAAACCGGGGTGCACACCCTTTGAAGGGATGCACCCCGGCCACCGTACAACTGGTGTGTTACTTCGAAGTCTTCCGCTCGACCGCGGCCTTGACGAGCCCGGCGAACAGCGGGTGCGGACGCGTCGGGCGCGAGCGCAGCTCCGGGTGCGCCTGGGTGGCGACCAGGTACGGGTGGACGTCGCGCGGGTACTCGACGTACTCGACGAGCTTGCCGTCCGGCGAGGTGCCGGAGAACAGGATGCCCGCCCTCTTCTCCAGCTCGGCGCGGTAGGCGTTGTTCACCTCGTAGCGGTGCCGGTGGCGCTCCTCGACGTACTCCTTGCCGTCGTACACCTCGCGCACGATCGAACCCTCGGCCAGCTTCGCCGGGTACATGCCGAGCCGCATGGTGCCGCCCATGTCGCCCTCACCGGCGACGATGTCGAGCTGCTCGGCCATCGTGGAGATGACCGGGTGGGCGGTCGCCGGGTCGAACTCGGTGGAGTTGGCGTCGGAGATGTCCGCGAGGTTGCGCGCCGCCTCGATCACGATGCACTGCAGGCCGAGGCAGAGGCCGAGCAGCGGGATCTTGTTCTCGCGCGCGTACTTGATCGCGCCGACCTTGCCGAGCACACCGCGGTCGCCGAAGCCGCCGGGGATGCAGATGCCGTCGACGTCGCCGAGCTGCGCCGCGGCACCGGCCGGGGTCTTGCAGTCGTCGGAGGTGACCCACTTGATCTTCACGCGGGCGCGGTTGGCGAAGCCGCCGGCGCGCAGCGCCTCGGTGACCGACAGGTAGGCGTCGGGCAGGTCGATGTACTTGCCGACCAGTGCGAGGGTGATCTCGTGGTCGGGGTTGTGGACGCGGTCGAGCAGGTCGTCCCAGGTCGTCCAGTCGACGTCCCGGAACGGCAGGTCGAGCTTGCGGACCACGTAGGCGTCCAGGCCCTCGCCGTGCACGGTCTTCGGGATGTCGTAGATCGAGCGGGCGTCGGGGCAGGCCACGACGGCGGCCTCGTCGACGTCGCACATCAGCGAGATCTTCCGCTTGATCGCGGTGGGCACCTCGCGGTCGCAGCGCAGCACGATCGCGTCCGGCTGGATACCGATGTTGCGCAGGGCCGCAACCGAGTGCTGGGTGGGCTTCGTCTTCAGCTCACCCGAGGGGCCGATGTACGGCAGGAGCGAGATGTGGACGACGAAGACGTTGTCACGGCCGACCTCGTGCCGGACCTGGCGGACGGTCTCCAGGAACGGCAGCGACTCGATGTCGCCGACCGTGCCGCCGACCTCGGTGATCACGACGTCGACCTCGTCCGTCGCCATGCGGCGGATGCGGTGCTTGATCTCGTTGGTGATGTGCGGGATGACCTGCACGGTGTCGCCCAGGTACTCGCCGCGCCGCTCCTTGGCGATCACGGTGGAGTACACCTGGCCGGTGGTGACGTTCGCGGAGCCGTCGAGGTCGCGGTCGAGGAAGCGCTCGTAGTGGCCGATGTCCAGGTCGGTCTCGGCGCCGTCGTTGGTGACGAACACCTCACCGTGCTGGAAGGGGTTCATCGTGCCGGGGTCGACGTTGAGGTACGGGTCGAGCTTCTGCATCACGACGCGCAGACCGCGGGCCTTGAGCAGCATGCCGAGGCTGGAGGCCGTCAGGCCCTTGCCGAGCGAGGAGGCGACACCCCCGGTGACGAAGATGTGCTTGGTCGTCGAGTTACGAAAAGCGGCGGGCGGCATGGCCAAGACGGGGCTCCCGTGGTCGCGGTCTGGGGGTGCGGTGCGGCTGCCTGCCGGAAATCTCCGGGGTGCCGTCGCTGCGGTTCGGGGGTTCCCTGTCGGGAAGGGGCCCACCGGTCCACGGGCTACCAGCGTATCAGCGCCGCGGGGGGATGGCTTCCGGCCACGCTCCGCGCACGCACCGACACGGAGACGATCGCCCACACCGGTCTCTCACCCGTTGCTCACTCGTTCGGCGTACTCACCTTGCCCAGAGCGGCACACACATCATCTGCGTGCGTCGTATCCTGCTCGGACACTCGCTGCCGAGCCCGGCCGGCCCAACGGCACCACCCACCGCCCGTGAGTACCGGAACAACGTGAGCTCGTCAGTTCGTTGAGCAACAATTGGCGCTTTGCATCACGGCAGAGCGACCTGTTTTGCTTCACCGCTCAACGACGCATTGCAAGACTTGCCGAAAACCCCCCTTGACCGCACTAGCGACAGCCCCCTCGTGGGGTGACGTGGCCGTTCGACTGGAGTTGCACGTGGCCGGGCGCATCGAAGACTACGCACTCATCGGAGACATGCAGACCGCTGCCCTGGTCTGCCGGGACGGGACAGTCGACTGGCTGTGCCTGCCCCGCTTCGACTCGCACGCCATCTTCGCCGGCCTGCTGGGCAACGAGGAGCACGGCTTCTGGCGGCTCGGCCCCGCCTACGCCTCCGACCAGGAGCCCCCCACCGCCGCCCGGCGCAGCTACCGCGGCGACTCGCTGATCCTGGAGTCCGAGTGGGACACCCAGCGGGGCACGGTCCGGGTGACCGATTTCATGCCGCCGCGTGACGGCGCCCCGCAGCTGATCCGGATCGTGGAGGGCGTCTCGGGCCGCGTGCCGATGCGCTCGGCGCTGCGGATGCGGTTCTCCTACGGGCGGGTGGTGCCGTGGGTGCACAAGCACGACGGGCGCACGGTGGCGGTGGCGGGCCCGGACTCCGTGTGGTTCGACACATCCGCCGAGACGTACGGCAAGTCGCTCACCACCTACGCGGACTTCACGGTCGCTCCCGGTGACCGGATCGCGTTCACGATCTCCTGGCAGCCCTCGCACAAGGAGCCGCCGCCGCTGCCCGAGCCGGAGCAGTCGCTGGAGGCGACGGAGGACTTCTGGCGCGAGTGGGTCGACCACTGCACGTACCACGGCCCCTACCGCGAGGCCGTGGTCCGCTCGCTGATCACGCTGAAGGCCCTGACGTACGCCCCGACCGGCGGCATCGTCGCCGCGCCGACCACCTCCCTGCCGGAGGACATCGGCGGCGTCCGCAACTGGGACTACCGTTACACGTGGCTGCGCGACGCGGCGATCACCCTGTCCTCGCTGCTGCGCACCGGCTACCGCGAGGAGGCCCGCGCCTGGCGCGAGTGGCTGCTGCGGGCGGTCGCCGGCGACCCGGAGAACCTGCAGATCATGTACGGCATCGCCGGCGAGCGCGAGCTGGGCGAGGCGGAGCTGGACTGGCTGCCGGGCTACGAGGGCTCCACCCCGGTCCGCGTCGGCAACGGCGCCGCGCACCAGCTCCAGCTGGACGTCTACGGCGAGGTCACCGAGGCCCTGCACCTGGCCCACATGACGGGCCTCGCGCGCAACGACTACGCCTCGCTGCTCCAGCTGAAGCTGATCCGCTACCTGGAGGACCACTGGCAGGACCCGGACGAGGGCATCTGGGAGGTGCGCGGCCCGCGCCGCCACTTCGTGCACTCCAAGGTCATGGCCTGGGTCGCCGTCGACCGCACGATCAAGCTGATCGAGTCCGGCGACGCCGACGGCCCGCTGGAGCGCTGGAAGGAACTGCGCGACGACATCCACCGGGACGTGTGCGAGAAGGGCTACGACAAGGAGCGCAACACGTTCACGCAGTCTTACGGCTCGAAGGAGCTGGACGCCTCCCTGCTGCTGATCCCGCAGATGGGCTTCCTGCCGCCGGACGACAAGCGGGTCATCGGCACGATCGAGGCGATCCAGCGGGAGCTGTCCACGCCGGACGGCTTCATCCTGCGCTACCCCACCTCGGGCGGCGACGAGGGCGTCGACGGCCTGCCCGGTGACGAGGGCGCGTTCCTCGCCTGCTCGTTCTGGATGGCCGACGACCTGGCGATGATCGGCCGCGTGGACGAGGCCCGCAAGCTCTTCGAGAAGCTGCTGTCCCTGCGCAACGACCTCGGTCTGCTGGCCGAGGAGTGGGACCCGCGCCTGCAGCGCCAGGTGGGCAACTTCCCGCAGGCCTTCAGCCACGTGCCGCTCATCGACACGGCGCTGCGGCTGACGGCCTCGGGCGCGTACGGCGGCTGAGCGGGAGCGCTGGGAGCGTCACTCCGGCTTGAGGGCCGTGAGCGTGCGCTCCCCCGCCGGGTCGCCCGCCGTGGCCGGGACCAGGGCTATCTCGTCGAGACCGGCCTCCGCGTAGGCGTCGACGCGGGCGCGGACGGTGCCGGCGTCGCCGACGAGGCCGACCGTGCCCGCGGCCTCGGGCGGCAGGGCCCGCAGCAGGGTGTCCCGGTCGGCGCCCTTGGCGGCCAGCTCGACGACCTCGGCGAACCCGGCGTCGACGAACATGTCGCTGTAGCCCGGCACGGCGAGGTAGCCGACGACGCTGCGCAGGATCTGCCGGAGCGACTCGGGCTCCGGGTCGACGGCGGCGGGCAGCCAGGCGGCCAGCCGCGGGGGCGTACGGCCCGCCCGCTCGGCGGCCGCGAGCATCCGCGCCCGCAGCATGCGGACCTGCTCCGGGGAGACGAGGTCGAGCAGCATCCGGTCGGCGTGGGCGACGGCCGTGGCGACGGCGCGCTCACCGAAGGCCGCCACGGTGAGCATCCCCCCGGGCGGCGGCAGCCGGCGCGGGAAGCCGCTGCCGGGCACGACCGGCTCGCCCGGCACGCTGTCCATCAGCGCGCGCACCGCCGCGGCCGACTCCTCCAGGGTGGCGGCGGGCCGGGTGCGCGGCCGGCCGTGCACGCCCTCGACGACCCGCTTGCTGGACGTGCCCAGGGCGACCCCGACGGGCCGGCCGGTGACGGCCGCGGTGGACGCGGCGCCCCGGACGACGGTGAGCGGGTCGCGCACGTTCACCGGCACCGGCCCGGCCGTCAGCGTGGCCTGTCGTGTGGCCGCGCCGATCGCCGTCGCCAGGACGAACGAGTCCCACGTCGGCCCCTCGCCCGCCCACACCTCCCGGTAACCGAGCCGGTCCGCGAGCACGGCGACCCGCAACGGCTCCTCGACCGGACTGTCGTCTTCCCGCCCCACGGCGACCACGCTGATGTCCATGACGGCGCCCGTACCCGGACGATCACACGGTAATCCCGTACGTGATCGCCCCCGGGCGGCCGCGGAGATGTCCGGGAGGCACCCGCGCGGGTAGCGTCCGGCCCATGGACAGCGGGACGGGCAGCGCGTACGACACCCAGGGCGCCGGGATCACCGTGCAGCGGGCGCTGGAGCTGCCAGGGCTGCGCAGCGGGCTGCCCGAGGTGCTGGCGGGCGCCGACCGGCTCGGGCGCACCGTGCGCTGGGTGCACGCGGGCGAGGTGCCGCACATCGCCTCGCTGCTCAAGGGCGGGGAGCTGCTGCTGACCACGGGCTACGGCCTCGGCGCCCGCCCGGCCGAGCAGCGGGCGTTCGTGCGCACGCTGGCCGAGCGCGGCATCGCCGCCCTGGTCGTGGAACTCGGCCCGCGCTTCACCCGGCTCCCCGCGGCGCTGGTCGACACGGCCCGCTCGGCCGGACTGCCGCTCGTCCAACTGCACCGCGAGGTGCCGTTCGTCACCGTCACGGAGGAGATCCACACCGAGATCGTCAACGGCCACTACGCGCTGCTCCAGCGGGCCGAGGAGGTGCACCGCCGCTGCACGGAGGCCCTGCTGGGCGGCGGCGGAGTGCCCCAGGTACTCGGCATCCTGGCCGACTTCGGCGGCAACCCGGTCTTCCTGGAGACGGCCGACGGGCAGTTGCTGTACGCCGCAGGGGCCGGTCCCGAGGGCGCGGACCCGCTCCAGGTGTGGGAGGGGCTGCGCGGGCAGCACAGGGACGAGCCGCCGCTCGCGGGCTCGCTCCTCGTGGACGTGCCGGGCGGCGGACCCGGCAGCGGGGGCGTCCGCGCGCGTCTCGTCCTGCTGCCCGTGCGGACTCCCCTGGCGCCCGTGCACCGCATGGCGGCCGAGCGGGCGGCGGGCATCCTGGCCGTGGTGCTGATGCAGGCGCGGCAGGAGGAGGAACTGGCGGCGCGCGGCCGCGGCGACTTCCTCACGGACCTCGCCGAGGGCCGGGTCACGGCGGAGGACGCCCCGGCGCAGGCACGCGTGCTGGGCTTCCGGCCGGGTGAGGGACCGCTGCTGCCGGTCGTCATGCGGCTGGGGGACGCGCTGCAGCCGGGGGGAGGCTGGGCCGTGCTGGCCCGGGCGGTCTCCGAGGAGCTGGCGGCGGTGGGCGTGCCGGTGCTGCTCGGGGTGCGGCCGGTGGAGGGCCGGGTGCCGGTGCTGCTGGGGCTGCGCGCGGAGTCGGAGCGGGCGACGGTCGCGGACCGGGTCGCGGCGGCGCTGCGGGCCGGTGTGGAGCGGGCCGGGATGCTGCGGCCGGGCGTGCCGCCGCCCGTGGTGGTCGTGGGGGTGGCGGGCGGCTGGACGGCGGCGGCCTCGGGGCTGCGGCACGCCGCCGAGACGGCCGCGGCGGCCCAGGGCCTGCCGGACCGGCCCTGGTTCGACGCCCGCCGCCTGGACATCGACCTGCTGCTGTGGCGGCTGCGCGACCACCCGGACCTGGCCGCCTTCGTCGACCGGGCGCTCGGCCCGCTGCTGGACCACGACCGCCGCTCCCGCCCGCCGCTGCTGCCCACCCTGACGACCTACCTCGCCCACGCGGGACGCAAGGCGGAGACGGCCCGGGAGCTGCACCTCAACCGGCAGACCCTGTACAACCGGCTGGCGCGCATCGGTGAGCTGCTGGGCACGGACCTGGACGACCCGCAGACGGTACTGGCCCTGAGCCTGGCGCTACGGGCCCGCAGACACGTCCCTTAGAGCTTTCCGTGAGGGACCGGGACCGGGTCAACTATTGCTTTCACGTCAGGGGCCGGGGCTGGGTCAACTCGTCGTAGACGCTGAGGACCTGGGCGACCGTCTCGTCCTCGGTCGGCCAGCTCGCCGCCTGCCGGGCGCCCTTGTCCTTCAGCAGCTCCCGGCGGGCGGGGTCGCCGAGCAGGCGTACGACGGAGTCGGCGAGGGCCTTCGCGTCGCCGTACGGCACGAGTTCGGCCGCGTCGCCGACGAGTTCGGGGATGCCGCCGACGTCGGTCGCGACGAGCGGCACGCGCGCGTGGAGCGCCTCCTGGGCGAGGACGGAGCGGGCCTCCCAGCGGCTCGGCAGCAGGGCGAGGTCGGCGGCGGCGAGCAGGTCGCTGATGTCGTCGCGCCGCCCGATGAGCCGGACCGGCAGCCCCTCCTCCTCGATCCGCCCCTGGAGTTCGCCGTGCAGCGGCCCCTCCCCGGCGATCACGACGAGGGGAACCGGGTCGAGGCGGCGCCACACGCGCGCCGCGTCCAGCAGTACGTCGTACCCGCGGTGGCGTTCCAGGGAGCCGACGGCCATGAGCAACGGCCGTCCGATGGCGCCGAGTTCGGCGCGGACCTTGGGCCGCAGCCGGTCGGGGTCGTCGGGCTCCACGGGCCGGCGGGAGCCGGGCAGCGCGACGGCCGCGAGCCGCGCGTCCCGCGCGCCCGTCCGCCGGGCCCGGTCCACGAGCGCCGATGTCGTCCCCAGCACGACGGTGGCCGCCTTCGCGACCCGCCGCTCCAGCACCTTCAGCAGTTGGGCACGCGCACCGTCGACGTGCGCCCGGTCGTGCCACGTCACCACCAGCGGGGTCCGCACGCGCCGCCCGCTGAGCGCGAGGACGGTACGGAAGGAGGCGTGCAGCCCGTGCGCGTGCACCAGATCGGCGTTCGCGCAGGCCGCCCGCAGCGCCGCCACCGACACCGGGTCGCTGCTGCGCGGCACGTGCACATGGTCGGCGCCGACCCCGCTGAAGTCATAGGCGCGATCCGCCTCGAAAGGGGCGCACACCGTGACTTTCACGCCCCTCGCGACGAGCCCCGCGGCCAGCGAGCGGACATGCGCACTGCTGGCGGCGTTGCCTCCGCCCAGCACCTGCACGGTGCGCAGCGGGGACTGGCCAGGCGGTGAGTGGCTGCTCACGGGGGTCACGTGGCCGGGCTCCTGGTTCGGGTCGGGCGGTCACGACGCGGTTTCCCACGCGTACTCCGCCAAGGATGCCAGGACATACGGGGGTTCCGGGAACGCCGGAACCCCGGCGGCGCGACCGTGGGGCGCGGCAGCGGGGGAATGCGCCGGGCCGGGTCACCCACACGAGTGAAGTTGGGCGACCCGCCCGGTCTGGTCCGCCCGCCGGCTACAGGTCCGCCCGGGCCGTCGCCAGCAACTCCTCCGCGTGCGCCCGGGCCGTCTCCGAGTCCTCCTGGCCGGCGAGCATCCGGGACAGTTCCCGCACCCGGTCCTCCCCTTCCAGGACCTTGACGCCGGAGCGGGTCACGGACCCGTCGTTCGTCTTCTCGACCAGCAACTGCCGGTCGGCGAAGGCGGCCACCTGCGGCAGATGCGTCACGACCACGACCTGCGCGCTCTTCGCCAGGCGCGCGAGCCGCCGGCCGATCTCGACGGCCGCCTTGCCGCCGACCCCGGCGTCGACCTCGTCGAAGAGGTACGTCGGCACGGGATCCGTCCCCGCGAACACGACCTCCACGGCCAGCATCACACGGGACAGCTCACCGCCGGAGGCGCCCTTGGCGATCGGCCGGGGCGGCGCGCCCGGGTGCGGGGCCAGCAGCAGCTCCACCTCGTCCACACCGGCGGGCCCGTAGGCGACGGGCCGCCCGCCGACCTCGACGCCGTCGGGGTCCTCGGTCTGCCGGATGTCGAAGGACACGCGCGCGTGCGGCATCGCCAGCGAGGCCAGTTCGGCGGTCACGGCGGCGGCGAACCGCTCGGCGGCCTCCGTCCGCGCGTCCGTCAACGCCTGGGCGAGCCCGCCCAGTTCGGCGCGCAGCGCGTCCCGCTCGGCGGTCAGCTCCCCGATCCGCTCGTCGTCGCCGTCGAGTTCGGTCAGCCGGGCCGCGCCGTTCTCCGCCCAGGCCAGCACGGCGGCGATGTCCTCGCCGTACTTCCTGGTCAGCCCGGTGAGCGCGGCCCGCCGCTCCTCGACGGCCGCCAGCCGCAGCGGATCGGCGTCCAGGTCGTCGGCGTACCCGGCCAGGTCCCCCGCCGCGTCGCGCAGCAGGATCCCGATCTCGCCGATGCGGTCGGCGAGCGCGGCCAGCGCCGGGTCGTGCGACCGTACGGCGTCCAGGGCCCGCTGGGCGCCCGCGACGAGCGTCCCGGCGTCGACGCCCTCGGGGTCCTCGGGATTGCCCGCCAGGGCGGCGTGAGCGGCCGCGGCGGCGGACGCCAGGGCCTCGGCGTGCCCGAGCCGCTCGGCCTCCTCGGCCAGCTCCACGTCCTCACCGGCCCGGGGCTCGACGGCGGCGATCTCGTCGAGGCCGTAGCGCAGCATGTCGGCCTCCTGGGCCCGTTCCCGCGCGCGCGTGGTGATCTCGTCGAGCTCGGCGGAGACGGCCCGCAGCCGCTTGTACGCCTCGCCGTACTTGGCCAGCGGCACGGCGACCGCGTCGCCGGCGTACCGGTCGAGCGCCTGGCGCTGCCGGGACAGCTTGAGCAGCCCCTGCTGGTCGGTCTGCCCGTGCACGGCCACCAGCTCGTCGGCGAGCTCGGCCAGCACGCCCACGGGCACGCTGCGTCCGCCCAGGTGCGCCCGGGAGCGCCCCTCGGCCGAAACGGTACGGCTGATCAGCAGGGCCCCGTCGTCGAGCTCGGCCCCGGCCTCCTCGGCGCGCAGGGCGGCCGTGTCGTCCGGGGAGACGGTGATCCGCCCCTCCACGACGGCCTTCCCGGCCCCGATCCGTACGAGCGCCGGGTCCGCCCGCCCGCCCAGCAGCAATCCCAGGCTGGTGACCACCATGGTCTTGCCCGCACCCGTCTCACCGGTGACCGCGGTGAACCCCGGCGACAGCTCGACGACGGCGTCGTCGATCACACCGAGCGACCGTATCCGCATCTCCTCCAACACGGACACGACCTTACGAGGTCCGGGCCGAGGATTGCGACTGGCCTGCCCTTGTCACCCACGCGAGTGGATCGCCCTCAAGGGGCGCGGGGCTGTATCAATATGCGGCTCCGCCGCGTGGGCGCGAACAACCACAAACGACCCGCACCCGCCGCCGACGAGCAACCACGCTAATGAGGGGCGCCCCGCCACCCGGAAACAGGCAGCGCGAACTTGGCCACCAGCCGGTCCGTGAACGAGGCATGGTGCAGCCGGGCCAACCGCACGGGCACGGCCCCCCGCCGCACCTCGACCCTGGCGCCCGGCGGCAGCTCCACCGTCCGCCGCCCGTCACACCACAGCACACCCGGCGGAATGTGGGGCAGAACCTCCACAGCCAACACAGAATCCGGCGATGTCACCAACGGCTTCGCGAACAGCGCGTGCGCGGAGATCGGCACCATCAGCAGCGCCTCGACCTCCGGCCACACCACCGGCCCGCCCGCGGAGAACGCGTACGCCGTCGACCCGGTCGGAGTCGACAGCACGATCCCGTCACAGCCGAACCCGGTCACCGGCCGCCCGTCGATCTCCAGGACGACCTCCAGCATCCGCTCGGCGGACACCTTCTGCACGGCCGCCTCGTTCAGCGCCCAGTCCGTGTGCACGATGTCGCCGTTGCGGTGCACCACGACGTCGACGGTCATCCGCTCCTCGACCTCGTACGCCTTGGTCACCACCCGGTCGACGACCTTGTCGAGGTCGTCCCGCTCGGCCTCCGCGAGGAACCCGACCCGCCCCAGGTTGACGCCGAGCATCGGCACGCCCGACGCCCGCGCGAACTCCGCGCCGCGCAGCAGCGTGCCGTCGCCGCCGAGCACGATGAGCAGCTCGCATCCGTCGAGGCACTGCGGGGTCGCCTCCTTGACCAGCTCCACCTCGTCCGGCAGCGGCAGGTCGCGTGCCTCGGCCTCCAGGACGCGGACGCCGAGGCCGGAGCGCAGCAGCCCCTTCACGACGAGCTCGGCACTGCGCACGGCGGCGGGCCGCCCCGTGTGGGCGAGCAGGAAAACAGTACGAGCTCGGTTCTCGGTCAACGCGGCCCCTCCGCCACAGCACGGTCAACGTCGGCCGGGTCCAGTTCCGGTGCCCCGGCCCGCAGCCACAAGAAGTATTCGACATTCCCCGACGGCCCGGGCAGCGGACTGGCCGTCACGCCCTTCGCGCCGAGCCCCAGCCCCCAGGCCTTCTCGGCCACCCCCCGGACCGCTTCGGCCCGCAGCTGGGGGCTGCGTACGACTCCCCCGCTGCCCAGCCGCTCCTTCCCCACCTCGAACTGCGGCTTGACCATCATCACCAGGTCGGCGTCCGGCTTCACGCACCGCACCAGGGCGGGCAGGACCAGCCCGAGCGGGATGAAGGACAAATCCCCCACGACAAGATCCACAGGCTCCCCATCGATCGCTTCAAGCGTCAACTCGCGTACGTTCGTACGATCCTTGACGGTGACGCGTTCATCGTTCTGCAGGGACCAGGCGAGTTGTCCGTATCCGACGTCGACGGCGACGACGTGGGCGGCACCCGCGCGCAGCAGGACGTCGGTGAAACCGCCGGTGGACGCGCCGGCGTCGAGCGCCCTGCGCCCCTCGACGGTCAGCCCCTGCGGCACGAACGCCTCCAGCGCACCGGCGAGCTTGTGGCCGCCGCGCGAGACGTAGTCGGGGTCGTTCTCGTCGGCCGCGACGACGATCGCCGCAGCCGTCTCCACCTGCGTGGCGGGCTTGGTCGCGACGGTCTTGCCGACGGAGACGCGCCCGGCGGCGATCAGCTGGCCGGCATGCTCACGCGAGCGCGCGAGCTTCCGGCGAACCAGCTCCGCGTCCAGACGGCGGCGTGCGACTCCTGCCACGTTCGGTTCAGCTCCTCGGTCCAGGCGGCGAGGGGGGCGCCGGAGGTCCCGGGCGTACGTCGAGCGCGGTCAGCGCGTCGCGCAGCCCCCGGTGTACATCCTCGTACACCTCGAGGTGCCCGTCCGTGGCGAGGTGGTCCGCGTCACCGAGCCGGTCCAGGGCCGCGTCCACGTCGGCGTCGCCGGTGGGGGTGCGGGGCACGTTCAGGGGAGCGGGGGCGGCGGGGTCGTACGCCTCGTGCGTGGCTTCTTCCTCCGCCACCGCCGGGGTCTCGGGAACTGCGTCGTCCATGCCCCGACGCTACCGCGAACGGCTGCGGTACCGTCGAGCGCGATGGCCACGATCGAGGAGTGCCGCAGCGCACTCGACAAGCTCTCGGACAACATGCAGCGCGCCGAGGGGGACGCCCGCGAGGCCGCGGCCCTGGACCGCTCGGTGAGCTGCCACATCACGGACCTGGACGTCACCTTCGCCGGCCGGATGCGGGGCGGGCGGATCGAGGTGCACGACACGGTGCCGGGGCCGCCGCCCGGCAAGGCCGAGATCAGACTGGCCATGACCGGCGACGACCTGGTGGCCCTGGTCGACGGCGAGCTGAACTTCGCCACCGCCTGGGGCTCGGGCCGGGTGAGACTCCACGCGGGGCTACGGGACCTGCTCCGCCTCAGGAAGCTCCTGTAGCGCCCGGCCTCAGGAGGCTTCCGCGGCGGTCACCTTCTCCACGCCGGCCTCGGACTCCGTCCCTGCCGCGTCCCTGATCCGGGCCTTCCGCGCCGCCGGCACGATCAGCGGTGTGCCCGTCTCCGGGTCGTCGATGACCTGGCAGCGCAGTCCGAAGACCTCCTCGACCAGCTCGGCCGTGACGATGTCGTTCGGCGCGCCCTGCGCGATGACCCTGCCCTCGCGCAGGGCGATGAGGTGGGTGGCGTAGCGGGCGGCGTGGTTCAGGTCGTGCAGTACGGCGACGAGCGTGCGCCCCTGCTCCTCGTGCAGCTCCGCGCACAGGTCCAGCACGTCGATCTGGTGCTGGATGTCGAGGTACGTCGTCGGCTCGTCGAGCAGCAGCAGCGGGGTCTGCTGGGCGAGCGCCATGGCGATCCACACCCGCTGGCGCTGGCCGCCGGACAGCTCGTCGACGTAGCGGTCGGCGAGCTCGGCGACGCCGGTCTGCCGCATGGACTCCTGGACGACCCGCTCGTCCTCGGTGGACCACTGGCGCAGGATGCCCTGGTGCGGGTAGCGCCCCCGGCCGACGAGATCGGCGACGGTGATGCCGTCGGGCGCGATGGACGACTGGGGCAGCAGGCCGAGGGTGCGCGCGACCTTCTTCGCGGGCATCGACTGGATGACCTGCCCGTCGAGCAGCACCCGGCCCGCGCTGGGCTTGAGCATCCGCGACAGCGCCCGCAGCAGCGTCGACTTGCCGCACGCGTTGGGGCCGACGATCACGGTGAAGGAGTTGTCGGGTATCTCCACCGACAACTGCTCGGCGATGACCCGCTGGTCGTAGGCGAGGGTGACGTTCTCGGCGGACAGACGGTTCACGGTGCTCCTTCGGTTGTTCAGCCCGCTGCTGATGCTGCGCTCGGCGTTCGTGCCCACGCCGGTGCCGGTGCTCATATCCGCCCCGCCTTGCGTTCGGTGACCAGCAGCCACAGCAGGTAGACACCGCCGAGCACGCCGGTGACCACGCCCACGGGCAGTTGCTCGGCGCCGAACGCCCGCTGCGAGGCCCAGTCGGCGGTGACCAGCAGGGCGGCGCCCATGCACAGCGACGGCAGCAGGTTCGGGCCGGGCGAACGGGTCAGGCGCCGGGCCAGCTGCGGCGCGGTGAGCGCCACGAAGCTGACGGGCCCGGCCGCGGCGGTCGCGGACGCGGTGAGCAGCACGGCCGCCACCATCAGCAGCAGCCGGACGCGCTCCACCCGCACGCCGAGGGCGTACGACACGTCGTCGCCCATCTCCATCAGCCGCAGCCCGCGCGCGTTGACGAGCACGAGCGGCACGAGCACGGCGCACAGCGCGAGCAGCGGCCAGACCTGGGCCCAGTCACGGCCGTCGAGGGACCCGGTCATCCACACGACGGCGCGGGCCGCGTCCACCAGGTCGGACTTGGTGAGCAGATAGCCGTTGACCGCGGTGACGATCGCGGAGACGCCGATGCCGACCAGCACCAGCCGGTAGCCGTGCACGCCCCGCTTCCAGGCGAGGACGTAGATGGCGAGCCCGGTCGCCAGGCCGCCCACGAGCGCGCCGACAGCCACCTCGTTCGCGCTGCCGGAGAACAGCACGATCACCGTGAGCGCGCCGGCCGCCGCGCCCTGGCCGAGGCCGAGCACGTCCGGACTGCCCAGCGGATTGCGGGAGATGGACTGGAACAGCGCACCGCCGAGTCCGAGCGAGGCGCCGACCAGCAGCCCGACCAGGACCCGCGGCAGCCGCAGTTCGTTGACGATGAACTCCTGGCCCGCGTTGCCGTCGCCCACGAGCGTCCTGAGCACGTCGGCGGCCGGGATCGGGAAGTCGCCGGTGCCGATGAGCACGACACTGGCCACGAGCGCCGCGACCAGCAGCAGGAGCACGACGGTGAAGGCCCGTACGTCCAGGCGTACGGAGAGCCCGCCGGGGGTTCGCAGAGCACGGTTGGTGGTCTTCACAGCTGCGCCGTCCTCCGCCGTCGTACGAGGTAGATGAACACCGGTCCGCCGAGGATCGCGGTGACGATGCCCACCTGGAGTTCCGAGGGCCGGGCCACGATCCGGCCGATGACATCGGCGCCGAGCAGCAGCACGGGCGACAGGATCGCCGCGTACGGCAGGATCCAGCGCAGGTCGGGCCCGGTGAAGGAGCGCACGACGTGCGGCACCATCAGCCCGACGAACACGATCGGCCCGCAGGCGGCGGTCGCGGCCCCGCACAGCACGGTCGCGGCCAGCATGGACAGCGCCCGCGTCCGATTGAGGTCGGCGCCGAGCGCCTTGGCGGTGTCGTCGCCCATGGCCATGGCGTTGAGCGGCCGGGCGAGGGCCAGCGCGAGGACCATGCCGGCCAGCAGGAACGGCAGGACCTGCGTGATGGTCGAGTCGTTCGCCGCGGACAGCGAACCGATCGTCCAGAAGCGCATCTTGCCGAGCGCCGCGTCGTCCATGATCATCACGGCCTGGAGGTAGCCGTAGAGCGCGGCGCTGATCGCCGTGCCGGCCAGGGCGAGCCGTACCGGTGTCGCGCCCCGGCTGCCGCCGAGGAACCAAACCAGCGCCCCGACCGCGGCCGCGCCGAAGAAGGCGAACCAGACGTAGCCGCTGAGCGAGGTGATCCCGAGGTAGGTGATGGCCGTGACGACCGCGGCGGAGGCGCCCGCGTTGATGCCGAGCAGTCCGGGGTCGGCCAGCGGGTTGCGGGTGAGGGCCTGCAGGACCGCCCCGGCCAGGCCGAGCGCGGCACCGGCGAGCAGCCCGAGCACGGTCCGCGACAGCCGCTCCGCGACGACGACATCGCCGTACGTCCCCGCATCCTCGAACAAGCCGTGCCAGACCTGCCCGAGGGACAGCTCTTTCGCTCCGATCGCGATGCTCGCCAGCGCGACGAGCACCAGGATCGCGACGGACAGGAGCAGCCCGAAGGCTCGTACCGCCCGTCGGGTCGGGGGCGCGGGGGCGGTCTCCGCGCGCTGTTCAGGGGGACTCTCGACCAACACGCAGTTAGGTTAGCCTACCCTCGCATTCGATCACGATTTCGGATCCTGGCCGCCGCGCGGACGCCTCGCTCCAGCGTGCCCGCGAACCATCACATCCAACCGTCCGTCAGAACCCCAGCCGCACGAGGGCCTTGGCCCCGTCCAGCTCGCACCCGCCGTCGCCGGCGGCCGTCCAGGCCACCGCGCACAAGGCGCGCAGGCCGTCCAGGGCTTCGCCGTCCCCGTCGAGCTCCAGGCGGTCCGCGCCGGCCGTCGCCGTCCAGCCGCCGCACCGGAACCCGCCGTCGCCCACGGCGACGACGTCCGGCTGGCCGCTGAGCATCCCGCGCAGATCCGCGTCCACGTAGGTCGGCCGGTGCTGCGGCGGCGCGGCCAGCAGCTGCGCCCCGTCGGTCACGCCGGTCAGGACGAGCAGCGAGTCGACCTCTCCGTTGAACGCGCCCTCGATGTCCGTGTCCAGCCGGTCCCCGACGACCAGCGGCCGCTCCGCCCCCGTCCGCAGGATCGTCTCCCGGTGCATCGGCGGCAGCGGCTTGCCCGCGACCTGCGGCTCGGCGCCCGTGGCGATCCGGACGACCTCCACCGCCGCGCCGTTGCCCGGGGCGATGCCGCGTCCGCTCGGAATCGTCAGGTCGGTGTTGGACGCGAACCAGGGCACGCCCCGCGCGACGGCATAACAGGCCTCGGCGAACCGTCCCCAGGGCAGCTCGGGCCCGCCGTATCCCTGCACCACCGCCGCCGGATCGTCGTCCGCCGACTCGACGGGCACCAGCCCACGCTCGCGCAGGGCCACCCGCAGCCCCTCCCCGCCGACCACCAGCACCCGGGCGCCCTGCGGCACTTGCTCGCTGATCAGCCGCGCGACCGCCTGCGCCGAGGTGATGACGTCGTCAGCGCCCGTGGGTATCCCCAACTCGGTCAGATGCTCGGCCACCGTGCCGGGAGTGCGCAGCGCGTTGTTGGTGACGTACGCCAGCCGCATCCCGCCCGCCCGGGCCGCCGCCAGCGACTCGACCGCGTGCGCGATCGCGCTCCCGCCCGCGTAGACCACGCCGTCCAGATCGAGCAGCGCCGTGTCGTACGCCTCGCTCAGGGCCTGCCCACTGCCCTCGGGCCTCGTCCTGACGCTCCGGCTCATCCCGCATCGCTCCTCGTTCGACGGCTTTCCCCCGATCATCCCCCATGCCACTGACACCCGTACGATGCCGGGATGAACACAGCAGGTCACTCGGCGGCAACGGCGCACCGAGGCCTGGAACTCACCCCGTTCCGAGGCCTTCGTTACGACCCCGACCGGGTCGGCAGCCTTGCCGCCGTCACATCTCCGCCGTACGACGTCGTGGTCCGCCCCGACGGCCTGCACCACCTCGAGTCCTCCGACCCGCACAACATCGTCCGCCTGATCCTCCCCCAGGCCGCCACCCCCAGCGCCCGCAACGAACAGGCCGCCGTCACCCTGCGCCGCTGGCTGTCCGAGGGCGTCCTGACCACCGACCCCGAGCCCGGCCTGTACGTCTACGAGCAGCGCGACGGCGACGGCATGCTGCAGCGCGGCATCATCGGCGCGCTGCGCGTGTCGGACCCCGTCGAGCAGGTGGTCCTGCCGCACGAGGACGTCATGCCGCACGTCGTCGCCGACCGCGCGGCCCTCATGCGGGCCACCTCCGCGAACCTCGAACCGCTGCTGCTGACCTACCGAGGCGACGACTCGGCGACCGCCACCGCGGACCTGATCGAGCGCACCGCCGACCGGCCTCCGCTCCTCGCCACCACCACGGAGGACGGCTTCAGCCACCGCCTGTGGTCGCTCACCGCCCCCGCCGACGTGGCCACGATCCAGACGGACCTGGCCCGCCACCAGGCGCTCATCGCCGACGGCCACCACCGCTGGGCGACCTACCGCCGCCTCCGGGCGGAACACCCCTCCCCCAGCCCCTGGGACCACGGCCTGGTCCTCCTGGTCGACACGGCCCGCTACCCCCTCCGGGTCCGCGCCATCCACCGCCTCCTGCACGACCTGCCGGTCGACGCCGCCGTGGCCGCCCTGGACGGCCGTTTCCGCGTCCGCCGCCTCGACGTCCCGCTGCCCGAGGCCCTGGCGGCGCTGGCGGACGCTGCCTGCGCGGGCAACGCGTTCCTGCTGGCCGGCGACGGTTCCTTCCACCTCGTCGACCGGCCGGACCCGGACCTCCTGGCCCGCACGGTCCCCGCCGACCGCCCCACCGCGTGGCGCACCCTCGACGCGACAGTCCTGCACGCCACGCTCCTCGACCACGTCTGGCACATCCCCGAGGACTCCCCCGACCGCATCGCCTACATCCACGACACGGCCGCCACGGTCGCGAAGGCGGAACGCGACGGCGGTACGGCGGTGCTGATGCACCCGGTCCGCGAGGAGGTCGTCCGCGACCTGGCCCGGCAGGGCGTGACGATGCCCCGCAAGTCCACGTCGTTCGGCCCGAAGCCGGCGTCGGGCCTGGTCCTGCGCGCACTGGACCTCTGACACGCGTGAGGGGGCGGATCCCGGTCGGGATCCGCCCCCTCTATGTCACCTGACGTCAGTCCTTCTCCTCCGAGGAGGCGTCCTCGCCCTCAGTCTCGTCCTCGTCCTCGGCCAGGGCGTCCACGAACTCCACCCCGTCCAGCTCGGCGAGCCGGTCCGAGGCGTCCGTGCTGCCGTCCCGGTCGGCCTCGACGGCCTTCGCGAACCACTCCCGCGCCTCGCCCTCCCGCCCGGCGGCCAGCAGCGCGTCGGCGTACGCGTACCGCAGCCGCGCGGTCCAGGGCTGCACGGAGTTGGAGGCCAGCTCCGGGCTCTGCAGCGTCACGATGGCCGCGTCCAGCTGCCCCATGTCCCGCCGCGCACCGGCCGCGACGAGCCGCATCTCGACCTGCCCGGCCTTGTCGAGCTTGTGCACCTCGGGCGCACCGGCCATGTCCAGCGCCTTCTCCGGCCGCCCGAGCCCACGCTCGCAGTCGGCCATGACGGGCCACAGGTCGATGTTCCCGGTCATCCGCTTGGCGGCCCGGAACTCGGCCAGCGCCTCGCCGTACTTCTGGTTGGCGTACGCGGCGAACCCGGCGGCCTCGCGCACGGCGGCGACCCGCGACGCCAGCCGCAGCGCGATCCTGGAGTAGGCGTAGGCGCCCTCGGGGTCCTCGTCGAGGAGTCGCGCGACCATCACCAGGTTCCTGGCGACGTCGTCCGCGAGCGTCTTGGGCAGGCTCTGCAGCTCCTGCCGCACGTCCTTGTCGATCTCGTCGCCCGTGACGTCCTCGGGGATCGGCAGCCGCTTGATCGGCTCCCTGTCCCGCTCGCGCTCCTCACGGAACCGGCCGCCGCCCCGCCTGTCGTCCCGCCTGTCATCGCGCCTGTCGTCACGGCCTCGGAAGCCCCCGGGCCGCCCACCGCGGTCGTCGCGCCGGGGCCCGCGCCCGCCACGGTCGTCCCGGCCACGGAAGCCGCCGCGATCGTCACGACGGTCACCACGGTTGTCGTCGCGCCGGAACTCACCGCGATCGGTGCGAGGTCCGTCATCCCGGCGGAAGCCGGTACGCCCGCCCCGACCGCTGTCGTCACGCCGGAAGCCGCCACGGTCCCCGCGGTCGTCGCCACGGCGCTCGTCACGCCCACGGAAACCGCCGCGATCGTCACGACGGTCGTCCCGCCGGTCATCACGCCGGTCATCACGCCGGAATCCGCCACGATCCCCGCGCTCGTCGCTACGGAAGCCACGGTCACGGTTGTCGCGGCGCTCGCCACGGTCGTCGCGGCGGGGGAATCCGCCGCGGTCGCCCTCGCGCCTGTCGTCACGACGGTCATCCCGCCTGTCGTCACGACGGTCATCGCGCCTGTCATCCCGACGGTCGTCCCGTCGGAAGCCACCGCGCGGCCCACGGTCGTCTCCCCGGCGGACATCGCTACGGCGGTCGTCGCGCCGGCCGTAGCCACCGCCGCGGTTGTCGTCGCGGCGGTTGTCGTCGCGACGGAAGCCGCCACGGTCGTCACGGCGATCGTCACGGCGGTCATCCCGGCGCTCGCCACGATCGTCGCGCCGGAAGGCGGGGCGGTCACCGCGGTCGTCGCGGCGGAATCCGCCCCGGTCGCGGTCGTCTCGGCGCGGCCCGCGGTCACGGTCGTCGCGCCGGCCGTACCCGCCACCACGGTTGTCGTCACGCCGGAAGCCACCGCGGTCGCCACGGTCGCCTCGGTCCCCCCTGTCGCCTTCGCGACGCCCGTAGCCACCACGGTCGCCGTCGCGGCGGAAGCCACCACGGTCGCCACGGTCCCCGCGCTGTCCGCCGCGGTCGCTCCGGTCCCCCTCCCGTCGCCGCTGGTCGCGCTCCGGTCGGTCGTCGGGAGAGTTGGTGGACATGGTGACTCCTGTCTTCGGTACCGCAAGTCATTCTCGCGCAGCCGGGTGCCCAGCGCGCAGTGCAAAAACGAAAGGACCCCTGGTCCCAGCTGAACGCTGGTGACCAGGGGTCCTTCCAAAGATTGTTCGGCGGCGTCCTACTCTCCCACAGGGTCCCCCCTGCAGTACCATCGGCGCTGTAAGGCTTAGCTTCCGGGTTCGGAATGTAACCGGGCG
>NZ_JBEXTS010000007.1:136624-401331 GCF_040628815.1 Streptomyces sp. NPDC006140 | reverse complement strand
GCCCGGGGGGGGGCCCCGGCCGGGGCGGCGGCGCCCGGGGGGGGCCCGCGGGCCGCCGCCGGCAAGCCGTACGACCGGTGCGTCAGTCCTTGATCTCGCACTCGTTGCCGAACGCCGGGTTGAGCAGCCCGACCACGTTGATCGAGTTGCCGCAGACGTTGGCGTTGACGTCGATCGGGATCTGGATGACGTTGCCGGAGAGAACGCCGGGGCTGTGGGTGGCGATGCCGACGGGGCCGTCGTCGGCGCTCGCCGTACCGCCGAAGGCCAGCAGGGCGGCGCAGGCCAGGCCGGCCGCGGCGGTCACACGTGTACGCATGGAAAAGCTCCTGTCAGTCGCAGGGACACGTGACTCCACCGTCACCCGGAGTTCGGCAACGCGACATCGGTGGGCGTCCGAACGGGGTGTCCGGGCGTCCAGGGGGCCGGTCCGCGCTCTCCGGATGCACGCCGGGCTCGCGCGGGGAATGGTGATAGCGGACCCGTTTTTCAGCACCGGGGCCGCACCAGCGATCCGGACCCTAGGAGCAGAGAACATGTCGACGTCACAGCCCCAGTCCCGGCCGCCCGAGGACCGCGCCACCCCGGACCGCCTGCTCCACGCCCGCACCGGCACCGACGTGTCGCCGGAGGACCTCGTCCTCGCCTCGGGCAAGGACCTCACCCCCCGCAATCTGGAGTGGGCCAGGCGCAAGCTGGCGGCGGAGGGACCCGCGGCGATGGAGAAGCTGCTGCCGTAGCCGGTCGAAGGCCCGGGGCACCGCCCCGGCGTGGGGCGGTGCCCCGGGCCTGGTGGGGGCACAGGGCCGGGGCGGGCGGGGGCCCTACGCGTTGTCGTCGGGCAGGACGCTGTCGTCCTCCACGACGTGGACCGCCGCCTCCTCCGCGCCGGCCGCTCCGCCGTCGATGCCCACGTCGGACGCGACGGTCTCCTTCGTGGTGTCGGGGTGGGCGCCCTCGTCCGGGGCGACCAGGCGGCCGGCGCGGGCGGTGCCCGCCTCGGGGTCCACCGGTTCGCCGTCGCCGTCGGGCGTGTCGCCCACGCCGTCCCCGGCCGGTTCCGCGGACACGTCGGGGACCTCCTGGGAGAGCCGTTCGTCGAGGGTCTCGCCCTCGTGCTGCTCGGCGGCGGTGGTACCGCGCTTGGTGACGCCCAGGGGCTTCTCCGGCGGGGAGTAGCCCTCGTCGAGGGTGTCGTCGTAGGTCCGTTCGTCGACGGCGTCCTGGAGGTCCAGCGGCGCGGCGTCCTCCTGCTCCTCGTTGGTCCCGGTGGGCTGGTACGCGTCGTCCGCCATCGGTTCGGGGCGCATCGGTTCCGTGCCCATCACTTCTGCCTCCCTGTCGCGCTGCGTCGACTCGTTCGTCTCACGTGTCCGTTCCGCGTTTCCCGTTACGCGGGCCCTAACCTCGACGGACGCCCCGGACTCGACGACTGCGGCCTTCGTCACGTGCTGGGGTTCCTCAGGCCGTCCGACCACTTCTCCTCGATGCGTGCGACCTTCCACACCAGCAGCGCCACCGCCCAGGTCGCGAAGAACAGGGCGACGACGACGTAGCCGAGGACGTTGAGGTCGAGGCCGGAGATCCAGTCCCAGAAGGGACCGTGCAGGCCGAACCTGTCGGCGAGGAGGCCGAGGAGTTCGACCGTGCCGATGAGGAGGGCCACGGCGACGGACAGGCCGGTGATGGTGAGGTTGTAGTAGACCTTGCGCACCGGCTTGGAGAACGCCCAGCCGTAGGCGAAGTTCATGAAGGAGCCGTCGATGGTGTCCAGGAGGCACATCCCGGCGGCGAACAGCACGGGCAGACACAGGATCGCGTACCAGGGCAGGCCGGACGCGGCGCCGGAGCCGGCCAGGACGAGCAGGGCGATCTCGGTGGCGGTGTCGAAGCCGAGGCCGAACAGCAGGCCCAGCGGGTACATGTGCCAGGGCTTGGACACCGACTTCATGACGCGGCCCAGGAGGCGGTTCATCAAGCCGCGGCTGTTCAACTGTTCCTCCAGGGCGGCCTCGTCGTAGCGGCCCGAGCGCATCGCGCGGAACACCTTCCAGATGCCCGCGAGGATGACGAGGTTGACGGCCGCGATGAGGTAGAGGAACGTCCCGGAGACGGTCGTGCCGATCAGGCCGGTGACGTCGTGCAGCGCGGAGCCGTCGTCGCGGACCGGCCCGGCCAGGGTCTTCACGCCGAGGGTGAGCAGGAAGGCCAGGGCGAAGACGACGCTGGAGTGGCCGAGGGAGAACCAGAAGCCGACCGACAGCGGCCGCTGCCCCTCGCCCATCAGCTTGCGGGTGGTGTTGTCGATGGCGGCGATGTGGTCCGCGTCGAAGGCGTGCCGCATGCCGAGCGTGTACGCGGTCACGCCGATGCCGACGCCGAAGGTCTGCGTGCCGATGGCGTGGTGCTCGGGGGCGACGATCGCGACCAGGACGAACCAGCCGATCACGTGCAGGGCCACGATGAACGCGGCCATCCCCCCGACCCTGGTCCACTCCCGCCGCGTCATGGAGGTGCGGACGCGGTGCCGGGCCGTGCGCTGGGCGGGGGCCGGGGCGGGGAGGGGCGGAGTGGACTCAGGGGCGGCCGTCATCGGGGGGAGGGTCTTTCTGTCGGGCGGACGGCTGCGGTGAACAGCCTCGTGCCATCCTCCGGCACCTGCAAGTGATGTGCAGTAAAGCCCGTGACAGGTCTTGTCCATGGAACCGAAAACTCCGCGGAGCCGTCCGCCCGCCCCGGCCCCGCGGCCGGTCACACCCCGGCGTTCGGTCCGTCCGGCCGGCCGCGGCGCTGCTCGGCCATCTCCCGGCTGAGCTCCTCGGTCTCCGCCTCGGACAGTCGCTCGAAGCCGTCCCCGGTGATGACGGACACGACGGGGTAGATGCGGCGCGTGAGGTCGGGGCCGCCGGTCGCGGAGTCGTCGTCGGCCGCGTCGTAGAGCGCCTGAAGGGCCGTCAGGGTCGCCTCGCGCCGGGACATGGCGGGGCGGAACAGCTTCTTCAGCGCGCCTCGGGCGTACGGCGAGCCGGAGCCCTCGGCGTGGAAGCCGTGCTTCTCGTAGCGTCCGCCGGCGACGTCGAAGCCGAAGATGCGGCCCCGCCCGCCCTCGGGGGCCGCGGGATCGTAGCCGGCGAGCAGCGGGACGACGGCAAGGCCCTGCATGGCCTGGCCCAGGTTGTTCCGGATCATGGTGGCGAGCCGGGTGGCCTTCGCGGTGAGGGTCATCGGGATGCCCTCGATCTTCTCGAAGTGGTTCAGCTCGACCTGATAGAGCTTCACCAGGTCCAGCGCGAGCCCGACGGAGCCGGCGAAGGCGACCGCGGTGTGGTCGTCGGCGGGGTGCACCTTCTCCAGGTCCCGCTGCGCGATCAGGTTGCCCATCGTCGCCCGCCGGTCCCCCGCGATCAGCACGCCGTCGCCGTAGGTCAGGGCCAGCACGGTCGTGCCGTGCGGGGCGCCCTGGGCGCGGACGCCGTCCGGGAGGACGCGGCGGGTGCTCAGCAGCTCCGGGCGGTGGGCCGCCAGGAACTCCGTGAAGGACGAGGAGCCCGGAGTGAAGAACTCCTCCCCCAGCCGCCCCGCGTGCTCGTCCGACGCCATGTCCGTCCCCCCTCGTTCGTGACCGTCAAGCGTCCTCCTACCTGAACGGGACGGGCGGGAAACGCGGACGCGGTCACCCTGCCCTGGGAGGCGGCGGTGCGACGCGGACGTCCAGGTCCGAGATCCGGTGGACGGGCCAGCTGCGGGCGTAGCGGGGCGGTGTGCCGCCGACCGGTGCGATATGGGCGACCGGGAGGCGCTCGGCGGTGCGCAGGATGGCCCCGGGGGTGGTGTTCTCGTTGTGGCCGGCGGTCGCGCCCGAGGAGCAGCCGGTGTAGTAGCCGATCGGGATGGCCTCGTGCCCGACGAGCAGGCAGGGCGGGCGGACGCCGAGGCGGTGCAGTTCCCCGGCGGTGCGGTCCCAGTCGCGGCGGCTGTCGGTGTTGCGGGACACGGTGCGTTCCAGGACGGCGGTCTGCACCGCCAGGTGCCCGGCCAGGCCGAGGGCGACCAGCGCGGCGACCACCGGGCGCCACTTCCCGCCGGGGGTCCTGACCAGGTGCCACAGGGCGTCGGCGACCGGGATCAGGAGCAGCGCGTAGGCCGGCTGGAGGAAGCGTGGCGCGGCGTAGCCGATCATGAACAGGTAGGGCAGGGCGGCCGTGGCGGCGCAGGCCAGCGGGAGCAGGGTCCGCTCCAGGCGCCGGGCCCGGGCCGCGACGACCAGGCCGAGGCCGGCCAGCACGGGCAGGAAGAACCACCAGACGGTGACCACGGGATGGGGCATCGGCCCGGTGCACGGCCGGCACAGGGCCCGGCCGCCCAGGCTGCGCAGCTGGTCGTCGACGGCGATCTGCCAGCCGAGTCCGCCCTGGATGCGCGAGGCCTCCGACAGCCGCTGCCCCAGGCCGCCGTGGCCCAGGTACGCCTCGATCACCCACGGGACGGCGCCCGCCGCGAGGCCCGCCCCGAGCACCAGGAGCAGGCGCCAGTGGCGGCGGAGCAGCGCGAGGGCGAGCAGCGGCACCGTCACGTAGACGGCGTCGGTGGGCCGCATCAACGCCATGAGCGCGGCGCCCGCGGCGACGCCCCACAGGGCCGCCGGGGCGGAACGTTCCGCCCCGGCCCGCAGGAAGCAGCCCACGCTGATCAGGGCGCCGATCGCGACCCAGTAGTTGGGCATGGCCTGCGGACCGTAGAAGAGAGTCACCCACAGGGAGGCGAAGAGGGCGCCGCCGGCGACCAGGACGCGGGTCGGGAACAGGCCCCGCCAGCAGCGCAGGGCCAGGTAGAGGGCGAGGCCGGAGAGCAGGGCGAGGTAGACGCGCAGCAGCGGCGTGGAGGACGACCAGGAGGCGATGGGCGCGACGAGCAGGGAGACGCCGCGGGAGCGCGGGGCGCTGAAGAAGGCCGCCGGGTGGTGGGAGGTGACCTGGCTGACGTAGACGATCTCGTCCCAGCCGAGGCCCAGCACGGGCCGGACGAGGACGAGTTGGGCGAGGGTGAAGACGCCGGCCAGGACGGCGAGCGGCCGGTCGCCGCGCCGCTTGCGGACCGTCCCCGTCGCGCCGGTCTGCTCGCGTCTTCGCATACGAACGAGAATGGCGTTCGCGCCGTCGGTCATCGTCCACCCCTTTCCCTACGCGCCGTAGGGCCGCTGCGACCTCCCACCCGTCGGGCTGAAAGCCGGATGATCGTAAAACACGGCCAAGCTAACCCGCGGGGTGGGGCGGTGCAGGGTGGAATACGGCCAAGTGCGTGACCTGAACTGGGTGGTCAGCGGGTGTTCGGGGCCCGGTGCGGGGGCTGGTTCGGGGCCGGGCGCGGGACCGGCGGGGGGACGGGCCGGGTGACGGGGGCGTCCTGGCCCACCGTCAGCTCCGTGCCGTGGTGACGGATGGTCAGGGGAGGTCCGGAGCGCAGGGTGTACGTGGCCTGACCGGCGGTCAGCTCCACGCGCAGGCACCGGCCGAGGAACCCAACGGTGAAGGCCAGCCGGCTGTACCGCTCGGGCAGGCGCGGGGCGAACCGCAGGGTGCCGTCGGTGCACCGCATGCCGCCGAACCCGGCGACCAGCGCCATCCAGGTGCCGGCCAGCGAGGCGATGTGCAGTCCGTCGCGGGTGTTGTGCTCCAGGTCGCCCAGGTCCATCAGCGCGGCCTCGGCCGTGTAGGCGCAGGCCAGGTCGAGGTGTCCGGCCCGGGCGGCCATGACGGCCTGGACGCAGGCGGACAGGGAGGAGTCCCGTACGGTCAGCGGCTCGTAGTAGGCGAAGTTGCGGGCGATCTGCTCCTCGGCGTGGTTGTCGAAGGCCTCCTCGAAGAAGCTGCCACAGGTGTACATCGCCAGCACCAGGTCCGCCTGCTTGATCACCTGCTTGCGGTACAGGTCGAAGTAGGGGAAGTGGAGCATCAGCGGGTACTGGTCCGGGCTCGTGTGTTCGAAGTCCCAGCGCTGGTAGCGGGTGAAGCCGGCGTGCTGTTCGTGCACGCCAAGTTCGTCGTTGTAGGGGACGTGCACGGCCTCGGCGGCGTCCCGCCAGGCGGCGCGCTCCTCCTCGTCGGCGCCGAGCCGTGCCGCCTCCTCGGGGTAACGTTTGCAGGCGTCGGCGGCGGCCAGCAGGTTCGCCCGGGCCATGAGGTTGGTGTACGTGTTGTCGTCGGCGATCGCGCTGTACTCGTCGGGGCCGGTGACGCCGTCGATGTGGAAGACGCCCCGGTCGTCGTGGTGGCCGAGGGAGCGCCACAGGCGGGCGGTCTCCACCAGCAGCTCCACCCCGACCTCGCGCTCGAAGTCCTCGTCGCCGGTCACCGCCACGTACCGCACCACGGCGTCCGCGATGTCGGCGCCCACGTGGAAGGCGGCCGTGCCGGCCGGCCAGTACGCGGAGCCTTCCGAGCCCTCGATGGTGCGCCAGGGGAACGCGGCGCCGCGCAGGCCGAGCTGGGCCGCGCGTTCCCGGGCGGCGGGCAGGGTGTCGAGGCGCCAGCGCAGCGCCTCGGCGGCGGCGTCCGGCGCGGTGTAGGTCAGCAGCGGCAGCACGAACGCCTCGGTGTCCCAGAAGGCGTGGCCGTCGTAGCCGGAGCCGGTGAGTCCCTTGGCGGGGATGGCGCGCTGCTCGGCGCGGGCCCCGGCCTGCAGGACGTGGAAGAGGGCGAAGCGGACGGCCTGCTGGATCTCCTCGTCGCCGTCGATCTCGACGTCGGCGCGCGCCCAGAAGCCGTCGAGGTAGGCCCGCTGGTCCTTCAGGAGCCCCCACCAGCCGCTGTGCGCGGCCGCCGCCAGCGCGGCCTCGACCTGGTCGCTCATCGCGGGCCGGGAGCGGGCGCCGGACCAGCCGTGGGCGACCAGTTTCTCCACCCGCAGCCGCTCCCCCGGCTCCAGGACGGAGGTGATGGTCAGCCGGGCCACGTCGACGTTGCTCTCGCTGCTCGTGGTGGTCCGTTCGGGGCCGGTCACGGTGTGGTCGGCGGCGACCGCGACCCTGAGGCCGCTGCGGCGGGTGCGGTGGACCAGGCGCAGCCTGCTGCCCGAGGCGAGGTCCTCCTCCGGCTCCAGCGGCGACTTCAGCGCCCTGGCCGCGCGCGGGTCGCCGTCCGGCTCGGGCAGGCTCTCGTTGGCGACCAGCTCCGACTGGACGACGACCCGGGTTCGGCTGTCGACGGGCTCCACCTCGTAGGCCACGGCGGCGATGGCCCGCTGGGTGAGGGAGACCAGCCGGGTGGAGCGCACCCGGACGGTCGAGCCGGCCGGGGAGGTCCACTCGCAGACCCGCTCCAGCACGCCCCGGCGCAGGTCGAGGGTGCGCTCGTGGGTGACGAGCCGCCCGTAGCGCAGGTCGAACGGCTCGTCGTCGACGAGCAGGCGCAGCACCTTGCCGTTGGTGACGTTGATCGACGTCTGGCCGGACTCGGGGTAGCCGTAGCCGGCCTCGGCGTAGGGCAGCGGGTGCAGTTCGTGGACGCCGTTGAGGTAGGAGCCGGGCAGGCCGTGGGGTTCGCCCTCGTCGAGGTTGCCGCGCCAGCCGACGTGGCCGTTGGACAGGGCGAACACGGACTCGCTCTGGGCCAGGACGTCCAGGTCGAGTTCCGTCTCGCGCACGGTCCAGGGTTCGACGTCGTACGCCCGCTGTGCGATCACTTGGTCTCCCCCAGGTCGGCGAGGTCCTTCACCACGATGTCGGCGCCGTGCGCGTACAGGGCGTCGCTCTGCCCGACGCGGTCGACTCCGACGACGTAGCCGAACCGGCCCGCGCGGCCCGCGTCCATGCCGGCGAGGGCGTCCTCGAAGACGGCGCACCGGGCCGGTTCGACGCCGAGGTCCTCGGCGGCGGCCAGGAAGGTGTCGGGGTGCGGTTTGCCGGGCAGCTCGCGCTGGGCGGCCACCACGCCGTCGATCCGCACGTCGAAGAAGTGCTCGGCGCCGATCGAGCGCAGCACGTCGCGGCAGTTGGCGCTGGAGGAGACGATCGCGGTGCTCAGCCCCTGGGCGCGGACCACCTCCAGGTAGCGCAGGGTGCCCTCGTAGGCCTCGACGCCGTCGGTGCGGATCTTCTCCAGGACCAGCTCGTTCTTGCGGTTGCCGAGGCCGTGCACCGTCCCGGCGCCGGGTGGGTCGTCCGGGTCGCCGTCGGGCAGGTCGACGCCGCGGGAGGCGAGGAAGGTGCGTACGCCGTCGGCGCGCGGCCGGCCGTCGACGTACTCGTCGTAGTCGGCCGCGTCGAACGGCCGGAAGCCCTCGCCGTCCCGGTCGCGCAGGAAGGCGTCGAACATCTCCTTCCAGGCGGCCGCGTGCACGACGGCCGTCCGGGTGACGACGCCGTCGAGGTCGAAGAGGCAGGCGTGGATGTCGTCGGGTAGGCCGAGCTGCGTCATACAGGTCCGGTTCCCAGACCGGGCCCGTCCAGTGAGTGGCGCACGCCACACTCACCGCGACGGGACGGCTCAGTCGTGCGGGAAGGAGTGGTGCTCGTGCGCCACCAGCCAGCGGCCGTGCTCCTTGCGCAGGCCGAACGTCAGGCGCAGGCGCAGCGTGGGGCGTTCGGCCAGTTCCTCGGGGGTGCCGCAGCGCAGCAGCGCGTGGGCGTAGGCGGTGTCGGCGCCGGCGGTGACGTCGAGGGTGTCGATCTCGAAGCTCGCGCCCTGGGCCTGCCACTCGAAGAACGGCGGCCACGCGGCGCGGTAGGCGGCCAGTCCGTGGATGCCCTCGTGGGGCGGCGGGACGTCGTACATGACGAGGTCCTCGGCGTGGTCGGCGAGGACGCCGTCGAGGTCGCCCCGGTGGACGGACTCGGCCCAGTGGGTGATCAGTGCGCGGATCCGTGTTTCGTCGTCGGACACGGTGCGGCTCCTTTCTCCCCCGTGCCGGACGGTCCTGGGCGCAGGGTGACACACTCGGCTGTGTGCCGCTCACCTTCGACGACCTCGTCCGGCGCGCCCGGGCCCTCCCGCGGGACGGCCGGCGCGCGATCCTCGGCATCGCCGGCAGCCCCGGCGCGGGCAAGTCGACGCTCGCCGAGCATCTGGTGCGGGAGCTGAACGGAACCGGCGAACCCTGGGTGGCGCACGTCCCGATGGACGGCTTCCACCTCGCCGACGCCGAACTGGAGCGGCTCGGCCGCCTGGACCGCAAGGGCGCGCCCGACACGTTCGACGCGGCCGGGTACGCGGCGCTGCTCGGCCGGCTGCGCGCCCAGGCGGACGACGACACGGTCTACGCGCCCGGCTTCGAGCGCGTCCTGGAGCAGCCGATCGCGGGGGCGATCCCGGTGCCGCCGACGGTCCGGCTGGTCGTCACGGAGGGCAACTACCTGCTGCTGGAGACCGGGGCCTGGGCCCGGGTCCGTTCCCGCCTCGACGAGGTGTGGTTCTGCGAACTCCCGGAGGGCGAGCGGGTCCGCCGGCTGGTCGCCCGGCACGAGCAGTTCGGCAAGTCCCACCGGGAGGCGGTGGAGTGGGTGCTGCGCTCGGACGAGCGCAACGCCGAGCTGGTCGCGGCGACCCGGGAGCGCGCGGACCTGGTGGTGCCGGGGCAGGCGCTGCCGGACCGTTTCCCCGCCCCGCGGCGATGAGGCATGATCGACCGCATGATCAGGTCCGCCACCGTGAACGACATCCCCGAGATCCGGACGATGATCCGTGAACTCGCCGCGTACGAACGGGCCGTGGAGCAGGCCCGGGCCACCGAGGAGCAGCTGCGCGAGGCGCTGTTCGGCGCGCATCCGGCCGCCTTCGCGCTGATCGCCGAGGACGACGAGACGGGCGAGGCCGCGGGGTACGCCCTGTGGTTCCCGCGCTTCTCGACCTGGACGGGGACGCGGGGCATGCATCTGGAGGACCTGTACGTACGGCCCGGGGCGCGCGGTGGCGGACACGGCAGGGCGCTGCTCGCGTCCCTCGCCGCGCTCTGCCGACGCCACGGCTACGACCGGTTCGAATGGTGGGTGCTCGACTGGAACGAGCCGGCGATCGGCTTCTACAAGTCGCTCGGCGCGGAACTCCTGGACGAGTGGAAGGTCTGCCGGCTCAGCGGGGGACCTCTCGAGGAGCTCGCGGCCCAGGCACCCGCGAGCGACGTCTAGCAAGGCGGCTCATGCGACCTCCCGTGGCCGAAGTGATCGAAGCCCACCGGGCGCTGGCACGTCTCGTCGCCCCGCTCGACGACGAGCAGGTCCGCGCCGCGTCCGCCCTTCCGTCCTGGTCGCGCGGGCACGTCCTGGCCCATCTCACCGACAACGCGCGCATGTTCGCCCGGCTCGCGGAACACGCCCTGCGCGGAGAACTCGTGCCCGCCTACGACGGCGGGGTCGAGGAGCGCAACGCGATCATCGAGGCGGGCGCGGGCCGCAGCGCCGCCGAGCACCGGGCCGCGCTCGCCGCGCGCACGGCCGAACTGGAGGCGGTCTGGGGGCGTCTCGACGACGCCGACTGGGGCCGCCCGGTGACCTTCCGCGACGCGGACCTCTCCGCGACGGTCCACGCCCGCTGGCGTGAGGCGTGGATCCACATGGTCGACCTGGACCTGGGCGTCCGGCCGGCGGACTGGCCCGTGGAACTGGCCTGCCACGCCATCGACTTCCTGCTGTGCCGGCTGCCGGCCGGCACGCGCGTCCGCGCCGGGGACGTGCCCCGGGAATGGTCCGCCGGCGACGGGTCCGGCCCGGTGGTCACCGGGCGGGTGCGCGACCTGGCCGCCTGGCTGGCCGGACGCACCCCCGCCGCGTCGCCCGTGGCGGCGGAGGGGCTGCCCGGGCTCGGGCCGTGGCCGCCCCATCCGCCGCAGCGCCGCGGGTGAGCCGCCCTCAGGTGGAGAGCGTCAGTTCCGGTTCCGCGTGCGCGTCGCCCGCCGGGTCGCCGATCACCGCCGTGAAGGCCTCGGTGCGCACCCGGAGGGCTGCCCCTTCGCGCACGAACGCCGGTGTGAACGCGTCGTCGCCCGGGCCGTAGCGGACCGCGAACACGTGCAGGTCCTCGGGCGCGCCGGGGGCCGGTTCGGCCTCCAGGGCGGTCGAGGCGACCAGGTGGCGCCAGCCCTCGTCGGGGTTGCCGTAGCCGCGCGGGTCGGCGGCCAGGGCGAAGGCCGCCTGCTCCTGGGTGACGGACGCGCGGGCGTCGAAGTGGTGCGGGTCGCCGGAGGCCGGGTGGGTCAGGCGGAGGGCCCCCGCCGCCGTGACCCGCGGCTCGGCGGTCCTACGGACCCGGTCGCCGTCGTCGGTGGCGTACGGCAGACCGGCGAGCAGGTACGGCGTGCCCGGGAGGCGTTCCACCGCGACCGTCGTCCAGAGCGTGGTGCCGTCGGTGACGTACAGGGACCGCACGTGGCGCAGGACGTGGTCGCGGCCGACGACCGGCTTGGTGACCAGCTTCGCCGTCAGGCCGTCGGCGGTCACGTCCCGGACGCGGACCTCGCCCATCGGGCGGCACAGCAGGAAGCCGTCGGCGACCGGGCCGAAGCCGTGCTGGCGGTTGACCGCGGCCGGGAGGTAGTAGGTGCCGGCCGCCTCGATCAGCGACGGGGTCATGTGGGTGTCGAAGGCCACCGACACCGAGCCCGCGCGCAGTTGGTGGCGGACGGGAGCCGTCGAGGGCGTGCGGTGCCAGCGCGTGGTGTCCTGGATCTGCCAGACCAGCATCCACGCGAAGTGACCGTCGACGCCGCCGTCCGCCTTGCACGCGTGCCGCGCCCAGCGGCTGTCGCCCCGGTAGCGGCCGAGGTCGGAGCCGATGCGGGCGCCGAAGTAGCGCAGGCCCAGCACCGACTCGAAGGCGGAGTGCTGCTCGCTGTAGCGCGGGCCGCCGTTGTCGAAGCCGCCGCCCGTGAGGCGGGCGTCGATGTAGCGGGCGAGCGCGTCGCCGTCCTCGGCGAAGACCTCCTCGCCGCTGACCCGGTGGGCCTGGGCGAGGAAGGACAGGGAGATCGGGCCGTAGTTGTTGTCGTAGGCGCCGCCGTGCTCGGGCGGCAGCAGGGCTCCGCGGTCGGCGACGCGGTGGGCGCGGATCTCGTCCTGGTAGAGCCGCAGGGCCTCGCGCCGTACCGCGTCGCCCTGCGCGGGCGGCAGGTGCCGGGCCAGCATCAGGCCGCCGACGACGCAGCCGATGGCCTGGTTGCCGGCCTCCTGCGGGTTGAAGAAGGTGGCCTCGGTCAGCCAGCGCCAGTAGCCGTGGGCCACCTCCAGCAGTTCCGCGCGCTGTCCGTCGTCGATCAGGCCGTCGGCCAGGTCCAGCAGGTTCACCGCCTGGAGCAGGGCCCACACCGTGCTCGGCCAGTCGCCGATGGGGTGGGCGCCGGCCGCCAGGGTGTACCGGGCGTACGGCAGCCCGGAGTCGCGCACCCGCAGGTTGGGGTAGCCCGGGTTGTCCTCGGTGTAGACCCGCTCCCTCAGGTGGAAGGCGAGACTGCGGCGCACCGCCTCCGGCAGCCGCGGGTCCTTGGTGCGCTGCCAGGCGAGGGCGAGCAGGGAGGTGACGCCGAGGGAGGTGTCGCCGATGTCGTCGACGCAGTCGGGGTGTTCGAGGCTGCCCTCGGGCGTCATGCGGGCGAGGGCCTGCTCGGTGACGTCCGCGAGGACGGCGTCGTACGCCTCCGGGGTGTCCGCGAGGTCGTGCAACGGGCCGCGCTGGTGGGGGAGATGCACGGGTGGGTCAGTCCTTCAGTCCGGCGTTGATGTCGGCGTTCATGACGTAACGCTGGAACACCAGGAAGACAACAATCAAGGGGATCATGGAGATGACCGATCCGCCGAGCACCACCGACCAGTTGATGTTCTGCGCGCCGACGAGGCTCTGGATGCCGATCTGCACGGTGAACTTGCTGGGGTCGTTGAGCATCAGCAGCGGCCAGATGTAGTCGTTCCAGCGCCACTGGAACGACAGGATGGCGAGCGTCAGCATGATGGGCCGGGAGACCGGCACCATGATCCGCAGGAAGATCGACAGTTCACGCGCCCCGTCGATGCGGGCGGCCTCGATGAGCTCGTCGGGGACCGTCAGGAAGAACTGGCGGAACATGAAGCACCCGGTCGCGGTGAGCACGGCCGGGAGGATGATGCCGGCGAGCGAGTTGTAGAGGCCGAGGTCGCGGACCACCAGGAACTGCGGGGCGAGCATGACCTCGGACGGCAGCATCGTGGTGGCCAGGATGCCGACGAAGAAGACCTTCAGCCACCGGTTGTCGTACTTGGCCAGCGCGTAGCCGGTGCAGCAGCTGACTCCCACCGTGAGGATCGTCGAGATCACACACACGATGGTCGTGTTGATGAAGTACTGGGAGAAGTTGGCGCCGTCCCACGCCGCCTTGTAGCCCGACAGGGTGGGGTCGTCCGGGAAGAGCGCCAGCGAGGAGAACAGGTCTCCCGCCGGCTTGAAGGAGCTGAGGACGAACCACAGCACCGGGAACCCGTAGACGGCTGCCAGGACCCACAGCAGTGTCGTCGCGGGCACCGCGCGCCGGAGCCCGCCGGTCGCCGCGCCGCGCCCCCGCTTCCTGGGAACTGCCCGTCCGGGCCCGGCGTCGACCTTGCGTGGCATGTCTGTGGTTGTCATCGGTTCTCCACCCGCCGGTTGACGACCAGCTGGATGATCGCGACGGCCATCAGGATGAGCATGAGCACGAACGACGCGGCGCTCGCGTAGCCGATCTGGCCCGATTTGAAGCCGGTCTGGTAGATGTACTGGACAAGCAGGTTGTTCGACGTCCCGGGTCCGCCGTTGTTGAGGGAGGCGAACAGCGGATACTCCTTCATCGCGTGGATCGTGTTGAGCAGGATCACGATGAAGGACGTGGGCGCGATGCTCGGCAGGGTGATGCTCATGAACTGGCGCCACGGACCGGCGCCGTCGAGCGATGCCGCCTCGTAGTACGACACCGGTACGTTCTTGATCGCCGCGATGAACAGCAGCATCGAGAAGCCCGTCCAGGCCCAGGACGCCGCGACCACCACGACCAGCAGCGACAGGTCCGCGTCCGACTGCCACGGGACGGCACTTCCGCCGAACTTCTCGATGAGGTAGTTGACCAGTCCGAAGTTCTCGCCGAACAGCCACCGCCACAGGACACCCACGACGATGGGCGACAGCAGCCACGGGATGAAGAAGAAGACGCGGGCCACCGACACGCCCTTGGCGTGCCTGCTCACCAGCACGTTGGCGATGAGCAGCGAGAACACGAAGTTCAGCGGGACGAAGAGCACGGTGTACAGCAGCGTCCGGGTCAGTGCGTCGAAGAAGGTGGAGTCCCCGAACAGGCGCTGGTAGTTGTCCAGTCCGATGAACTGGAACGCCCCCACGCCCGTGTAGTTCGTGAAGGAGTAGACGAGCCCGATCACCGCCGGCCAGAGGAAGAACAGCGCGAAGAGCACGACGTTGGCCGCGATGAGGACGAGCGGCGCAAGGGTGTACTTACTGCGTCTCCTGGGCGGGCTCGCGGACACGTCCGGGGCGCGTTTGGTCATCTTCCTGACTCCGTGCTGGTGGAATGGGTTCCTGTGGGCTCAGGGGCGTGAGCCCGGCATCGCGTGGCCCCGGGGCCGGGCGGCGGTGTCGAGACGCCGCCGCCCGGGCCTGTCGGCCTGCGCTCAGCCGCCGACCTGCTGGTTGTAGCCGGCCACGATGTTGTCCAGCGCCTTGTCGGCCGACTGCTGGCCGTTGATCGCCTTGCCGAGCTCCGTCTTGGTCGGGTCCTCGGTGAGGCTCTTGCCCTTCAGCACCCAGTTCGTCTGCGCGGTGTTGAAGTAGCCGGAGATCGGGGCGTACAGCGGGATCGACTCGTTGTACAACTTGAACGCCGCCTGCGCCGCCTCGGACTTGAAGGGGTACTTCGGGGTCAGACCGCTCTCGACGGGCAGGAACCCGGACGCCTCGCACAGCGCCTGGTAGTGGGCCGGCTCGTACAGCCAGGACATGAACTTCTCCGTGGCGGTGGCCGCGGCTCCGTTGTTGTTGAAGCCGACCATCATGCCGCCGCTGTTGACGTCACTGGCCTGCACCGGCTCGGCCGGGGTGGGGACGCTCGCCCACTCGAACTTCTTGATGCTCTCCGCGAAGGCGGGCACCTGCCACACACCGGACCAGTAGGCGACCACGTCACCGCTCTGGAACATGGCGGACGGGTCGGCGCCGCTGGTCCACACCGACTTCGGCATGGTCTTGTCGTCGTTCATCGCGACGAAGCGCTTCACGGCCTTCCGGGTCGCGGCGTCCACCGAGAACTTGCCGGAGGAGTCCGCGTGGACGTACTTCCCGCCGAGCTCGTACACCATGGCGCGGAGCCGGGACGGCGACTGGTCGAAGGTGAGGGAGTACTTGGCGCCGGTCTTCTCCCGGACCTTGTCCGCCGCCTTGACGAATTCCGTCCAGGTCCAGGTCTTCTGGGGCGAGGTCGGGAAGGAGACGCCGGCCTTCTCGAAGAGCGACTTGTTGATGAACAGGCCGGACGCGGTGATGTCCGAGGGGATGGACAGCACCTTCCCGGACGAGTCCTTGGCGATGAAGTTCTTGTTGATCTTGTTGCTCTTGTTGTTGGCGATGGGGCCGAGGTCGATCAGCTTGTTCGCCCAAATCGGGTCCAGCTTCGGCACCGCCGCCACGTCGGGCAGGGAGTTCGCCTGCGCGGCGTTGCGCAGCTTCGCGTCGTAGCCGTCGTAGGGGATGTTGACGAGGTTGACCTTGACGCCGGTTTCCTTCTTGTAATCCGCCACCATCTTCTTCCAGCCCGCGTCCTGCCCCGGAACCGTGGAGATCCAGAACGTCAGCGACTTGGACGTCCCGCCCGAGCCGGAGTCCGAGCCGCCGCAGGCGGAGAGCAGGAGGGCACCTGCCGTGGCGACGGCAGCGAGGGGAACAACGCGGCGTATGCCGCCGTGGCCGAGCCGGCGGGAGCGCCGTACACCCAGACTGGTCATCTTCAGTCCCTTTTCGTCGTAGCGGAAGAAGCACGGCGCCAGCCGAGGCGGCACAGGTGCATTTTGCGGGAGATTTCGCTTTCCGGGGGCACGGCCTCGCCCGGCCGCGTCGCCCTGACGGGTGGGGTCCCCGGCCATGACGGCCGACGTCGCACAAGCACGCCCTCGTGCGGCTGCCGTACTTCGCGTACGAGCGGGAGGCTCACCCGGAGTCGGTGTCCCGACCGACTCAGAAAGCGCTTGTCCGGACATTGGCAGACCGATGGCGCACCCGTCAATGCTTCGCCCGCACAGCTCCGGTCACGGTTTGAATTCCATGGGCCACGGCCAGCCTGCTGGCGCCCGCCACCGTCCCGGTGTCCCCCACGACGCTGCTGACCACCTCGGTGGGCCAGCTCAGCCGGGCCAGCTCGGCGCGCACGCCCGGCAGGAGCTGCGGATCCGCTCCGGTACCGCCGCCCAGCACGATCAGCCCCGGGTCCAGTACGGCGGCGACGGCGGCGGCGAGCCGGCCCACGTCGGCGGCGTGCGCGTCGACCACGGCCCGGGCCGTGGCATGCCCCTGCCCGGAGAGGGCGAGCAGCCGCTCCGCGGTGCGCGGGCGGGGCCCGTCGCCGTCCCGCCAGGCCTCGGCCGCCCTGCGCAGCAGGGTGCGCGCGCCCATGCGCTGCTCCAGGCCCTCGTGGCGCGGGGCGCGGTCGTCGTCCCAGGGGTAGGGCAGCCGGGCCACCTCACCGGCGGCGCCGTTCGCGCCGCGCAGCACCCGGCCGCCGATGACGACGGCGAGACCGATACCCACGCCGATGCGCAGGTAGCCGAAGGTCTCGCGGCCGACGGCGGCGCCCTCGTGCAGTTCGGCGAGGGCGGCGCAGTTGACGTTGTTCTCCAGGTGGACGGGGACGCCCTCGGGCAGGGCGACGGCCATGGCGTCGAAGACGGGGCCGGCCTTGGCGGTCGCGGGGCGTTCCCCGGCGCCCTCCCGGTCACGGGTGGTGACGTCTCCGACGGCGACGACGACGGCCCGCAGCGGGGCTCCGGCGGGCAGCGCGTCGAGGACCTTGCGGACGGTGCCGGCGGCCTCGGGCCGGGAGCCGGTGCCCTCGGCGAGCAGGGTGCCGTCCAGGGCGCAGGCGCGCACCCGCGTCTTGGCGGGCCCCAGGTCGACCGCGAGCACGGCGCCGGCGGCCGGGCCCAGCCGGTACACGGCGGCGCTGCGGCCGGTGGAGCCGGAGGCCCGCCCGGAGTGGGCGGCGAGCTCGACGGCTTCCAGTTCGGCCACGGCGGTGGAGACGGTCGGTTTGGAAAGGCCCGCACCGGCCGCCAGCTGGGGCCGGGTCGCCGTGCCCGCCCCGGCCAGTACGTCGAACACCACACGGGCACTCTCACTCAGGTGCATGGTCTCCCCAGGTCGTGCTGCGGCCGAGCAGGGCGGCCGCAAGGGTGGCGCGGCACCGGGAATTCCGTGCCTCTTGACGCACCCTACTTCGTTAGTTAACTTCCTAACGAACTTCACGGTACTCGCCTGCCGTGGCCCGCAGAAGCCCGTCCCGGGGCTTCCCTACCTCTTCAACTGCCGTGGTCCGACGCACGGTTCGCCTGCCGTTCGACGTGACCGCGCACCGACGAAAGAGGACCCGTGCAGGACTCCACGCCCTCCGTGGTCGGCATCGACGTGGGCGGCACCAAGACACAACTGCGCGCCCTCGCGGGCGGCGGAACCGTCACCGACCGTGTCCGCAGCAGTACGGGCTGGCGGCCGCACGACTTTGGGGCCGCCGCCGACTGGCTGGCCGCGCTGATCCACGACGCCCTGCCGGCGGGCACCCGCCCGTCGGCCGTCGCCGTGGGCGGTCACGCCTGTGAGACGCCACGCCAGTGCGCGGGCATCCGCGCCGCTCTCCAGGAGCGGCTGGGGGTGCCCGCGCTGGTCGTGGGCGACGCCGAGCTGCTCGTCCCCGCCGCCGGGCTGGACAAGGGCGTCGGCCTGGTGGCCGGTACCGGTTCGGTCGCGGTGGGGCGGCTGCCCGGCGGCGACCCGGTCCAGGTCGGCGGCTGGGGCGCGGTGCTCGGCGACGAGGGCGGCGCCGCCGGACTCGTCCGCGAGGCCGCGCGGGCCGTCTGGGCGGCGCACGACCGCGGTGAGGAGCCCGACGCACTGGCGGCCGGACTGGTCGAGGCGTTCGGTGTGGCCGAGGTGCCCGCGCTCGGCGCGGCGCTGGAGGCGGCCACGGACGTGTCCGCCGAGTGGGGCCGGCACTCCCCCGTCGTGTTCGCGGCCGCCGAGGCCGGCTCGCCACTTGCCCGGGGTGTGATCGCCGACGGCGGCCGGGCGCTCGCCGCGCTCGTCGTCCGGCTCGCCGCCCGCGGGGTCGCGGTGGACGACGTGGTGGTGGCGGGCGGCACGGTGCTCGCCCAGCCCGCGCTGTACGGGGCGTTCACCCGCGCGCTCGCCGAAGCCCTGCCCCAGGCCCGGCCGCAGCCCCTGCGGGTGCCGCCGGTCGAGGGCGCGGTGGCGCTGGCCCGGTCCCTCCGGTGAGCCCGGCGGCCGCCGTTCACGCACCGGACACCGTTCCGTGGCCGGACCCTCTCCGAAGGGTCACGGCACGGCCGTAGATCTTCGCTCGTCACCCCGGCCGCACGGCCGAAGCTCGCGCAGCAGTACCCCTTGGCAGAACTCAAGAGAGGCGCACCCATGCCGTCATCAGCCGGGCACCGCACCGCCACCGCCGTCAACAGGCGGGGCTTCCTCAAGACCTCCCTCGGGGCCTCGGCGGGCGTGCTCGCCGCTCCGGCCTTCGTCACCTGGCTGGCCGCCGCGGACGCGAAGGCGGCCACGGGCTTCGCCGCGTTCGTCGACGACTACAAGTCGAACGTCCTGACGAACCAGACGCCCGAGACCAACGCGGTCGTCCGGATCCTGGGCGGCATGACCAAGGTCTGGAAGACCGGCGACGCCTGGGACACCGGCCACGTCCTGGACCGCGAGGTGCTGCGCGCCAACATGCGCTACTGCGCCCGCGTCACGCAGGCGCGCACCGAGGCCCAGGCGAAGGAGGCGTTCCTCTACGACCGCCAGCACCAGAGCTACGCCGTGATCGCCGGCCTCGGCCCGCTCGCCGACCTGTACAAGGCGGGCGCCAAGGCGGTCACGTCGATCACCGGCGCCCCGGACGGCACGCCGCCCGGGAAGGTCAGCGACACCCTGCCCGCCGACGCCCCGGCCGGCTCCGCGCTCGGGGCGGGCTCCTACGACTCGGAGCTGGGCAGGGTCGCGAAGCTGGTCGACACCGTGCGCGGCCCGTTCGCCTCGGGCAACCCGGCCAAGTTCGCCTTCCAGTACCCGCGCCCGTGGCGGATGAACGAGGACAGCGAGGTCGTCGACACCGGGCAGAAGGACGCCTTCGGCTACCCGGTGTACGACTCGCGGGTCGTCGTCGCCCCGCAGCTGCTGCGCCAGCGCTCCGAGAACGCCGAGGAGGACGGCGGTTTCCCCAGCGGCCACACCAACGCCTTCCACCTGGCCGCGCTGGCCTTCGCGTACGCGGTGCCGGAGCGCTTCCAGGAACTCGTGACGCGGGCGTTCGAGCTCAGCCACACCCGGATCATGGCGGGCATGCACTCCACCGTCGACGTCATCGGCGGCCGGGTCATGGCCACCGCGCTGACCGCGGCGACGCTGGCCGACCCGGCGAACGCCGAGCTCAAGGCGGCGGCCCGCGCCCAGGCCCTCGCCTACTTCACGCGGCAGACCGGCACGACCGCCGACACGCTGTACGCCTACGCGCACTCGGACGCCGGCGACGCCTACGCCGACCGCGAGGCCAACGCCCGTGCGGTCGGGCCCCGGCTGACCTACGTCCTGCCCCGCCGGGGCCGCAAGGACCCGCTCACCGTGCCCAAGGGCGCAGAGGTGCTGCTGGAGACGCGGCTGCCGTACCTGACCGCGGACCAGCGGCGCGAGGTGCTGCGCACGACCGCGCTGCCCTCCGGGTACGTCCTGCTGGACGGCTTCGAGCAGTGGGGCCGGCTGAACCTGTTCGCCGCGGCGGACGGCTACGGCGCCTTCGACCGGGACGTGACCGTGACGCTGGACGCGGCGGCCGGCGGCTTCCACGCGGCCGACAGCTGGCGCAACGACATCGAGGGCGACGGCGGGCTGTCCAAGCGGGGCACGGGCACGCTCACCCTGACGGGCCACAACCGCTATCGCGGCGGGACGGTCGTCGAGGCCGGCACGCTGGTCGCCGCCTCCGCCAACGCCCTGGGCCAGGGCGACGTCCGGGTGGCGGGCGGCACGCTCCGCGCGGACAAGGTGCTGCGGGTGCGCGGCTGCTACGTCCAGGAGGGCGAGTCGACGCTGGAGCTGCTGCTGCGCAAGGACCACGGCCCGGCCCTCACGGTGAGCCGGCGCGTCCTGCTCGGCGGGGGCAGCGTGCTGTCGCTGCGGCTCGACACCGAGCGTCCGCCGGTCGCCGGGACGATCGTCCCGGTGCTGTCGGCCCCGCAGGTGCGCGGCCGGTTCGACCGGGTCGAGCTGGACTCGGCGACGCTGCGGGCCGTGCCCGTCCACACGGCTGACGGGCTGTCGGTGCGACTCGTGCGGCGGTGACGCCGTGCGCGGCGGGGGCTGATGCAGAGTGGGTCCATGAGGGACCCCCGGACCGCTCCCGCCGTCCCGCGGCCGCTTCCGCCTCGGGCACCTTCCGGGGCCGAGCGGCGTTCCGGCAGGCGGTGGCCGGTGCCACTCCTCGTGGTCCTGCTGCTCGCGCAGATGGCCGTCGCGATGGTGACGGCCGCCGTGCGGCAGACGCCGACGATCGACGAACCGGTGTACGTCGGCGCGGCCGCCGAGTACACGCACGAGCACCGGCTGCGCCACAACCCCGAGCATCCGCCGCTCGGCAAGCTGGTCATCGGCGCGGGTGTCGCCCTCGCGGCTCCGCACATCGACGCGTCCTTCACCGGGGACCAGGGCCGGCTGGGCCGGCATCTGCTCTACGAGTCGGGCAACGATCCCTGGCGGCTGATGCTGTGGGCCCGCCTTCCGGTGATCGCGCTGACCTTGCTGTTCGGGCTGGTGGTGTTCGCCTTCGCCCGTGAACTGGCCGGGCTCGCGGCGGGGTCGGCCGCGCTCGCCCTGTACTGCTTCTCCCCCGACGTCATCGCCCACGGCTCCCTCGCCACGCTCGACGTGCCGGCCGCCGGGTTCGCGCTGACGTCGGCGTGGCTGGTGTGGCGGGCGCGCCGCAGGTCCCGGCTGTACGTGCCGCTCGCGGGGATCGCGCTGGGCGCCGCGTCGGCCACGAAGATGAGTATGCTGCCCGCCGTTCCGGTGCTGATGGTGCTGGCCGGGGTGTCGGTGTGGCGCGGGTGCGCGGGCGGCCGGCGCCTGGTGCGTGCGGTGGCCGGGGCGGGCGTGGTGGCCCTGGCCGCGATCGCGGTCGTGTGGGTCGCCTATCTGGTCGTCGATCCCCGGCTGCGCTGGACTCCGGAGCAGCATGTGCCGGTGGTGCGCGGGATGCGGGGTCTGCTCGTCCAGCTGCTGCCGTTCCCGGAGGCCTACCGGGACGGGATGCGCGTGCAGTTCGGGCTGGAGAACCGGCCGTGGCAGGGCTTTCTGTTCGGTCGGCTCTACGATGGCTCGCTCTGGTACTACCTGCCGGCCGCGCTGCTGGTGAAGACGCCGCTGGGCATGCTGGCGCTGTGGGCCGGGGGTGTCGCGGCGGTGGTCGCGGTGCGGCGGCTGCGGCCTGCCGCTCCTTATGTACTGGCCGCTCCCCTGGTGCTGTTGGCGGCGGCCATGCAGGGGGCGCGGGATCTCGGGGCCCGGTACGCCGTGTTCCTGCCGCTGTTCCTCGCGGTGGCGGCGGGGTGCCTGCTCGTGGTGCGGCGGCGGTGGGTGCCGGCCGGGGTCGCCGTGCTGGTGGCACTCGTCGCGGTCAGCTCGGTGCGGACGTTCCCCTTCTACCTGCCGTACTCCAACGAGGCGTTCGGGGGGCCGGACAGGACACGGGAGTGGCTGCACGACTCGAACGTGGACTGGGGGCAGGATCTCGGGCGGCTCGCGGAGCGGCTGCGGGAGGGGTACGCGGGTGAGCGGGTGTGGCTCGTCTACAAAGGCAGTGGCGTGCCGGGGTTCTACGGCATCCGGGCCGAGGATCCCCGGCGCGTGCCGGTCGACGCGGTGCGGGGGCTGCTGGTGGTGTCCGACTCCGCGGCGGCGAAGGCCACGGGGCGGCTGGCCGAACTGATCGGCGGCAGCCGCCCCGTCGAGCACGTCGGGCACTCGATCACGATCTATCGCAGCTGAACGTCCCCGGGTCAGTGCGCGGCGTGGAAGAAGCCGTCGGTGCTCACGTTGGGCATCACCCGGCTGGCCACCCGGTAGCGGCCGTTGGGGACCTCGGGGCACCTCGCCACATGCACCGCCAGGGGGCCCGCCCACTCGTAGCCGCGGCGGTCCGCGTGGCGGGAGAGGCTGTCGGTGAGGGCCTGGCCCACGTCGATGCCGGTGCGGGTGAGATGTTCGTGCACGTCGTCGGGCAGTTCCACGTCGTAGGCGTTGGGGACCATGACGCGGCCCTCGCCGCACACCACGGCGTTGTCGTCGCACTCGCGTCGCAGGGCGTCGAGGACCTCGACCGGTTCCTTGTCGCGGACCCGCGCCCACAGCGCCTCCCATCGGCTCTCCAGGGTCTCTTCCAGCGCACTCAGGGCGCCCATGCGGTCATCACCTGCCGGAAACGTCGTCGGTTCGGTCTGGGGTGGGCCGGTTGCGGTGGCCCGGGGTGGATGTCCTACCGCTCGTCGTAGTCGTCGGGGCGCACCTCGGCCTCCTCCAGGGCCTCGCGCATGGTGCGGCCGGTCGCGCCCGGGGGCCGGTTCCGGTTCTCGTCGTGCTGTTCCAGGACCTCGTCGGTCGTCTGGGTCTTCGGCCGGTTCTCCTCGGGGACGGTCATGTCCGTGGCTCCTCGGGCGTCGTAGGGGATCTTCTGCGGCGGCGGGTTCCCGCCCGGCGTCCGGGTATCCACCCGCCGGGCACCTCATGTGCTCCCGCGAAGAAGCCCTGGTCACCACGGTGCGTGAGCTATGTTGAACGTCCCCGGGAGACGAAGGAGGCGCACCGGTGCCATCGCCGCAGCAGGCACGCGCACAGGCATCCGCGATCACCTCGGGCAAGGCCGCCCCGGAAGCGGAGGTCTCCCCGTCCGCCCAGCTCAGAACGCTCTTCGACCGGCCCCGGCTGTCCCCCGGCCAGCGGCGCATCGCCCAGTACCTGATCGAGCACATCACCGAGGCGGCGTTCCTGTCGATCACGGATCTCGCGGACCGGGTCGGGGTGAGCCAGCCCTCGGTGACGCGGTTCGCGTCCGCGGTCGGCTTCAGCGGCTACCCGGCGCTGCGGGAGAAGCTCCAGTCGATCGCGCTCGGCACCCTCGCCGGCGGACCGGCCGAGGAGAACCAGGGCAACGAGCTGCAGGCGGCGGTCGACGCCGAGATCGAGAACCTGGAGAACCTGCGGCGGGACTTCGCCGACCCGAACCTGGTGATCGACATCGGCCGCAAGCTGTCCTCGTCCACACCGCTGACCGTCCTGGGCCTGCGCATCTCCGTCTCGCTCGCCGAGTACTTCGCCTACGCCGCCCGGCGGATCCACCCCGACGTCCGGCTGGTGACCCGCGGCGGCAGCGTCGCCTACGACGCGCTGCTGCAGTCCCGGGAGGCGGGCGGCACCTGGGTGCTGGCGTTCTCCATGCCCCGGCACGCCCAGGAGACCCTGACGGCCGTCCGGGTCGCGCGGGGCGCCGGCCTCAAGGTCGCCCTGATCACCGATCTGGCGCTCGGGCCGCTCGCCGACGAGGCCGACGTCGCCTTCGCCACCGGGACCGGGTCCCGCCTGGTCTTCGACTCCTATGCCGCCCCGGGCGTGATGTGCTCGGCGCTGCTCCAGGCCATGACGGACGCGGACCCGGAGCGGACGCAGGCGCGGCTGGAGGAGTACGAGCAGGTCGCCGACCAACACCAGTTCTTCCTCCGGGACTGACCCTCCCCGGGGGCCGGGCGGCAGGCCTCCCGATCACACACGGGGACCATCCACAACAAAGCGCGCATGAATGTTTTCATGCTCCTTGCAAACCGGTTGGCATATATAAATACTGCTCACGGATCGCGACCCGGCTGTTCCGGATCCGTTCCGCACCCGAGGAGGCCGGGTCCTACCCGCTTCGGCGTCCCGGGTGCCCGTGGCGGCCCCGGTCATCCCCTAGGCCGGGGCCGCCCCGACCCGTCGTCCACCCTCACGACGCCGCACACCCGGAAGCGATGATCATGCCCCTGACGTCCACGCGCATCAGCCCGGACTGGCCCTGCCAGGTGAAGACCCCCGGGAGCTACGACTGGGAGCGCTCGGCGGCCAAGTGGCTGCGCGAGCTGGTGCCCGCGCGCTACGCCGGATACCCCGTGTTCGTCCGCCACCCGGTGCTCCTCGCCCGGCACGCCCAGATCCAGGTCCAGCACGAGATCCGGGTGGCCCGCACCGCCCTGCAGACCGCCCGCGCCGACCTGCCCGGCCTCGGGCTGCACGAGGGCGTCATCGAGCACACGATCAAGCTGTACGCGGCCGAAGTCATGCAGTTGCAGCACATCGCGCGCAGCGTCCGGGCGGTCACCCAGGCACTGGTGGAGGCCAACCGCCAGTCCTGAGCCCCGGGGCATGACCCGCGCCGCGCGTGGCACCCAGAAGTGGATGAGCACCACAGAAGTCCGGCGCGGCGAGCCGGTGACCACGGTCCTGACCTGGCAGGTGCGACCCGGCCGGGAGCGGCAGTTCGAGGAGTGGACGCACGGCATCACCCGCTGCGCCAGAGAGTTCCCCGGCAACGAGGGCGTCTCCTGGCTGACGCCCGAGGACGGCCACCGCTACCACGCGGTGCTGCGCTGGTCCGACCAGCACCGGCTCGCCGCCTGGCTGGAGTCCGAGGAACGGGCGCGCTGGCACCGGCGGATCGAGGACATCGCCACCGAGGTCAGCAGCGAACGCCAGTCGACGACCGGCATGGAGACCTGGTTCAGTCTGCCGGGCACCACCGTGCAGGCCCCGCCCCGGTGGAAGATGGTTCTCACGACCTTCCTCGGTGCCTATCCGTTCACCCTGCTCGTCCAGTGGCTGGTGACACCGCACACCACGGGCTGGCCGCTGCCCCTGCGGGCCGCCGTGTTCCCGCTGGTCCTGCTGCCGGTGCTGACGTACCTGGTGATGCCGCGGCTCAGCCGGCTGCTGCGGCTGTGGCTCTACCCGCGCGACGGCCACTGACTCTTCCACGAGGCCGGTGGGGCCCATGCGGCGCCCGGGATGCGTGAGCACTCGGTGCACACAAGGCGGTCTGCGAATCGGGCCCGGTGTGCGATGCTCAACGCGTGACGAGCGAGCCCGTGACACCGCCGGATCCCGGTGCCGCACCGGACCTGGCCGAACTGGCCAGGGTCGTCGCCCGCCAGCGCGCCGAGCTGGACCGGCTGCGTGACCAGGCGGCGACGTCGTCCGTCGTGGAGCGGGCCAAGGGCGCGGTGATGGCGCTGACCGGGTGCTCCGCGGACGCCGCGGGCGAGCAGTTGCTCCAGCGGGCCAAGGCGGCCCGTCACACCCTGCTGGAGGAGTGCTGGATCACGCTCGGCAGCCTGGCGCCGACCGCGCCCGGCCCTGGTGAGGGGACCGCGCCCGCCGGCACCCACACCCCCGGCTCCGGGGCGGACGTCCTGGAGGAGTCGACCGCACCGGAGGACGTCGCCGCCGCCCTGGCCCGCCTCGGCCAGGCCCTGGTTCGGGTGATGACCCCGCACGACCTCGCGCGGTGCCTGCTGGAGCACCTCGGACCGGACATGGCGGCGGACGCGGTCATGATCTACGCCCGCCGACCCGACGGCGGCCTCGCGCTCGTCGGGCACGCGGGCATCGACGACAGGCTGGCCTCCCAGTGGCGCCAGGTCCCGCCGCTCAGCGGGATCGCGGCGCTTGAGGCGCTGCGGGCGGGCGAGCCCCGGTGGCTGGAGGACCTGCCCTCGGACACCCGGCGGTACCTGCTGATCGGGGACCCTCCCGAGCGGTGGCGGTCGCGGGCCTGGCTCCCCGTGTCCACTGCGGGCCCGGCCGAGGTCTGCATCGGCGTGCTGCGCCGCCGGGCCGGGGCGTTCACCTCGCGCGACCGCGCTCACCTGCGGGGCATCACCGACCTGTGCGCCGGGCGGCTGCGGGCCTTCGACGCCCCGGCCGAGCGGTCCGCCGACGCCGCCACGGTCGCGGCGCAGGCGCTGTTCGACGCCCTGCCGGTCTCGGCGATGCTGCTCACGCCGGTGCGTGCCGCCTCCGGCGAGGCCGAGGACTTCCGGGTGGAGGCCGCGACCGCCCAGGTGGGCGACCTGCTGGGCCGGACCGGCGAGGAGCCGGCCGGACGGCGGCTGCTGGAGTTCCGGCCGGCCCTGGCGGGCGGGCCGTTGTGGCGGGGGTGCCTGCGCGTGCTGGCCACCGGGGAGCAGTACGAGGGCGAGCCCTTCGCCCACGAGGAGACGGTGGCGGGCGTCACGGAGCTGTTCACGTACACGACGCGGGTGGCGCCGCTGGGCGACGCCCTGGTCGTCTCCTGGATCCGGCACGGCTCCTCCGACCGGCAGGAGCAGCGGCTGGCGGACCTCCAGCGGCTGGGCAACCTCGGCTGGGCGAACTGGAACCTGGTCACGCGGGAGGGCTCCTGGTCGACGCAGGTGTTCACCCTCCTCGGCCGGGACCCCGCGGACGGCCCGGTGCGGCTGACCGAGGTGCCGGAGCTGGCCCTGCCCGAGGACACGCCCGCGCTGACCCGCGCCGTCGGCGAGCTCGTCCAGCAGGGGCGGGCGTTCGACGTGCCGTTCCGGATCAGGACGAGCGGCGGCATCCGGCATCTGCGGCTGGTGGCCGAGTCGGTGGCCGACTCGTACGGGACGCCCGTCGAGGTGCACGGCTTCGTGCAGGACATGACCGCCCGGCGGCGGGCGGAGCTGGCCCTGGTCGAGAGCGAGCGGGCGATCCTCTCGCAGCACGACGTGCTCCAGGCCGAACGGACCCTGGCCTCCCGGCTGCAGCACGCGCTGCTGCCGATGGCGAACCGGCCGGTGCACCTGGCCGGGCTGCGCGTCGAGGTCGCCTATCTGCCGGCCCAGTCGGGTGTGCACGTCGGCGGCGACTGGTTCAGCGCGATCGAACTGCCCGACGGGGACGCGCTGCTGGTGGTCGGCGACGTCGCCGGACACGGGGTCGACGCGGTCGCCACGATGGCCCAGCTGCGGTTCACCGCGAAGGGCATGGTCATCACGGGCTCGTCGCTGACCGGCGCGCTGGCCCGGCTCAACACCCTGCTGCTGCACTCGCGTGACTCCCACGCGACCGCGACGATGGTGCTGGCCCGCTACGAGCCGCGCCGGCGGCGCCTGGTCTGGGCGCAGGCGGGGCATCCCCCGCCCCTGCTCCTGCGGGACGGCGAGGCCCGGTACCTGGACCGCCCGAGGGGCATGCTGCTCGGGGCGACCGGGACGCCGGTGTTCGAGGAGGCCGAGTGCCGTCTCGCGCCCGGCGACCGGCTGATCCTGTACACGGACGGGCTCGTCGAGCACCCTCCGGAGAGCATCGACCTCGGTCTGGAGCGTCTGGCCGAGGCGGTCGCGGCCCCGCACACCGACGGGCCCGCGTCGCTGGGGCCGTTGCTCGCGCGGATGCTGCCGGACGAGCGGCGGGACGACGTGTGTGTGGTGGACGTCCGGGTTCCGGGGGTCGTGGAGCCGTAGACGCGGGGCTCGGGCACGGGCCGCGGGCTACGCATGGGGTCAGTCGACCGGGTGACCCGGCGGGATGCCGACGGCGTCGGAGAGGCGCAGCAGCGGCCCGTCGTACGTCTCGTGTCCGCCCCACTCGACCGGGTCGAGGACGAAGCCGATGTGGTCGCCGCCGCCGGCGCGGGTCAGGACGCGGCCGACGAACCAGGCCGGGGCGTCCTCCAGGACGAGGGCCCCGCCGTACGCCTCGCGCAGCCGCACATCCCGGAACTTGTCCGTCCGGTCGCCGGTGCGCCCGCCGAACAGCTCGGCGAGGGCGTGCTGTTCGCGGGCGAGCAGGTGCACCGCGAGCACCTCGGCGTTCCGGGCCACCCGGAAGGTGTGGTTCAGCTCGGAGAGCCACACCGCGAAACGCACCGGACGGATCGAGCACTGCGAGGCGAATCCGACGAGGCAGCCCGCCCGTTCACCGCCCGCCGCGGCCGTGACCACACACATGTCCGGGTTCAGCCGCCCGATGAACGCGTCCATGTCCGCCATGTCCACACCGCTCCTTCGCCCTCGCACCCGTCGCCCCTCGGCTTCACCTCACCATGGTGACCGGGTGGGTGCCAGGCGGCGGGATGCCGTGCCGGGCGCGTCAGCTCGTGGTCGGTGGGGTGCGGGACTCCAGCGCGGTGCGGGTGTCGTCGCCGTAGACGCCGGTTTCGTCGCCGCGGATGCCGTACCAGAGCTGGAAGCGGGCCACCGCCGCCGTGAGGGTGGGGTCGTAGCGGCCACTGGTGGAGCCGCCCCGGTAGACGTCCGGGATCCGCAGCAGGCGTTCCTGGAGTTCGGTGACCTCGGGGCCGGTGGCGCCCTCGCGCAGCGTGCCGGGTCCGTCGGGGTCCACCGGTGCCGTGGCCTGGGGCGGAGTCGGGGTGGGAGTGGGGGCGGAGGCGGTGGCCGGGGGCCTGGGTGCGGGGGCCGCCTGGTCGTCCGTCTTCTCGCCGCGCAGCAGCAGCGCCCCGCCGAAGCCGAGCACCGCCGCCGCGACGACGGCCACCGCCACGGCGGCACGGCGCAGCCCGGCCCCCGGGGGCGCCGCGTGGGCGTCCGCGCAGCGGCGGGTCGCGCGGGCCACGGGCGGGAGTTCCTGCGTCAGTGCCTCGGAGCCGGCCGGCGGACCCGGCAGGGTGACGGACTCGTAGCCCCTCGGCTCCTGGCCGCGGGGTGCCGTGGGTGCCGCGCCGGTCTCCTCGCGGAACTCCCGCATCAGCTCCGCGAGGGCGTCGGTGCGGCGGGGCCGCAGGACGCGGATGGGTTCCAGGGCCGGGCCGTCGTGCGGCGGCCGGGGCTCGGACGGTGTCGACACGCGTGCTCTCCTTGCGTCCGGGCTCGGGGGCGCCCGTCTTCGGGGGTCGTGCTGCCGCTAGATACGCGGCTGCCGCGCCGGCAGTTCAGCGGGCACTCGGGCGGCGAGGTGCAGAGCACTCAGTTCCCTCCGAAGAGTGCACTGAGTGCCATGGATGGCCCGGCGGGTGCTACGTTCCGGCTCATGAGCTCCGAGACAGCCGACACCGGGACCGGAAAGACGCCCATGCGGGACGCCCTGGTGGCGGCGGCCTTCCAGCTGTTCCTCGAACGGGGCTACGAGCAGACCACCGTCGACGACATCGTGGCGCTGGCCGGCGTGGGGCGGCGCTCCTTCTTCCGCTACTTCCCCTCCAAGGAGGACGTGGTCTTCCCCGACCACGAGCGGTGCCTGGCCGACATGACGGCCTTCCTCGCGCAGGGCGCGGACGACGACGAGCCCGTGCGGCGGGTCTGCGACGCGGCCCGGCTGGTGCTGCGGATGTACGCCGAGAACCCGACCTTCTCGGTGCAGCGCTACCGCCTCACCAGGCAGGTGCCCGGGCTGCGCGCCTATGAGCTGTCGGTGGTGTGGCGCTACGAGCGGGCCCTCGCCGCGTATCTGCGCCGGCGTTACGCGGCCCGCCGGGACGGCACCCTGCGGGCCGACGTGATCGCGGCGGCGGTGGTCGCGGCGCACAACAACGCGCTGCGCTCCTGGCTGCGTTCGGACGGGGAGGGCGAGGCGAGCGCCGCGGTGGACCACGCGCTGGCGTACGTGCAGTCCGCCTTCGGCGAGGCGCCGGTGCCGCCGGCCGGGGAGCGGCCCGAGGACGTGGTGGTCGTCGTCTCGCGGCGCGGGGCGCCCCTGTGGCGGGTGGTGCAGGAGATCGAGTCGACGCTGGGGCGGCCCTGAGCGTTCCCTCATTGAGGGTACGGAGTGCCTTTACGAGTGGCACTGAGTGCCATACTCTGTGCTCCGTGCACGGTGGCACGGCGAACCGCGCACGCGTGTGCGCGGGGTGACCGCGCCCACGGGATTCCGGCCGAGTGCAGGGAGTTGACCAGCGTGTACCACCCCTCAGGAAGCGTCGCTCAGCAGGCAGCCGGCTCCGCGACGGGTCTCCTCGACCCGAGGCGGCAGGAGGCGGAGGCCATCCTCTTCCAGCGCTGCACCTGGTGCGGCACCGCCATGTACCACCGGCTGCTCTGTCCGGTCTGCCGGGGCAGCGAACTGCGCACGGAGCGCGCCGAGGGCACGGGCACGGTGCGCCACTCCACGGTGGTGCACCGCAACACGCCCGCGGCGCGCAACGTGTCCCTGATCGAGATGTCCGAGGGGTTCGTCGTGCGCGGCCGGGTGATGGGCCCGCCCATCGGCATCCACAGCGGGGACCGGGTACGGCTGTCCACGGCCAAGGACCCGGTCCGCGGCGAGCCGGTCTTCCAGCTGCTGGACGAGCCGTTCCGGGCCTGGAGCTGACGGCTCCTCAGCCCGGGATCACTTCACCGGTGCGCACGGGCCGTCCGGTCTCGAAGCTCCGGTCGGCCGCCAGGCCCACGGCCAGGGCCAGCGCTCCGTCGCGCTCGGTGGCCGTCGGGTGGGTCGCTGCCGCGGGGTCCGCCGCACGGGCCGGGTCGGCGGGGCCGAACAGCGCGTCGAGCATGCGCGGATCACCGCCGCCGTGGGCCTCGTGGGCGACCGCGAGCGGCACCTCCACCGGGGGCTGCCACAGCGGGCGCAGGGTGAGGCGGGCGCCGCCCGCGTGTTCCGCCGCCGTGTCCCCGTGCACGGCGCCGGTGGCCGACGCGATCCGGGTCAGGGGCGCCTGCCAGCGGCTCTCCTCGACCTCCAGCTCCAGCCGGCCCCCGCTGCCGTTGAACATCACCCGGTAGCCCTCCCACGGGGAGTAGGCGGTCAGGTGGTACGTCATCGTCGCGCCGCGCGCGTAGCGCACGAGGACGGACATGTCGTCCTCGATGGTGACGGGCCCGTCGAAGACGTTCCGGTCGCGCAGATAGCCGTCGTCGCGCTCGGCGTCGAGGTAGAGGGCGCGCAGGGTGGCGTCGGCCGCGAGGTCCAGGGCGAAGGGGTCGTCGGCGGCCCGGTCGGCGCCGTGGGCGCGGACGTAGTCACGGCGCAGTCCGTGCCGCTCCCCCGCCGCGCGGCCGTAGAAGCCGAGCCGCCCGTAGCCGAAGGCCTCCGCGGGCTCGTCGGCGAGCCACCAGTTGACCAGGTCGAAGTGGTGCGAGGACTTGTGCACCAGCAGGCCGCCGCTGCGGTCCTTCTCGCGGTGCCAGCGGCGGAAGTAGTCGGCGCCGTGCCGTACGTCGAGCAGCCACTCGAAGTGCACCGACAGCACCTCGCCGATCGCGCCGTCGGCGAGCAGGGCGCGGACCTTCTCGTGCACGGGGTTGAAGCGGTAGTTGAAGGCGACGGTGAGGGAGTTGCCGGTCTCGCGGACGGTGTCGAGGATGCGGGCGCAGCGCTCGGCGTCGACGGTCATCGGCTTCTCGGTGACGACCCGGCAGCCCGCCTTCAGCGCCGGGACGATGTAGCGGTCGTGCTCGGCGTCGACGGTGGTGACCACGACCTCGTCGATGTCCTCCTTCACCAGCAGGTCGGTGAAGCGGTCCGGCTCCCACTCGGCGGCCGCCGGCGCGCCGGCCTCGGCCAGCAGGCGGTTGTGGAAGGCCATCCGGGTCGGGCTGGGGTCGCAGAGCGCGGCCACGAGGTGGCCGGGGCGGTCGGCGAGGCCGCGGGTGAACAGCTGGGCCCGGTGGCCGGTGCCGACGACGGCTGCGCGCAGGACGGGAGTTCGGCTCATGGCAGGTGGCCTTTCCCGGGGAGGGGCCGTCCACTCCCCGGGGCCAAGAGCGCTTGCGGGAACGCGGTCACCGGAAGCGCCTGCGGGAACGCGGTCAGAGGGTGACGCGTATGCCCACGGTGCCGTCCACGCCCCGCCGCAGCCGGCTGCCGAGCAGGGTGAGCCGGCCCGTGAGGCCGTACTTGCGGGCGATCAGCTTGCGGTAGCGGGCGGTGGTGGCCGCGTCGCAGATCCCGGCCGTCGCGGGCACCTGCTCGCCGGTGGGGTTGCCGCGCAGGTCGCAGGGGCCGACCAGGACGTCGGGGCGGTCGCGGATCCGCTTCACCTTCCAGGAGTCGGCGGCCGTCCAGACGCCGAGCGCGTCGCCGTCCCGTACCACCCAGACCGGGGTGGCGACGGGCGTGCCGTTCCTGCGGTAGCTGGTGATCAGCAGGTACTTGCCCGCGGCCAGCCGGTCCAGCGCCGTGTCGTCCATGGCGGGCAGTGTACGAGCGCCCGCCCGGCGTCAGTCCAGCGCCGCCGCCATCCTGCGCACCGCCTCCGTGATCACCTCGGCGGAGGTCGCCAGGTTGAGGCGGGCGTGCCCGGCGCCGCCGGTACCGAAGGGGAGGCCGGAGGTGAGGGCGACCCGGCCGCGGCGCAGGAAGACGTCCGCCGGGTCGTCGCCGATGCCGAGGGCGCGGCAGTCGAGCCAGGCGAGGTAGGTGGCGTCGCCCGGGCGGTAGCGGACGGCGGGCAGGTGCTCGGCGAGCAGGTCCGCGAGCAGCCGCCGGTTGGTGTCGAGGCCGGCCAGCAGGGCGTCCAGCCAGGCGGTGCCGTCGCGCAGGGCGGCGGTGTGGGCGATGACGGCGACGTGGCTGGGGCCGTGCCCGACCTCCTCGGGCATCCGGGCCAGGTCGGCGGCGGCGCCGGGCCCGGCGATGGCGAGTGCGGCCTTGAGCCCGGCCAGGTTCCACCCCTTCGAGGCCGACATCAGCGACAGGCCGCGCTCACCGCCCGGCACGCTCAGGTACGGCACGAACCGCGCGCCGCCGACCACGAGCGGCGCGTGGATCTCGTCGGCGACGACGCGCACGCCGTACCGCTCGGCGAGCGCGGCGACGGCGGACAGCTCCTCGGCCGTGTGCACGGTTCCGGTCGGGTTGTGGGGGCTGCACAGCAGATAGGCGGCCCGCCGCCCGTCCGCGACGGCCTGCCGGAAGGTCTCCTCCAGGACGCCGGGGTCGATGCGGCCGTCCGCCCCGAGCGGGGCCTCGACCACCCGCCGGTCCATGTGCTCCAGGAAGAGGTAGAACGGCGGGTACACCGGCGAGTTCACGACCACCGCGTCCCCGTGGCCGGTGACCAGCTTGAGCATCTCGACCACGCCCAGCATGACGTCGGGCACGATCGCCGTGCGCTCCACCGCGAGGCCGTCCCAGTCCCACCGCTTCCCGGCGAAGCCGGCCAGGGCCTGCGCGTACGCGGTGCCGGCGGGGTAGCCGGTGTCACCGAGCTCCAGCGCGTCGGTGACGGCGCGGACGACGGGCTCGGCGAGCGGCACGTCCATCTCCGCCACCCACAGTGGCAGCACGTCCTCGGGGTAGGTGCGCCACTTCATGCTGGTACGGCGCCTGAGCCGGTCGAGGGTGAGGACCTGCAGGGGATTCGGTTCACCGGACGTCTCGTGCGGGATCCTGGTCATGGGCACACGATAGGGGGCCGTGCGGTGACCGGGAATCTCGAGGACGGGGAGCGGGGAGGGGCCGCGGGCCCGTTCCTGGAGGTCGCCTGCGACGAGTCGGGCTCGGACGGCGAGAACCTCACGGGCGGGAACACGGACGTCTTCGCGCACGCCGGTGTGTCGCTGCCCGTGGCGGCGGCCGCGGCGGCCGTGCGCGAGATCCGGGACCGGATCCGCTCGCCGGCCGAGGAGTACAAGGCGAACCACCTGCTGCGGGAGAAACACCGCGCGGTCCTGGAGTGGCTGCTCGCGCCGGACGGGCCGGTCCACGGGCGGGCGCGGGTGCACCTCATGGAGAAGTCGTTCTTCGTGGTCGACCGGACCGTCGGCCTGCTGCTGGACGATCCTGCCGCGGCCGTCACCCTCTTCCGGGCCGGGAGCCGGACCTTCGGGGAGGAGGGCTGGCGGGCGTTCCTGGAGACGGCCAACCGGCTGCTGCGGGTCCGCCACGACGGGGACCCGGTGGACGCGTTCTACGGCACGGTCGACGTCCTGCGCCGGAACCGTCCGCGCACGGACGCGGCACAGGTCCTGGACCGGCTCGCGGGGACCCGGGCCCGGGCGGTCTCCTACCGGGCGGAGTTCCTCGCCGGGCCGCCGCTGATCCCGGTGCTCGACCCGCTGCTCCCGGCGATCGTGCGGACGGCCGCGCTGTGGAGCGGGGGCGGGCGGCCGGTCCGGCTGGTGCACGACCGGCAGAACATGCTGACGCCGGACCGCATCGCCTGGATCGAGGAGGCGGCCCGGCGGGCCGGGGTCGGCCTCGCCGGGCTGCGGCTCGTCGTGGCGCGCGAGGACGCGCGGGTGCAGGTGGCGGACTTCCTCGCCGGGATCGCCCGCAAGATCGCCTCCGACGAGCTGAACGGGCGCGGGGACCCGGCGCTCACCGCCCTGCTGCGGCCCTACGTCGATCCGGCCTCGGTGTGGGGCGACGCGCGGAGCGGGGCCCTGCTCGCCGCCCCGGTGGCGGGCCGGTGGTGAAGAGATCACGCAAGCGCTGAACGCGGCACGGCTCCGTCCCGTATGGGAAGAAGGGCGCTCAACTCAAGGAGTGCCCTGCGGTTTTCACACCGTGATGTTCGGGTTCGGGAGCCATGCATGAGGCACGCACGACGACGGGTCGTCCGGCGAGTGACACGGCTGGCGGCCGTCGGCGGACTCCTCCTCGGAGGAGCGATGGTCACCAACGCCGTGGCGAGCGAGCCCCCGGACCCATCGATCGGTGTCCCTTACTCCGCCCGGCCCGCCACGAGCATGGGCACCGACCTCGTGTCCCGGCTCGGCTCCTCCCGAACGGCGGGCAACTGGGTCGATCCGGCCGGCCGGCCGGTCGTGGCGGTCACGGACGACGAGGCCGCCGCCGAGGTCAAGCGCGCCGGTGCCCGGCCGAAGATGGTGCGCCACAGTATGAACGACCTCAAGTCGGCCACGGCGACGCTGCGTTCGGCGCCCAGAGTGTCCGGCACGTCCTGGGCCGTGGACTACAAGAACAACCAGGTCGTCGTACGCGGCGACAGCACCGTGTCCGCCTCCGACTGGTCCCGGATGACCGAAGTCGCGGAAGGCATAGGCGGCTTCGTCCGCATGGAGCGCACCGAGGGCACGTTCACGACGCGCATCAACGGCGCGGAGCCCATCCTGTCGACCGCCGGGCGTTGTTCGGTCGGCTTCAACGTCACCGACGGGAAGAGCGACTACATCCTCACGGCCGGGCACTGCGGTCCTGACGGTTCCGTCTGGTTCGCCGACGACCGGGGCCGGCAGCAGGTCGGTACGTCCCTCAGGGGAAGCTTTCCGGGCGACGACTACTCCTTGGTGAAGTACGACAGCGGCCGTGCGGGCAAGGGTGCGGAAGTGGTGTCGGTCGGTGACGGCCAGGGCGTGCGGATCACGGGTGTGGCCGATCCGGAGGTCGGGCAGAAGGTCTTCCGCAGCGGTAGCACCACCGGTCTACGCGACGGCGAGGTGACCGCGCTGAACGCGACGGTCAACTACCCCGAGGGCACGGTCACCGGCCTCATCGAGACGAACGTGTGCGCTGAACCCGGTGACAGCGGCGGCCCGATGTTCGCGAACGGCGTCGCGCTCGGCGTGACGTCCGGCGGCAGCGGGGACTGCGCGGCGGGCGGCACCACGTTCTTCCAGCCGGTGACGAAGGCGCTGACCGAGCTGAACGTCAAGCTGATCGTGGCCAAGCAGGCCGGTGGCGCCGCGCCCGCGCCGTCGGCCTCCCAGGAAGCGTCGCCCGGCTCGTCGGCACCGGTGACGGGCGAGGACGTGTCGAGCCTCCTGACCCGGCTCACCGACCCACGCAACGTCGGCCCCGGTCTGCTGGTCATCGCGGGCAGTCTCCTGGCCCTGGTGGCGACCCGGTGGATCCGCGCGGAGCAGGACCGCAAAGCGTACCGGCAGTACTACTCGGCCACTTGGGGGTGAGGCCGGGCCCCGGGGCTCTCAGCCGAGCGTGAGCAGGACCGTCGCGACCCCCACACCCAACAGTCCCAGCACCTGACGTCTGCTGACCCGCTCGTGCAGCAGGGCGAGACCGAGGATGACCGGAAGGGCCGGATAGAGGGAGGCGAGGACGACGGCGACAGCCAGCAACTGCCGCTGCGCGGCGAGCAGGTACAGCACGAGTCCGAGGGCGGCCCCGGCCCCGACCAGGAGGGCCTGGACGCAACGGCCCGGCGGCAGCTTCAGCCGGCGGGCGTGGCGTGCGGCGTCCGGCAGGAGGACGAGGACGGCGGCGACTCGCCCCGCGGCGACGGGCCAGAGCCCGCTTCCGGCGCCGGCCTGGCCGAGGGCGAGGTACTGCACGGCCACGCCCACGCTGGAGAGCAGCCCGTCGGCCGTCTCCCTGCCCGCACCGGTCCTGCCCCCGGCGACGCACCACAGCGCGGGCACCGTGACGGCGATGCCCAGCCAGGCCACGGCTCCGGGCCGGTCGCCGAGGACGAGCACCCCGCACAGCACCGACAGGGCGACACCCGTGACGGCGCTCACGGGCACCACGACGCTCATCGCTCCCCGGCTCAGCCCGCGGTTGAGGAACCGCATGGCGACGCCGCTGCCGACGCCGGACAGCGCGCCCCACAGCAGGTCGGCCGAGTGGACGGAGTCGGCGGGCAGGAGGAGCGCGGCGGCGCAGGCGAGCATGAGCCCGCCGAGCTGGCCGAGGAAGGTGACGGCAGCGTGGTGGACGCGCCGGGACAGCAGGCCGCCGGCGAAGTCGACGATGCCGTAGACGACGGCCGAGGAAAGTGCGAGAAGGGCACCCATTGGATCAGGGGTGCCCCGGGACGAGGCTGCGATGCGTCAGCGGGCTGGGCTAAGGCTCACAACGCCGGAGCCGGCTGCGGGACCGCGGCGGCCCACTCCAGGACGAGCCGCTGGTACTCCTCGCGCTGCTCGACGCTCAGTGTCCCGCCCGACCGGCGCCACAGGGCCCGGATCTCCTCGTTGACCTCGTCAGCCGATCGCTGGGAAGAGGATTCAACAGTGGTGGACATGCTGTGAAGCATACGTCGCCCGAGGTGAAGGCGATGTGAGTAATCGTGAGTTAAACGGTCATTTCGGACAGTGTTGCTGATCACGTCCATCTCCCAGTAAACGTGAGCCTGTTCACGCTTCGGCCGACCCCAGCACCAGCACCTTGATGGCCAGGACGGCCGCGCCGCGCGCCCAGTCGTGAAAATCGGACACCTTCGTCTCCAGCTCGACCGGGGCGGCCAGCGGGTGCCGCTGGTCGCGGACGGTCTCCTCGACCGTCTTGCCGGCCACGTCCATCAGCCCGACCCCCTCCCCCGCGAGCAGGATCTTCTGCGGCATCACGAAGTTGGAGATCTGGGCGACGAGCGTCCCCAGGGCGCGCGCCGCCTCCTCGACGACCCGGGCGGGCATCGGGTCCCCGGCGGCGGCCAGCGCGAGGATCTCCTCGTAGGTCCGGTCGACGCCGGTGGCGGCCTGGATCTGGTAGCGGATGCTGGGGATGGTCAGCATCGAGACGGCACTGCCGCGCCGGCCGTCGGGGGTGAGCGGCCCGTGGGGGTCCGCGATCCAGTGGCGGCCGAAGCCGCGGTCCTCCTCGGCGAAGGGCACCCGCTTGCCGCCCAGGACGAGCCCGTAGCCGAGCCCGGCGCCGATGGTGAGCACGACGAAGCGGTCCAGGCCGCGCCCGGCGCCGAACCAGGTCTCGGCGTCGACCAGGGCCGCGACGTCGTTCTCGACGACCACCGGCAGTCCGGTGCGCTCCTCGACGAGTTCGGCCAGGGGGACGTCCCGCCACAGCAGGAAGGGCGACTCGCCGACCACGGCGCGGTCCTGGACGAAACCGCCGACGCCGATGCCGATCCCGGCGAGCCGGGGGTGGCCGGCGGCCAGTTCGGCCGTCATCGCGGCGAGGATGTCGGCGACCTCCGCTGGGTCGTGGGTGGTGAGCGGACGGTCGTGGCGCGCCACGATATGGCTGCGGAGGGTGGTGACCACTCCGTACACCATGTCTTCGGTGATCTTGAAGCCGAGGAAGTAGCCGGAGTCGGCGACGACGTCCAGTGGCTGTGAGGGCCGGCCCTGGCGCGCCTCCGCCGGTACGCCCGCCTCGGCCACCTCGACCAGCAGGCCCGATTCGATCAGCGGCTTGGTCAGCCGGGTGAGGCTCCCGGCCGACAGGCCCAGCCTGCGGGCGAGTTCGGAGCGCGACAGCGGCCCGTTGACGAGCACCTCGATCGCCACCGAGCGCTCCCCCGGGCTCAGCGGCAGCCAGCCGGCGGTGCCTGCGGTCATCTGCGTCCTGCTCCCCTCACCCTTTTTTTCGCACTGAAATCAACATGACCACTCTACGGCGGCGAGGGTTCACGCGAAAAGATGTTTGCACCCCTCTTGACGCCGCAATTGTTTCGCGCCAAAAGTAAGTCCCGCCAGAGGACGAGCCGCCGCATGCGAGGGAGTCTCCCGTGACCATCGCCTCCAGCAGCCCTCCATCGCGTCTGCCCGCGGGCGGCGCCACGGAGGCACACAGCCAACCAAGGACACGCCGGACCGGGGCGAGCGAGAACGGAGGGGACGGGCGGCTGGCCGCGGTGTTCATCGCGCCGGCCCTGCTCGGCTTCGTGGTCTTCCTGCTCTGGCCGACGCTGCGGGGCGTCTACCTGAGCTTCACCCGCTTCAACCTGCTGACACCGGCCGAGTGGGTGGGCCTGGACAACTACGTCCGCATGGTCAACGACCCGATCTTCTGGGACTCCCTGTGGGTCACCGTCGAGTACGTCGTCATCAACATCGGCGTCCAGACGGTCGCGGCGCTCGTCATCGCCGTGCTGCTCCAGCGGCTGACGCAGTCGGCGGTGCTGCGCGGCATCGTGCTCACGCCGTATCTGATGTCGAACGTGGTGGCCGGTCTGGTCTGGCTCTGGATCCTCGACACACAGCTCGGCATCGGCAACGAGATCATCAGTGCCGTCGGTGTCGACCGCATCCCCTTCCTCGCCGACGAGACCTGGGCGATCCCGACGATCGCGCTGATCAACGTGTGGCGGCACGTCGGGTACACCGCGCTGCTGCTGTTCGCCGGGCTCCAGGCCATCCCGAACGACATGTACGAGGCGGCCCGGGTGGACGGGGCGAGCGAGTGGCGGATGTTCTGGCGGATCACCATGCCGCTGCTGCGGCCGGTGCTCGCGGTCGTGCTGATCATGACGGTGATCGGCTCGTTCCAGGTGTTCGACACCGTGGCCGTGACCACCGCGGGCGGCCCGGCGAACGCGACCAACGTGCTCCAGTACTACATCTACGGCTCGGCGTTCGGCCGCTTCCAGTTCGGTTACGCCTCGGCCATGTCCGTCGCCCTGCTGGTCGTGCTGAGCGCGATCACCATCCTCCAGTACCGGCTCACCCGGGCCGGCCGGACCGACCTCGGCTGACGGAAGGGAGACACCGGCCATGACCGCCGTGACGACAACGACGCCGACGCGGGTGCGACCGGCCCGGCGCGGGTTCCCCTTCGGGCGGGCCGTCGCCTGGACCGTGATGGGGCTGATCGTCCTCATCACCCTGCTGCCGTTCTACTGGATCCTGCGCACCGCGCTCTCCACCAACGCCGGCCTGAGCGCCGACCCCACCAACCCGCTGCCGGTGGACCTCACCACCAGCGGTTTCGAGCGGGCCCTGGGCCTGCAGTCCGCCGAGGAGGCGATCGCGCAGGGCGGCGCGGGCGGCGGGCTCGACTTCTGGCGCTACCTGCTCAACTCCGTGCTCGTCTCGACCCTGATCACCGGCTGCCAGATCTTCTTCTCGGCGATGGCCGCCTACGCCTTCTCGCGGCTGCGCTGGCGCGGGCGGGACGCGGTGTTCGGGCTGTTTCTCGCCGGGATGATGGTGCCGGCCATCTTCACGCTGCTGCCGAACTTCGTGCTCATCAAGCAACTGCACCTGGTGGACACGCTGCTCGGCATCGCGCTGCCGACGATGTTCATGACCCCGTTCGCGGTGTTCTTCCTGCGCCAGTTCTTCATGAACATCCCCAAGGAGGTGGAGGAGGCCGCGCTGCTCGACGGTGCCGGGAAGGTCAAGATCTTCTTCCGGGTGGTGCTGCCGATGGCGTCCACGCCGATCGTGACGCTGGGCGTGCTGACGTACATCACCTCCTGGAACGACTACTTCTGGCCGCTGATGGTCTCCTACAGCGACAGCTCGCGCGTGCTGACCGTGGCGCTGGCGATCTTCCGGGCGCAGACCCCGGCGACCGGCGTCGACTGGTCCGGGCTCATGGCCGCGACGCTCATCGCCGCGCTGCCGATGCTGGTGCTGTTCGCCTGCTTCGCCCGGCGCATCGTCAGCTCCATCGGTTTCACCGGGATCAAGTAAGGGGACTGTGATGCGAATTCGTACGCTCGTCGCGGCGACCGGAGCGCTCGCGCTGTCCCTGGTCAGCGGCTGCGCGCAGGGCGGCGCCGCCGGATCCTCCGCGAACACGGTCACGTACTGGCTGTGGGACGCCAACCAGCTGCCCGCCTACCAGGCCTGCGCGAAGGGGTTCGAGCAGGAGAACCCCGGACTGAAGGTGAAGATCACCCAGTTGGGCTGGTCCGACTACTGGACCAAGCTCACCGCCGGCTTCATCGCGGGCACCCAGCCGGACGTGTTCACCGACCACATCCAGAACTTCGGCCAGTACGCCGATCTGCAGGTCCTCGAACCGCTCGACGACCTCGGGATCAAGGACTCCGACTACCAGCCGGGCCTCGCCGCCAACTGGATCGGCAAGGACGGCCACCGCTACGGCGCTCCCAAGGACTGGGACACCGTCGCGCTGTTCTACAACTCGAAGATGACGAAGGACGCCGGCCTTACCGCCGAGCAGCTGAACAACCTGTCCTGGAACCCGAAGGACGGCGGCACCTTCGAGAAGGCCATCGCGCACCTGACGATCGACAAGAACGGCAAGCGGGGCGACGAGCCGGGCTTCGACAAGAACAACGTCAAGGTGTACGGCCTGGCCACCAACGGCGGCGGCTTCGGCGACGGCCAGACCCAGTGGAGCAACTTCGCCGCCTCCGCCGGCTGGAGCTACCTGGACAAGCCGCGCTGGGGCACGAAGTACCAGTACGACAGCAAGACCTTCCAGTCGGTCATCAAGTGGTACTTCGGCCTGGCGAAGAAGGGCTACATGCCGCCGCTGTCCGACTACAACGTCCAGTCCAACCAGGCCAACACCCAGGTCGCGGCGGGCAAGGCGGCCGCCGCGTTCGACGGGGCCTGGATGATTTCCACCTACGCCGGCTTCAAGGGCAGGGACATCAAGACCGCCCTGACGCCGATCGGGCCGACCGGCAAGCGGGCCACCATGATGAACGGCCTCGCCGACTCCGTCACCAAAGCCTCCAAGAACAAGGCGGGCGCCAAGAAGTGGGTGGCGTACCTGGCCTCGGACAAGTGCCAGAAGGTCGTCGGCGGGTACGGCGTCGTCTTCCCCGCGACCAAGGACGGGACCGAGGCGGCCGTCGCCGCCTACCGGAAGAAGGGCATCGACGTCTCGTCGTTCACCGAGCCGGTGGCCGACAAGAAGAACTTCCGGACCTTCTCCTACCCGATCGCGAGCTACTCGGCGGACATGACGGCGCTGATGTCCCCTGCCATGGAGGACATCTACGGCAACGGCAAGCCCGTGAGCAGCCTCGATCAGACCAACGACCAGATCAACCTCATCCTCTCCCAGTGAAGGGCACGCGTTCCATGACGTTCTCCCTCGGCATCGTCGGCGCCGGACAGTTCTCGGGCCAGTTCGCCACCCTGTTCCAGGCCCATCCCGGCGTCAGCGCCGTCTACGTCACCGACCTGCTGCCCGAGCGGGCCGAGCAGCTCGCCGCCGCGCAGGGCCTCGCCGGGACCTTCCCGTCGTACCAGGCCATGCTGGAGTCGGAGGACGTCGACGCCGTCGCGATCTTCACCCAGCGGTGGACGCACGGGCCGCTGGTGCTGCAGGGGCTCAACGCCGGCAAGCACGTGTACTCGGCGGTCCCCATGGCGATCAGCACGGAGGAGATCGCGGCGATCATCGACGCGGTCAAGGCCACCGGGCTGACGTACATGATGGGCGAGACCAGCGAGTACAACCCGGCCACGGTCCACGCCCGCAACCAGATCGCCCAGGGCGCCTTCGGGCGGCTCTTCTACGCCGAGGGCGACTACGTCCACGACATGGACCTCGGGTTCTACGAGGCGTACCAGTACAGCGGCGGCGAGAACTGGAAGGCGACCGCCAGCTATCCCCCGCTGCTGTACCCGACGCACGCGGTCGGCGGGGTGCTGGGCGCCTGGAAGACGCACGCGGTCAGCGTGTCGGCGATCGGGGTCGTCGACGACCGGGGCGACGGCGTCTTCGACAAGGAGATCAGCCAGTTCGGCAACGACTTCTCCAACGCCACCGCGCTGTTCGAGGTGGCGGGCGGCGGCTCGTTCCGTACGAACGAGTTCCGGCGGGTCGGCTACCCCTCGCACATACGGGAGTCGCGTTTCCGCTTCTTCGGCACCGAGGCGAGCATGGAGCAACTCGCCACGGTCGCCCTGTGGCAGGACAAGCAGGGGGTGAAGGACATCAGCGAACTGCTGGAGCCCAAGCCCACCATGTCCCCCGACGACCCGTCGCTGCAGCACATCGCGCCGGAGCTGCGGGCCGCCTTCACCTCCGGTTCGGCGCCCGTGCACGACCGCGCGCGCCTGCCGAGGGAGTTCGACCACCTCCACAACGGCCACGAGGGCAGCCACCACTTCCTGGTGGACGACTTCGTGACCGCCGTCAACGAGCGGACCCTGCCCTCGGTGAACGCGTGGGTGGCGGCCCGTTACACCCTGCCGGGCATCATCGCGCACGAGTCGGCGCGGCAGGGCGGTGTGCGGCTGGAGATCCCGGACTTCGGGGACGCGCCGCAGTAGGGGCCGGACGCGAGCCGGGTGCCTGTATCAGGTGCCCGGCTTGCGGCCGTAGACGAAGACGTCGTCGCCCTTCTTCAGCATCGACCAGTACTTCTTGGCGTCGGTCTTGGTCATGTTGACGCAGCCGCGGGAGCCCGGCGGGTTCCACATGCTGACGTTCGCCTGGTGGAAGGCCTGGCCGCCGTCGAAGAACTGGGCGTAGGGCATCGGCACGTCGTAGATGGACGAGACGTGGTCGATGTTGCGCCAGTAGATCTTCTTCAGGCCGGTGCGCGTCTCGTTGCCGTCCCGGCCGGTGCGGACCGGGACGGGGCCGTAGACGAGCTTCTTGCCGTCCTGGATCCAGCTCAGCTGGAGCGTCAGGTTCACACAGGCGATCCGGCCCTTGTTCACCGGGCACTTGCCGTCCTTGTTGGGATTGCTCCCGACCGCCTTCTGCTTCTGCATCAGGTCCATCACCCCCCAGGTGACGGAACCGGCGTAGCCGACGTTCGGCGAGATGCCGTGCTTGGTCTGGAAGGCCTGGATGGCCTTGCAGTCGGCGGCGGACTGCTTGCCGTCGACCGGACGGCCGAGGAACTTCTCCACCTGCTTCTGGTACGGGCCGGTCTGCGTGGTGCAGCTCGCGGCCGCGGCCGGCGTGGCGCCGAGCGCGAGCGTGAGCGGTGTCACCAGTGCGGTGAGCCCGAGTGCGACGGCACCCCGTCTGCGTACGTCCCCCATGGCTGGTCAGCCCTTTCGCGGAAGTGGTCTGCGATGTCTGCCAGCTAGACGGACGTGCGACCGCTCCGGTTGTGCACCGGACCGCGCCGGGACGGAACAGTGACATTCCCCACCGAGCCATGACAGCCAAACCGGACGAATCAGACACCCGGCACTCGGGCTCGTCCACCGCGGTGCGTGTCACCGGTAACCGGTCGTATCCGCCGGCTTCCCCCTGTCCTGGATCTCCACCAGGTAGCGCCAGGCGTCCGGACGGCTGCCGTCGAGGTCGGTGAAGCCGTACACCTGGGCCAGGCCGCCGCTGGAGAGGGACGTGCCGTTGAAGCGGGCCACGTCCGGGTCGGCGGCCAGCGCGGTCACCGCCCGGCCCACGTAGCGCGGGGTCTCCGAGATGGCGAAGTGGGGGACGCGCTCCAGGGCGTCGCGCCAGTTGTCCTCCCGCACCCCGTAGGTGTCGAGCATCAGCTCCGAGCGCAGCCAGCCGGGGGTGAGCGCGACGGCGGTGGCGCCGCGCGGGCCGAGTTCGTGGCCGAGGGCGAAGGCCATGCGCAGGACGGCGCTCTTGGCCAGGTCGTAGAAGAAGTTCACGCGGTAGTGGTCGCGGTTGTAGTCGGCGGTGCCGTCGGTCATCTCGACGACCAGGCCGCCGGGGTTGCGCAGCAGCAGCGGCAGGGCGTGGTGGCTGGTGATCGCGTGCGTCTCGACGGCGAGGCGCAGGAGGTGCAGGCCCTTGTCCAGGTCGTGCTCCCACATCGCGGCGTCCCACTCGAAGAGCTTCTCGCCGCCCCAGATGTCGTTGACGAGGACGTCGAGGCGGCCCTCCTCGTCCGCGATGCGGTCGACGAGGGCGCGGACCTGCGCCGGGTCGAGATGGTCGGTGGGGACCGCGATGCCCCGGCCGCCGGCCTCGGTGACCAGGTCGGCGGTGTCCTCGATGGTCTCCGGCCGGTCGTACTCCGAGCGGCGCTCGCGGGTGGTGCGGCCGGTGACGTACACCGTGGCCCCGGCCGCGCCGAGTTCCACGGCGATCCCCCGTCCCGCGCCCCGGGTCGCCCCCGCGACCAGTGCGACCTTGCCCTTGAGCGGAGCTGACATGTCCGGCCTCCCGTGCCCTCGACTGTGTGCCGGGTTTCAGAGTGACGGGTAAGCCGGACATCTTCTGTCGCCTTTTACGGGCGACACGCGATCAGTGGCCGCGAGCGATCCATTCCTGGAGGTGCGGCGCCTCCGCGCCGATGGTGGTGGAGTCGCCGTGGCCGGTGCGGACGGTGGTCTGCGGCGGCAGCGTGAGCAGCCGGTCGCGGATCGAGTCGATGATCGTCGGGAAGTGCGAGAAGGACCGGCCGGTGGCGCCGGGGCCGCCCTGGAAGAGGGTGTCGCCGGTGAAGACGGTGCCCAGTCCGGGGTCGTACAGGCACACCGCGCCGGGCGCGTGCCCCGGGGTGTGGATCACCCGGAGGTCGGCGCCGCCGGCCTCGATGACCTGGCCGTCGACCAGCCAGGCGTCGGGCTCGCGGTCGGGGTGGGTCTGCTTCCACAGCGGCAGGTCGTCGCGGTGCAGCCAGATGGTGGCGCCGGTGCGCTCGGCGAGGGCGGGCGCGGCGTCGATGTGGTCGTTGTGGGCGTGCGTGCACACGATCGCCGTCAGCCGGCGGTCGCCGACTGCCTCGGCGATGGCGTCGGCGTCGTGGGCGGCGTCGATGACGATCGCCTCGTGGTCGTCGCCGACGATCCACACGTTGTTGTCGACGTCCCAGGTGCCGCCGTCGAGGGTGAACTGCCCGGAGGTGACGAGGTGTTCGATGCGGGTCGTCATCACAGCACCACCACCGAGCGCAGCACGTCGCCGTGGTGCATCCGCTCGAACGCCTTCTCCACCTCGTCCAGCCGGACGGTCTCGGTGACGAACGCCCCGAGGTCCAGGCGTCCTTGCAGATGCAGGTCGATCAGCATGGGGAAGTCCCGGGAGGGCAGGCAGTCGCCGTACCAGGACGACTTCAGGGCCCCGCCACGGCCGAAGACGTCCAGCAGGGGCAGTTCCAGTTTCATCTCGGGCGTGGGGACGCCGACCAGGACGACCGTGCCGGCCAGGTCGCGAGCGTAGAACGCCTGCCGGTACGTCTCCGGGCGGCCGACGGCCTCGATGACGACGTCGGCGCCGAAGCCGCCGGTCAGTTCCCGGATCGCCTCGACGGGGTCCGTCTCGCGCGAGTTGACGGTGTGCGTGGCGCCCATGGAGCGGGCGGTCTCCAGCTTGCGGTCGTCGATGTCGACGGCGATGATCCGCGCCGCCCCGGCCAGCCGCGACCCGGCGATGGCCGCGTCCCCGACGCCGCCGCAGCCGATGACGGCGACCGTGTCGCCCCGGCCGACGTTCCCGGTGTTGATCGCGGCGCCGATGCCGGCCATGACGCCGCAGCCGAGCAGTCCGGCCACCTGCGGGGCGACGGCCGGGTCGACCTTGGTGCACTGCCCTGCGGCGACCAGGGTCTTCTCGGCGAAGGCGCCGATGCCGAGAGCCGGGGACAGCTCGGTCCCGTCGGTGAGGGTCATCTTCTGCCGCGCGTTGTGCGTGTCGAAGCAGTACCAGGGCCGTCCGCGCAGGCACGCCCGGCAGGTCCCGCACACGGCACGCCAGTTGAGGACGACGAAGTCGCCCGGTGCGACGTCGGTAACGCCGTCGCCGACCGCCTCCACCACGCCCGCGGCCTCGTGGCCGAGCAGGAAGGGGAAGTCGTCGTTGATGCCGCCCTGCTTGTAGTGCAGGTCGGTGTGGCACACGCCGCAGGCCTGGACGCGCACGACCGCCTCGCCCGGGCCCGGGTCGGGCACGAGGACCGTCTCGATGCGCACCGGCTCGTCCTTGCCGGGTGCGATCACGCCGCGTACTTCCTGCGCCATGGTGCTGACTCCTTCGTCGGCCGGGATCCGTACCTTCCGACCCTACGTGCGACTGATCGGTAAGGGTCGGGGATCGGCCACCCGGCTGTCCGTGAAACGGCAGGCCGGACCGGTCGGCGCCGACGTAGCCTGAACGCTCCGCCCGACGCCGAAGGAGCGACGTGACCCTCGCAGAGACCGAGACCGCCACACCCCCCTGGCGGCAGCTCCTCGGATACGTACGGCCGCACCGCTGGTCCCTGATCGCCGGTGCCGTGCTCGCGCTGGTCACGGGGGCGACCGGGCTGCTGCTGCCGCTGGTGGCGCGGGACCTCATCGACGACCTGGCGCACGACCGGGCCATCACCGGCGCGCTGCTGGCGATGTCGGCCCTGGTCGTGACGAACGCGGCGGTGGGCGCGCTGGGTTCGTACGTGTTGCAGCGCACCGCCGAGTCGGTGGTGCTCGGCGCGCGGCGCGCCCTGTCGTCGTATCTGCTGCGGCTGCGGATCACGGCCGTGGACCGCAGCGAACCCGGCGATCTGATGGCCCGCATCACCTCGGACACCACCCTGCTGCGGGCGGTCACCACCGACTCGCTGGTCGGGCTGGGCACGGGCGGTCTCACGCTCGTCGCGACGGTGGTGATGATGGGCCTCGTGGAGCCCGTGCTGCTGGGCGTCACACTGGCCGTGATCGTGGGCGCGGGCGTGATCCTCGGCGTGATCGTGCCGCGGATCAACAAGGCGAGCCGGCAGGCGCAGGACGCGGTGGGTGTCATGGGCGCCTCGCTGGAGCGGATCCTCGGCGCCCTGCGCACGGTGAAGGCGTCCGGTGCCGAGCACCGGGAGGAGCGCACGCTGCACGAGGCGGCGCAGGAGTCGTGGCGGCAGAGCGTGCGGGCCGCCAAGTGGTCGGCGGCCGCGGGCAACACGGCGGGGCTGGCCATGCAGATCGCCTTCATCACGGTGCTCGCGGTGGGCGGCGCGCGTGTGGCGACCGGCGCGATCGACGTGGGCACGCTGGTCGCGTTCCTGCTGTTCGTCTTCTATCTGATGTCTCCGATACAGCAGGTCGTCGGCGCCGTCACGCAGTACCAGACGGGCGCGGCGGCCCTCACCCGCATCCAGGAGGCGCTGCGGCTGCCCGCCGAGCCAGCCGCCGCGGCCGCGCCGCTGCCCTCCGCGGGCACGCCCCCGGCGGAGCTGGCCTTCGAGGACGTGCGCTTCCGCTACGCCGAGGACCTGCCGTACGTCCACCACGGCGTGACGTTCACCGTGCCCGCGCAGGGCATGACGGCGTTCGTGGGCCCGTCCGGCGCGGGCAAGACCACCGTGTTCTCGCTGATCGAGCGGTTCTACGACCCCGACTCCGGCGTGATCCGGCTGGACGGCCGGGACCTGTCCGACTGGGAGCTGCCGCGGCTGCGCGCCGCGATCGGCTATGTGGAGCAGGACGCGCCGGTCCTGTCGGGCTCGCTGCGGGACAACCTGCTGCTGGGGAATCCGGAGGCGGACGACGACGCGCTCGCGCGGGTGCTGAAGACGACCCGTCTGGACGGCCTGGTCGCCCGGCTCCCCGCCGGTCTCGACACGCTCGTCGGGCACCGGGGCACGAAGCTGTCGGGCGGTGAGCGGCAGCGGGTCGCGATCGCCCGCGCGCTGCTGCGCAGGCCCCGGCTGCTGCTGCTCGACGAGGCCACCTCGCAGCTCGACGCGGTGAACGAGGCGGCGCTGCGCGACACCGTCGCCGACGTGGCCCGGACGACCACGGTCCTGGTGGTGGCGCACCGGCTGTCGACGGTGACGATGGCCGACCGGATCGTGGTGATGGACGCGGGCCGGGTCCGGGCCGTGGGCACGCACCGCGAGCTGGTGACGGCCGACCCGCTCTACGCGGAGCTGGCGGCGACGCAGTTCCTGGCCGCGGCGGACTGAGCGCGGGCCGCCGCCGCGGGCCGAGCCCGGGCATGGGTGAGGGCCGCCCGGATCCGGGCGGCCCTGGCGGGCGCGGCGCTCACGCGGACACGGCCCCAAGCGGTCACGGTCCTCGCGCGGGCGCGGCCCCAAGCGGTCACGGTCCTCGCGCGGGCGCGGCCGTCAGCGGACGTTCGGGACGAATCCGAAGACCGGGGAGACCAGGCCGACGACCTGGTTCAGCTGGTTGAGGTCGTTGAGGCGGTTGAGCCCGGCCAGCTGCGAGGAGGGCCGCGGGATCTCGTCCTTGTGCTCGGCGGGGATGTCGCTCACGGTCAGCGAGTCGAGCGTGGCCATCGGGCTGAGCGGGCTCTTCGCCTCGGCGTCGGCCGCCTGGGCCATCGGCGCGGCGAGGCCGGTGACACCCGCGGCGAGACCAACGGCGGCGACGATACGTCGTGTTGAGATCATGCCTGTCGCAACGCCGGCGGGGCCCCGGCGGACACGGGCGGGCGGCCTCGCTCACCCGTCAGGCCCAGTGTCCGCTGCGCTTGCCGAGCCCGCCGGGCGGGTGGAGGCTCGGGAGAGAGGCCCTTCGAAGGAGGTCATCATGACCAACGCCGCAGACCCCGCCTTCGACAGAGAGACACTCCGCCGTGGCCTGGAGGGGGAGAACCCGGACATCCTGCTCTCGCTCTACGCCGACGACGCGGAGTTCCGCATCGTGGACCGTACGACCCAGCCCAGTCACCCCAAGGTCCTGCACGGCCGGGACGAGATCGGCCGGATGCTGGAGGACGTCTACAGCCGCGACATGACGCACAAGCTGGAGCGGTGCGTCATCCAGGGCGACGAGGCCGCGTACAGCGAGAGCTGCGAGTACGCGGACGGGGTGCGCGTGCTGTCCGAGTCCATGCTCTCGCTGCGGGACGGCAAGATCGCCGAGCAGACGCTGGTGCAGGCCTGGGACGAGTAGCAGACGCCCGGCCGGCGAGCTTGCCGTGAGGGTGCGCCCCAGGGCGGTCGGTCGTCGGCAAGCCCACCGGGAGGCCGCCGCCCGCCTTTGACGCGACAGCCTCCCGGCGTGGACGACGCTCCCGGGGACCCGGCTGTGCGCGCCGCCGGCCGGCCCGCTCAGCCCCTCGGCGCGGGGCGCAGCACCTCGATCAGACTGGCGTAGCTGTCCTGCCCGTGGCCCGCGGCGCTCGCCTTCTCCATCGCGGTCTTCAGCAGCTCGGGCAGGGCGTTGTCGACGCCCCGGGCCGCCGCCGCGTGGATCAGATGGTCGATGGCCGCGATCTGCACGTCGACGGTGGCGTCGTCGCCCGGGTAGCGACCGTCGTCCACCTGGGGCGCGTACCGGGTGAGGAAGCCCCCCACCGTGGTCAGCCAGCGGATCGCGACCGGGGTGAAGGCGGCGGCCGGCGTCCCCTCGGCACCGACCAGGGCCGTTCCGTGCAGCCAGCCGGTCATGGTGGACCACATCAGGCCGAGCAGGGCGGTGTCGTAGAGGGAGGCGAGGCCGGGGTCGGTGCCCAGGTACAGGGGGTCGCCGAGGGCCGCCAGGGTGGGGCGGTGGGTGTCGAAGACCTCCTCGGAGCCGCTGTAGAGGAACATCATGGCCGGGTCGCCCACGCCGGGCGGGGTGGTCATGATGGCGCCGTCGAGGTAGTCGGCCCCGAGGGAGCCCGCCCACGCGACGGCCTCCTGGGCCTGCTCGGGAGAGCCCGAGGTGAGGTTGACCAGGGTTCTGCCCTTGAGCGCCTCCGCGACGGGGTCGACGACCGTGTGCAGCGCCGCGTAGTCCAGGACGCAGGCGATGACCAGCGGGGACGCGGCGATCGCCTCCTGGGCTGTCGCGGCCGCGCGGGCGCCGCGCTCGACCAGGGGCCCGGCCTTGTCCGGGGACCGGTTCCAGACCGTGGTCGGGTGGCCCCGGTCCAGCAGCGCGGCGGCCAGGGCCGAGCCCATCTGGCCCAGGCCCAGGACGGTGACGGCCTGCTGTCGTGCGGTCATGCTGCAACTCCTCGCGCATACAGGGGTGTTCGTACGTGCCGTGTGATCACGTACGAACACGCTCGCAGGGTGCGGGGATCCGGAACAGTGACAGCGGTGACGGCCTCCACCAAATTCCTGCCATACGCTTCGGGGCATGAGTGCCGGTTCCGTGGCCGTGGTGGTCACCGAGGAGATCGGGGTCCCCTCGTGGGACCTGTACGAACTGAGCATCCCCTGCACCGTGTTCGGCAAGCCGCAGCCCGATCTCGCCGACCCCTGGTACGAGCTGAAGCTGTGCGGGGTCGGGGCCGAGGAGGCGAACGGCCACGGGCTGAGTCTGCGCACGCCCTACGGGCTGGACGACCTGGTCGGCGCCGACACGGTCGTCGTGCCGTCGGTGCCCGACCCGTGCGTCGAGGAGGGCAGGCCGCTGCCGCAGGAGCTGATCGGCGCCCTGCGCCGGGCCCATGAGGCGGGTGCCCGCATGGTGTCCCTGTGCACCGGCGCCTTCGCGCTCGCCGAGGCCGGACTGCTGGACGGGCGGCGCGCCACCGCCCACTGGATGCACACCGCCCAACTCGCCGAGCGCTACCCGAAGGTGGAGGTCGACGCGTCGGTGCTGTACGTGGACGAGGGCGACGTCCTCACCAGCGCCGGGCTCACCGCCGGCCTCGACCTGTGCCTGCACCTGGTGCGGCGCGACCTCGGCGCGCACGTCGCCAACCAGCTGGCGCGCCGCATGGTGGTGCCCGCGCACCGGCCGGGCGGGCAGGCGCAGTTCATCGAGCTGTCGGTGCCGGCCCGGGACGACGAGGGACTGGCCCCCGTCCTCGCCTGGGCGCGGGCCCACCTGGACCGGCCGCTGACCGTCGCGGACCTGGCCCGCCGGGCCGCGATGAGCCCGCGCACGTTCTACCGGCGCCTCCAGGCGGCCACCGGCACGACGCCGCTGCAGTGGCTCCTGGACCAGCGGCTCGGGCGCGCCCGGTCCCTGCTGGAGTCCACGGACCTGCCGATCGAGAAGGTCGGCGAGCTCAGTGGACTCGGCACGGCCAACAACCTCCGGCACCACTTCCTCAAGCACCTCGGCGTGTCGCCCGGGGACTACCGGCGGGCCTTTCCCGGGGCCGGGACGAGCGGGCCCGGGCCGCGCCCGGTCTGACTCAGTCCCGCGGGCTCCAGCCCGGCGGCCACAGGATGCCCAGCAGCTGCCGCACCAGTTCGTCGACGACCTCGTCCAGCGTCGCGTCCACCCAGCCCGCGCTCCAGTCGTGCAGCAGGCCGTTGACGCTGCCGATGAAGCCCGTCGCCGCGAGGCGGTAGTCGCGGGCGGCCGCCTCCCCGCGCGCGGCGGCCGCGTCGGCCTCGGCGCAGATGAGGTCGACCCAGCCGGCGCGGCGGGCGAGCCGCTGCTCCTCCAGGCGCGGGCTGACGCCGATGACCTCGACGAAGGTGATGCGGATCCGGCGCGGATCGGCGGCGATGTTCCCGGCGTAGGCGCGGAAGATCGCCGTCGCGCGCTCGACCAGCGGCAGGTCCGCCGCGCCGGCGGCGGCCTCCAGCACCGCCGCCTCGGCCCAGCCGTTGACCTGGAGGTGCAGCGCGGCGAGCACGTCCTCCAGGGTGCGGAACTCCTCGTAGAACTGACGGGTGGACAGCCCGGCCGCCTCGCTGAGCGCCGCGACCGTGGTGGCGCGGAAGCCGGGGGTGTCGCCGAACAGGTGGAGCGCGGCGTCCAGGAACCTCCGGCGCCGCTCCGCCTGCCGCTCCTCGGCGGTCTTGCCGCCGTAGCGGCCGGTCGGCGCTCTGAGTCTGCCCGGCACCGGCTCTCCCTTCCTCGTTCGAACACCAATTTTGTCGTGCACGCGGTCTTGTGGAGAAGGCCACCCCTTCCTTACTTTGCAGTAAGTTGACTCTGAAAGCACGTGTGTTCAGATTCCTCACCCCACCGCAGAGGAGGGATCAGCCATGCCCGTCTTCCGACGACGGCACCTGTGCTCCCTGGGCGCCGCCCTCGCCCTGACCGCCACCGTCCCCGCGACCGCCGCCCAGGCGGCCCCGGGCACCTCCGCCGCGTTGCGCGAGGTGATGTTCGTGGGCAACAACTGGGACGGCACGGCCGATGTCATCAGATCGACCGGTGACTTCGGGAAGATCGGCCGGATCGACGTCATCCCCGACAAGGACCAGCGGATGGCGGAGATCAACGCCGATCCGATCAAGTGGATCTACTTCATGGCGATCCGCAACAGCGTCGGCGAGGGCCACGACCAGTTCGTCGACGACATGTACTCCACGCCGGACGGCGGCTCCATGGTCGTCTCCCGGCCGAGCTTCGCCGATGTCGTGTCCATCGATCTGGCCACCGGCGACATCAACTGGCGCTTCCCCGTGTCCGGTTACCGCTCCGACCACATGGCCGTCTCCCCCGACGGCAAGCGGGTCGCGGTGTCGGCGTCCACCTCCAACACGGTGCACGTGCTGGACATCGTCACCGGCAAGGAGCTGGGCAGGTTCGCCACCGGCGACAAGCCGCACGAGAACATCTTCACCCAGGACGGCAAGTACATCTACAACATGGCGATCGGCGACGTGAACACGCAGACCGACGCCCCGTGGCTGGACTGGACGAAGGGCGACCGGCGCATCACGGTCGTCGACGCGAGCACGTACAAGCAGGTCAAGGTCATCGACATGCGTCCGCAACTGGACGCGCTCGGCCTCAAGGACTACTCCGACGCGGTGCGCCCGGCCGTGTTCTCGCCGGACGAGTCGAAGCTGTACTTCCAGGTGTCGTTCTTCAACGGCTTCTTCGAGTACGACCTCGCCGCCGACAGGATCACCCGCACCAAGACCCTGCCGAAGAACCCGGCGACCAGCGACGACCGGACCACGTTCGTCAACGACTCGCGCCACCACGGCATCTCGATGAGCCCGGACGGCAAGAAGCTGTGCGTCGCGGGGACCATGGACGACTACGCCACGGTCGTCGACCGCGCCACCCTCCAGGAGGGCCCGCTCGTCACCGCCGCCAAGCCCTACTGGGCCACGGTCAGCGGTGACGGCAAGTCCTGCGTGGTCTCCGAGAGCGGCACCGACCAGGTCACGGCCATCGACTTCGCCACCGGCAAGAAGGTCGTGTCCGTCCCGGTCGGTGACCACCCGCAGCGCGTCCGGCTCGGCAAGGTGCGGGCCGGCTGGGCTAGCCCTTCCGCCGGTTGACCTCCTTCGCCGCCCACGCCGCCAGTTCGGAGCGGGCCGCGGCGAGCAGGTCCGCCGAGGGAGCCGTCGCCCCGTTGGTCACCAGCGCGTAGTGCAGGACCCCCGAGTCCGGCGCGGTGAGCAGCAGGCGGCGGCTTCCCGTGCCACCGGGCTCCGGGGCCACCCCGACCGGGGTCGTCGAGGTGTAGGCCGGTGGACCGTGGACCGTGCCCAGGTCGGAGACGACCGTGGTGGAGGCGGTCGGGAAGCTCGTCGGCAGATGCAGCTCGGTGGGCGCCGGGCCGCCGTCCGAGCGCCACAGCAGCAGCCCGTACTGCCCGGACCCCACCAGCCGCTGCACGTTCGGCAGCGAGTTCGGCACGGGGTTCCAGGTCAGTGTCGTGGAGCCGTCCCGGGAGCGGTCCTCGTAGGTGAAGCCGACGGTCGTGCCGGCCGTGGCGCTCGGGTAGAGGCGGTCCAGCAGCCGGGCGTCCTGGCGCAGCACGGGCTTGCCCGCGTCGTCGAGGCGTACGGCGGACAGGTCCTCGTCGTTCCAGGCGTCGCCCTCGGTGAGGACCTTGTCGGGGTTGCCGTTCATCAGCTCGCGATGGCGGCCGTTGTAGATGTCCCACTGCCACTGCGACCCGGAGAGCACCGGTCCCGAGGCCGCCGGGTCGGACCACCAGTCGGCGCCCTTCACGCGGGAGTCGAGGGCCTGGTACATCGCCTTGAGGACGGTGGGTGCCTTGTCGGAGACGTTGCCGGCCAGCGGGTGCCCGAACTCGCTGACGACGGCGGCGGTCTGCGCGGCGGCGGCCCGGTCGCGGACCGTGCGGAAGTCGCCCGCGTACTGGCCGTCGGCCGCCTTGCCCCACATGAAGACGCCGGAGATGGCCTTCTGGTCGTAGAAGTGGGTGTTGAAGACGTAGCGGGGTCCGAGCTTGCCGGCGTCCAGCAGGCCGCCCTCCTGCTTCTGGAAGTCGAGGTTGGCGTTCCAGAAGAGGTTCGGCTCCACGAAGGCGGGCTTGTCACGCCAGCCGGCCGCGTCCATGCGGGCGCGGAACTTCTCGTAGAACGGCCAGAGCACGTCCTTCTCCCAGGCGCGGCTGGTCTGCCCGGAGTCGTAGACGCCCGCGTGCGGCTCGTTGTAGGGGTCGAAGCCGACGACGCCCTTGAACTGGTCGGCGTTCAGGTGCTGTTCGACGTATGCCATGGTCTTCTCGGCGGTGGCAAGGAAGGCGTCCTGCACACCGTGCGCGTTGTGCCAGAAGTCGTACGTGGCACGCTTCACGGCCTCGTTCTGGGTGATGTTCTGCCCCCAGAAGATGCAGATCCCGCAGGACTCGTCGGGGTAGTTCCCGGCGTCCACCGCCCACTTGGGCGCGCCGTCGCCCGTGTACCAGCTGTCGGCGTCGAACAGGTACCGGGAGTAGAGGTCCTGGTGGAAGTCGGGGTAGACGCGGATGCCGGCGTCGAGGAAGGCCTTCATCTGGTCGGTGGCGGCGGCGAGATACGCCGTGTCCACCTGGCCGCGCTCGGGCTCGGCGTACGCCCAGGAGAGCAGGAAGCGGACGGTGTTGCCGCCGCCGAGGGCGCGCAGCGCGGTCGCGGACTTGCGGGCGTCGGCGACGGAGGCGAAGGGCAGGCCCTTGTTCTCGGCGAGCTTGGTCTCGCCGGAGACGTTGTAGCCGCGCAGTACGACCTCCCGGCCGTGGGCGTCGGTGAAGCGGCCGTTCCGCACGGTGACGGTCGGGTCGTCGAACCAGAGGGAGCCGGGAGGGGGCGCGGCGGTGGCGGGCGGGACGCCCGCCACCGAGACGGAGCCGAAGAGGACAGCCAGGACAACCAGCAGACGCAGTCGGATAGTCGGCATGTCCACTACAGTCCGGCGATATCAGGACACCGTCAACACCCCTGACTCTGGAGTAAGTTCCCTCTCGGCCAGCGCGCACACCTCAGCCGCCCACTCTTCGTGTCACGTTCAACAAGTACTCCTTCCTGTTCAGGGGGTTGTGGTCGGTGCGCGGGCGCTCGGGGACCGTGCCGTGCGTAACTGGCGCATAGTGTGCGAAGGCGCTCTCCAGCTCGCCCTCGCCCCGGGTGAGCCCGGGCAGCCGCTGTTCGAGGGCGTGCACCCGGGCCGCCGGAACGGTGCCTTCGAGGACGCAGACGTCCCCCTGGTTCCGCGTCGTCTCGGGTACGGCCGCGAGCCCGGCCAGGACCGGCAGCAGGGAGCCGAGGGTGTCGGCCGGGGCCTCGACGCGGAAGCGGTGCATCGGCTCGTGGACCCGGGTCCCGGCCCGCCGCAGCGCCTCGACGAGCACCAGCGGCGTCAGGCCGCGGAAGTCCGCGCCGGTGCTCGACATGCTCTTGTCGAAGCCCTGGTGGGCGTGGCTCTGGCGGGGCGAGTAGCCGCTGTGCGTCATGGTGACCACGCAGTCGGGGATCCGCCAGCCGTGCAGGCCCTGGTCGAGGGTCTCGCGCACGGTGTCCTCGACGGCCTTGAAGAAGGCGTACGGCATCGAGCCGAGCTCCACCTCCAGCCGGAAGTCGATGCCCGACCCGGCCGGTGCGGGCTCGACGCGCAGACCGACCGTCGCGAGGAACGGGTTGCCGTCCTTCTGGTTGAACTCCACGGCCTGTCCGGTGCCGACGAGCCGTTCGACGCACAGGGGCGTGGTCTCGCGGAAGGTGACGTGGAGGCCGTACTCGTCGGCGAGGGTGGCCTGGACGACCTCCTTCTGCACCTCGCCGTAGAGGGAGACGGAGGTCTCCTGCCGGCGTTCGTCGTGGCGCAGGCCGATCAGCGGGTCCTGTTCGGCGAGCTGGGTGAGCGCGAGGTGGAGCGCTCCCCGGTGTGCGTCCGGGCCGGGGACGACGACCGTCTCCAGGGTGGGCGGGGCGAAGACGTGCTCGTACCTCTTGCGGGGTGCGCCGAGCGCGTCGCCGATCCTGATGTCGCCGAGGCCGGTGAGGCGGGCGATCTGGCCGGCGACGACCGCGTCCGCGGGGGCGGCCGTGCCGTGGGCGAAGACGCTGATCCCGGTGATGCGGCGCTCGGTGCCGTCATCTGCGCAGGGGATCCGGTCGCGGGTGCGCAGGGTGCCGGAGAACATCCGGGCGTAGGCGACCCTCTCCCCCGCCGGGCCCCGCTCGACCTTGAACACGGTGGCCGAGACCGGCCCGTCCGCGTCCCCCTCGGCCGGCGGCAGCAGTGCCTCGACGCCGGCCAGGAGCGCGTCGACGCCGGCGCCCGTCGCGGCGGAGCCGAAGTAGACCGGGTGGACCAGGGCCTGACGGGTCTGCGCGGCGAGAGCCCGGTGCAGGAGGGTGTCCGTGACGGTGTCCTCGACGTAGGCGGACAGCAGGGTGTCGTCGTGGTCGGCGAGGAGGTCCAGCGCGGCGGCCGGTCCGGGCCCGGGGACGAAGCGGGCCGCGCGCGTGCCGAGGCCGGTGACGGACCCCATGGGCACGATCGCGGGGGTCAGCCGGGCCGAGATGCCCCGCAGTACCTCCTCGTGGCCCGCTCCGCGCCGGTCGATCTTGTTGACGAAGAGCAGGGTCGGGATGCCCAGCCGGCGCAGCGTCCGCATCAGCACCCGCGTCTGGGCCTGCACCCCTTCGACGGCGGAGACGACGAGGACGACGCCGTCCAGCACGCCGAGCACGCGCTCCACCTCGGCGATGAAGTCCGGGTGACCGGGGGTGTCGATGAGGTTGACCGTCACACCGTCGAGCGGGAACGAGACGACGGCGGACTTGATGGTGATGCCGCGCTGCCGCTCCAGTGCGAGGGTGTCGGTGCGGGTGCTGCCGTCGTCGACGCTGCCGATCTCGTCGATCACCCCGGCCGAATGGAGCAGCCGCTCGGTCAGGCTGGTCTTACCGGCGTCGACATGGGCGAGGATTCCAAGGTTGAGCAGGTGCACGAAGCGTCATGTCCTTCGGAGAGGGGGCTGTTCCTGCCTGGGGGGACATGAACGCAGTGCGCATCCGGAACTCCTCGGGACTCGGGGACGTCGCTGTCCCGTGCAGTGCAGCAGACGGGTTCGGGGGGTCACAACGGAATTAACCGCCGCCGGGGTACCCGGGCGGGTGCGTGCAAGGAGAGGAGCGGCTCGTGCGTGACGTTCTCCCGGTGCTCGGGCGCTGGTACGCGGCCGGGCTCCCGTTCGGCCTCGCCACGGTCGTGGAGGTCAGCCGCAGCGCGCCGCGCGACCCCGGCGCGGCGATGGCGGTGGGCCCGGACGACGAGGTCGTGGGCAGTGTGTCCGGGGGCTGTGTCGAGGGCGCGGTGTTCGAGCTGGCGCAGGACGTCGTGGCGAGCGGCGAGGCCCGGCTGGAGACCTTCGGCTACAGCGACGAGGACGCCTTCGCCGTCGGCCTGACCTGCGGTGGCGAGATCACGGTGCTCGTGCGTCCCGTGACGCCCGGGCTGGATCCGGCGTTCGGCGCGGTCGCCGACTCGGTCGCGGCGGGCGAGCCGGTGACGGTGGCCACGGTGACCGGCGGTCCGGCGCGGCGCGGGGCGACGCTGGCCGTCTGGCCGGACCGGGTCTCGGGCACGCTCGGCGCGAGCGGCCTGGACGCCGCCGTCACCGCCGACGCGCGCGGCGAGCTCGCCCTGGGCGCCACCGGCCTGCGGCACTACGGGCCCGAGGGGCAGCGCCGTGAGGACTCCGTCGGCGTCTTCCTGCAGTCGTTCGCGCCGCCGCCGCGGATGCTGGTGTTCGGCGCGATCGACTACGCGGCGGCCGTGGCCCGCATCGGGGACTTCCTCGGCTACCGGGTCACCGTGTGCGACGCCCGCCCGGTCTTCGCGACGCCCCGCCGCTTCCCCGAGGGCGTCGAGGTGGTCGCCGAGTGGCCGCACCGCTATCTGCGCGACACGGACACCGACGAGCGCACGGTGATCTGCGTGCTCACGCACGACCCCAAGTTCGACGTGCCGCTGCTGACCGAGGCGCTGCGCCGCCCGGCCGCCTACATCGGGGCGATGGGCAGCCGCCGTACCCACGACGACCGGGCGAGGCGGCTGGCCGAGGCGGGTCTCGGGCGGCACGAGCTGTCCCGGCTGCGTTCACCGGTCGGGCTCGACCTCGGGGCCCGGACGCCCGAGGAGGTGGCGGTGTCGGTCGCGGCCGAGATCGTGGCGCTGCGCTGGGGCGGCACCGGCGCCCCGCTGACCGCGACGCAGGGAGCGGTGCATCCGCCCCGGCCCCGCTGAATCAGGCGTCGTCGAAGGGCTTGCGGCCCCACGCGGAGATCATCGGCGAGGTGGCGAGGTCCAGGCGTCCCGCCTCGACGGCGGCGAGGTGCCGCTCGATCTCCTCGTCGGTGGCCAGGCCCGCGGCGACGAGCTTGTCCCGCACCTGCCGGACCGTGGCGGCCTCCAGGACGTCGCAGGCGGGCGAGGTGATCGGGAAGTGGGCGTCGGCCTCGACGCCGACGAGGCCGGCCTCGCGCAGCAGCCGCGGCAGTCGGCGTCCGTAGGCGAGGTCGGCGCCGCGCCGCCGCAGCAGTTCGCGGAAGCCTGCGCGGAGCCGGTTGGCCAGTTCCTGCTCGGGGCCGTGCTCGTCGGGGCAGATCAGCGGTTGCAGCGCGGGGTCGGCGTCCTCCAGCAGCAGCCATCCGCCGGGGCGCAGCGCCTGGACCATGGCGCGCAGCGCGGCGTCGCGTTCGGCGACGTGGACCAGGACGAGACGGGCGTGCACCAGGTCGAAGGGGCCGGCCGGAGGGGCGTCGCGGCCGACGTCGTGGCGGAGTACCTCGACCCCCTCGGTGGCGGCCGTGCCGGTCCAGGACACGTCGATGTCGGTGGCGAGCACCCGCCCGGACGGCCCGACGCGCTCGCGGAGCCAGGCGGCCACGCTCGGCCCGCCGGCGCCGACCTCCCAGCACCGCCATCCCTCGGCGATGCCGACCGCCTCGACGCGCCGGAACGTGGAGGCGTCGAAGAGGGCGGCCAGCGCGTCGAAACGGGTTCCGGCCTCGGCCTGCCGGTTGTCCAGGAGGTACTGCTCGTCCCGACCCATGGGCCGATCATGTCACGGCCGTCTCCCCGGCGATCAGCGCGGTGGGCGGGGCGGCAGCCGGTGCAGTTCCACGTCGCTGAGCCGGCCGTCGGCGACGGTGGCGGTCAGGTACGTGCAGTGCGGCTGCCGGCGGCGGTCGGTCGGCGAACCCGGGTTGAGCAGCCGCAGGCCGGTGGGCGCGGTGGTGTCCCAGGGGATGTGGCTGTGGCCGAAGACCAGCACGTCGAGGTCGGGGAAGCGGGCGGCGCAGCGCCGCTCGCGGCCCTGGGCGGGGCCCGTCTCGTGGATCACGCCGAAGCGCAGCCCGCCCAGTTCCGCGTACGCCACCTCGGGCAGCCGGGCGCGCAGGTCCGGCCCGTCGTTGTTGCCGTACACGGCGACGAGCCTGCGGGAGCGGGCCTCCAGCAGGTCGAGGGTGGCCGTGTCGACCCAGTCCCCGGCGTGGAAGACGACGTCGGCGCGCGGCAGTTCGGCCAGCACAGGGGCGGGCAGTTCCCTGGCCCGCTTGGGCAGGTGGGTGTCGGACATGAGGAGCAGGCGCACGACCTCAGCCTAGAGGCCGATCGCCGCTCCGCACCGCACCCTGCTTGACCGCGAACAGACAGACAGCGCAGCTCAGTTGCCCCGCGCGGGATGATCACGGCCCGGTCTCGAAAGGTGAGGAGACATCGCCGACCGGGTTAGCATCGGGCAACGCGCAGTACAACAGGACGTCTACGGCGAGCGACCCGAAGGGGCCCGGAAACCCGATGCCGGTCAAGGTCAGCGTCATCATCCCCGTCTACAACCCGGGGATCTACATCGAGGACTGCATCTCCTCGCTGCAGCGGCAGTCGCTGCCTCCCGACGAGTTCGAGGTGATCTTCGTCGACGACGGCTCGACCGACGAGACCCCGGCCCGGCTCGACCGGCTCGCCGCCGAGGATCCCCGGATGAAGGTCATCCACCAGGAGAACTCCGGCTGGTCGGGCAAGCCCCGCAACGTCGGCATCGAGGCCTCCCGCGGCGAGTTCGTCATGTTCGTCGACAACGACGACTACCTGGGCGACGAGGCCCTGGAGCGGATGTACGACTACGGCGTGGCCAACGGCGCCGACGTGATCGTGGGGAAGATGGCCGGGAAGGGCCGCGGGGTGCCGGTGGAGCTGTTCCGCCGCAACCACCCGCGGGCCACCGTCGCGAACGCCCCGCTCATCGACAGCCTCACCCCGCACAAGATGATCCGGCGGGCCTTCCTGGACCGCATCGGCCTGCGCTTCCCCGAGGGCAGGCGGCGGCTGGAGGACCACGTCTTCATCGCCGAGGCGTATCTGCGCGCGGAGAACGTCTCCGTGCTCAGCGACTACGTCTGCTACTACCACCTGCGGCGGGACGACGGCTCCAACGCCGGCTTCGAGCGCTTCGATCCCGTCGGCTACTTCAAGAACCTCCGCGAGGCCCTCGACGTCGTCGAGCGCTACACCGAGCCCGGACCGGTGCGCGACAAGCTCTTCCGGCGCTGGCTGCGGGTGGAGATGGTCGAGCGGCTGCGGGCACGGCGTTTCCTGAACCTGCCGGACGACTACCGCCGGGAGCTGTTCGCGGAGATCCACGAGGTCGTCGTCGAGCGCTTCGGCCCCGGTGTGGCGGCCGGTCTGCAGCCGACGCAGCAGGTCGTCGCCGCGCTGACGGCGGCCGACCGGTACGACGACGTGGTGTCCTTCGCCCAGTGGGAGGCGGGTGTCGCGCCCCGGGCGACCCCCGGGGAGGTGGAATGGCGGGAGGGCTCCCTGCGGGTCGCCTTCACGGCCGAGTACCTCTCCGGCGGCGAGCCGATGACCTTCCCCGCCGACGCCGGGGCGACGCCGCTGACCGACGTGCCGAAGGACGTGCCGGAGGCGGTGGCGTGGGTGTCCTCCGAGACCGCCGCCCGCTTCGGGCAGGCCACGGCCGATCTGCTGCTGCGGGAACGCTCCAGCGCCGCGCAGTACTTCCAGCCGGTGGAGTTCAGCCGGGAGACCGTGCCCGTCGACGGCGGCGAGGAGGTCCGGCTGGTGCTGCGGGCGACCGCCACCGTCGACCCGGCCGACCTGCCGGGCGACGGCGTCTGGGACGCGGTCGTGCGGGTCAAGCTCGGCGGGTGGACCAAGGAGTGCCGCCTGGGCCCGGCGGCCCAGCCGGACCGGCCCGCCCCCGGGGCGGGTGTCGTCGGCGAGCGCGCGGTCCTGCCGTACTGGACGGACCCGCACGGCAACCTCTCCCTGCAACTGGGTACGCGGAGCAAGCGGCTCGGGCTGGGCGGCGTGCAGTTGGGGGACGTCACGGTCTCCGAGGGCGTGTTCCGGGTGCGGCTGCCCCTGCACGTTCCCGGTGACACCGACGTCCGGCTGAGGTTCGTCTCCTCGAACCGCATCGTCGAGACGCCGGGCACGCTCTCCCCGGGTGCCGAGGGGGCGGGCTCGGTCCTGACGGCCGCGCTGCCCGCCGAGGACCTGTCGAGCGGCGGCTGGCGGGTGGCCCTGTGCCCGACGCCGGGCGCCGCCGGGGCCCGCTTCACCGGACTGCCGTTCGCCCTGCGCGCCGGGGACGGGAGCGTCCTCGTGACGCCGGTGCCCGGGCCGGGTGCCGCGCTGCGCCTGGCGCGGCGTGCACGGCGGGTGCTCGGGGCCGCGCGCCGGAAGGTGGTTTCCCGTATCAGGACCGGAGGGCAGTGACAGCATGCGACCACTGGGGATAAAGGGCGCCTGGGTTCTGGAACCCAAGGTCTTCCCGGACGACCGGGGCAGCTTCCACGAGTGGTTCCGGGGCCGGGAGTTCCGCGAGGCCACGGGCCGTGACCTGTCCCTGGCGCAGGCCAACTGCTCGGTCTCCCGGCGGGGTGTGCTGCGCGGTGTGCACTTCGCCGACGTGCCGCCCAGCCAGGCCAAGTACGTCACCTGTGTGCGCGGTGCCGTCCTGGACGTGGTGATCGACATCCGCGTGGGCTCCCCCACGTACGGCACCTGGGAGGCGGCCCGGCTCGACGACGACACCCGGCACGCGGTGTTCCTCTCGGAGGGCCTGGGCCACGCCTTCATGGCCCTGACCGACGACGCGACGGTGGTGTACCTCTGCTCGGAGGGCTACGCCCCGGACCGCGAGCACGGCATCCACCCGCTCGACCCGGCCCTGGGCATCGAGTGGCCCGAGGGGATCACCCCGATCCTCTCCCCCAAGGACGAGCAGGCCCCGACCCTGGCGGAGGCGGAACGGCAGGGCCTGCTGCCGTCGTACGAGGCGTGCCTGGCGTACGACGAGGAGCTGCGGCGCGGCACGGGCGCCTGAAGCCCCGCCGGCAGCCGAAGAGGCAGGTCACCGAGGACGCCGAAGGCCCGGACGCGCACGGCGTCCGGGCCTTCGGCGTGCCGGGCTCGGGTCAGCGGCTGACGCCGACCTGCTGCAGGGCCTTGCGCAGGGGCTCCCAGCCCACGGAGCGGGGCAAGCCCCGGTTGCGGGCCTGGACGAGGGGACGCCAGAAGCCCGCCTCCAGCAGCGCCTCGGGGCGCACGGCGCCGGCCCGTTCCAGGATCGCCTCGGGGACCTTCTGCGGGTCGGGCACCTTGTACTCGGCCATGATCTCGTCGTACTTGTCGTGCAGGACCCGGTTGTTCGGGTCGGCGCCGAAGACGACCAGCTGGCCGGTGGGGGCGGTGTCCACCTGCACCGTGACGAGGTCCGGGCGGTAGCGCGCCAGAACCTCGATGATCTTGTAGACGTCGCCCGTCCACGCGTTGGTGTGCCGGTCCCGGGCCGCCTCGTCGACGCTGCGCGGCAGCATGTCGTCGAAGACGATCACGCTCGACCAGTCGGAGTGCTTCTCGACGTTCATGAAGTCGCGCAGGGCGAACTCGAACAGGTGCATACCGTCGATGAAGGAGAGGTCGAGCGTGGTGCGGCGCCAGTAGCCGAAGGGGCTGCGGCCGCGGCGCAGGTTGCGCAGCGGGTGACGGCCGCCCTTCAGGTGCTGCAGGGGGTTGTCGCGGGCGAAGAAGTCGTCACTGGTGGCCTTCACCAGGTGGACGTCGCACTTCAGCTCCGAGACCACCTTGAAGGCGGGGTCGATCGCGATGCTGGGGACGCGGGACAGACGCAGGCTGCGGCCGTCGTTGACGCCGATCTCCAGGTAGTTGCGATTGGCGCTGACCTTGTGCAGTTCCCGGAGGAACTCATGGCGTTTCACGAAGAGGACCTTCCTTGCGGATGCGGGGCAGTGCTTCGTGCAGGGCGGAGCGCCAGTCGCGCGGCAGCGGCAGGCCGATCTCCTGCCACCGGCGGTGTGCGAGGGCGCTGTACGCCGGGCGGGGCGCGGGCCGGGGGAAGGCCGCGCTGCTGGTGGGGCGCACCCGGTCCGGGTCGGCGCCGAGCAGGGAGAACACCTCTCGGGCCAGCTCGTACCAGGTGGCCTCACCGGAGCTGGTGGCGTGGAAGACGCCGTGCGCGTCGGGACCGAGCCGGGGGCCGAGGTCGGCGATCCGCTCGGCGACGTCCGCGCTCCAGGTGGGCTGCCCGCGTTGGTCGTCGACGACGTCGACGGTGTCGCGGCGGGCTTCGAGACCGATCATGGTCCGCACGAAGTTAGCGCCGTGGACCCCGTAGAGCCAAGCCGTGCGCACGACCGCGCTCGCCCCGGGCAGCTCTTCGAGCACGGCCCGCTCCCCGGCCAGCTTGGTGCGGCCGTAGGCGGTGCGCGGGCCCGTCGGATGGTCCTCCGGGTAGGGGGAGGTGCGGGCCTCGCCGTCGAAGACGTAGTCCGTGGAGACGTGGACCAGGCGGGCGCCGTGTGCGGCGCAGGCCCGGGCGAGCAGGCGCGGGCCGTCGCCGTTGATCTCCAGTGCGCGGGCCTCGTCGATCTCCGCGTCGTCGACGGCCGTGTAGGCGGCGCAGTTGACGACGAGGTCGGGGCGGTGCTCCCGCACGGCCGCGTCGACGGCCTCGGGACGGGTGATGTCGAGGGCGGCGCGGTCGAGGCCCGCGACGGTCTCGCCGCGCCGGGTGAGTTCGTCGACGACGTCCCGGCCCAGCATCCCGCCCGCTCCGGTGATCAGCCACCTCATACGCGCTCCTGGGCGACGCGCCGCTTCAGGGGCTCCCACCAGGCGCGGTTGTCGCGGTACCAGGCGACGGTCTCGGCCAGGCCGGTGGTGAAGTCGTGGCGGGGGCGGTAGCCGAGTTCGTCGCGGGCCTTGGACCAGTCGACGGAGTAGCGCAGGTCGTGGCCCTTGCGGTCCTCGACGTACTCGACCCGGTCCCAGTCGGCTCCGCAGGCCTGAAGGAGCAGGCCGGTGAGTTCCTTGTTGGTCAGCTCGGTCCCGCCGCCGATGTTGTAGACCTCGCCGGGCCGGCCCTTGGTGCGGACGAGGTCGACGCCCTGGCAGTGGTCGTCGACGTGCAGCCAGTCGCGGACGTTGCGGCCCTCGCCGTACAGCGGCACCTTGTGCCCGTCGAGGAGGTTGGTGACGAAGAGCGGGATGACCTTCTCGGGGAACTGGTGCGGGCCGTAGTTGTTGGAGCAGCGCGTGACGCGCACGTCCAGGCCGTGGGTGCGGTGGTAGGCGAGGGCGAGCAGGTCGGAGGAGGCCTTGGAGGCGGAGTACGGGGAGTTCGGCTGGAGGGGGTGGTCCTCCGGCCACGAGCCGGACTCGATGGAGCCGTAGACCTCGTCGGTGGAGACGTGCACGAAGGGGCCCACGCCGTGGCGCAGGGCCGCGTCCAGCAGGGTCTGGGTGCCCAGCACGTTGGTGCGGACGAAGTCGGCGGCGCCGGTGATCGAGCGGTCCACGTGGGACTCGGCGGCGAAGTGCACGACCTGGTCCGCGTCGGCCATGAGCTTGTCGACCAGCTCGGCGTCGCAGATGTCGCCCTGCACGAACTCCAGCCGGGGGTGGGTCAGTTCGAGGTTGTCGAGGGTGCCGGCGTAGGTGAGCTTGTCCAGCACGGTGATGCGTGGCGCGTCGGGTGCGTCCTGGGCGAGGAGTGCGCGGACGTAGCGGGAGCCGATGAACCCGGCGGCGCCGGTGACGAGGAGGTTCATGAAGTGATCTGCACCTTGCTGTGATCTCCGAGGACGAGGCGGTGGGCGCTGGGGACGCTGGGGGCCGGCGTCACCTCGACGTGCCGGCCGATCAGCGAGGACTCGATCCGGCCGACGCCCTGGATCGAGGAGTCCCGCAGCACGATGGAGAACTCGAGTTCGCTGTCCGTGATCCGGCAGTTCTCCGCGACGGAGGTGAAGGGACCGACGTAGGAGTTGCTGACGAGGGTGCCCGAGCCTATGACGGCGGGCCCGACGATACGGGAGTTGACGATCCGCGCGCCCTCTTCCACGACCACCCGCCCGATGGTCTGCGAGGCGTCGTCCACGTCGCCGTCGATGCGGCGCTCCATGCCTTCGAGGACCGTGCGGTTCACCTCGAGCATGTCGCCGACGTTGCCGGTGTCCTTCCAGTAGCCCTTGATGACCGTGGAGCGCACGTCGGCGCGGGAGTCGATCAGGTGCTGGATGGCGTGGGTGATCTCGAGTTCGCCGCGCCAGGACGGCTCGATGGCGCGGACCGCCTCGTGGATCAGGGGCGTGAACATGTAGACGCCGACCAGCGCGAGGTCGCTCTTCGGCTGGTCGGGTTTCTCCTCCAGGCCGATCACCTGGCCGGTCGGGTCGAGTTCGGCGACTCCGAAGGCGCGCGGGTCGGCCACGCGCGTGAGCAGGATCTGGGCGTCGGGCCGGTGTCTGCGGAACTCGTCGACGAGGCCGGTGATGCCGCCGACGATGAAGTTGTCGCCGAGGTACATCACGAAGTCGTCGTCGGCGAGGTAGTCACGGGCGATCAGTACCGCGTGGGCCAGCCCCAAGGGCCGCTCCTGGGGGATGTAGGTGACCTTGAGGCCGAACTTCGACCCGTCACCCACCGCTTCCTCGATCTCCGCGGCCGTGTCCCCGACGATCATCCCCACGTCGGTGATGCCGGCCTCGGCGATCGACTCCAACCCGTAGAAGAGCACGGCCTTGTTGGCCACTGGCACCAGTTGCTTGGCCGACGTGTGGGTGATCGGCCTCAGCCGTGTTCCTGCACCGCCGGACAGCACGAGAGCCTTCATTCAGCTCACCTTAGTCGCCATCCGGCGGATGTGAACATCACTTCTTCTGCTTGTCGACGCGCGTCGTTCCGCGGGATGTCACCGCGCGGCCTTCTGGAGAGCGGTCAGTCTTCGCCCCGGACGATGTTCCACTCCGGTCCGGAGCGCGCGGCTGTGGGGGCGGCCCGGTCCTCCACGGCGGGGAGGCAGGTGCGCAGCGCGGCCTTTCCGCGCAGGCGGCGTGCCTTCGACCAGCCGGTCTCGGGCCGACGGGCGACGGGCTTCTCAGTGGTCTCCATGGACGTCACGACTCATCATCTTCCTTCTGCATCCGCTGCCGTTCGGGTCCCCAGAGGCAAACCGAACAAACCCGGGCCGGGACGTCTGGGCCGCGACGCCGAACTCCCCCGCCCGGCACCGCCGTTCGGGCGACGTACGACGGTCCCGCGCACGGGAAGGGTGCGCGGGACCGTCCGGTGGCTGCCGTTCGTCAGGCGTTGGGGCGTGCGGCGCTGATGTCGCCCAGCGCCGACTCCGGGTCGCGTTCCATGGCCAGGTCGCCCAGGGAGACGATGCCCACGGGGCGTCCGTGGTCGACGACCGGGATCCGGCGCACGGAGTGCTCGCGCATCAGCTGCACCGCGTGGATCAGGTCCTCGTCGGGGCCGACGGTGACCAGCTCGTCGCTGCACGCGCCGGCCACGGTGGTCCGCTCCGGGTCGCCGCCCTTGCTGATCGACCGGACCACGAGGTCACGGTCGGTGACCACACCGCGCAGATCGTCGCCGTCCGTCACCAGGACGACTCCGAGGTCCTCGTCGCGCATGATGCGCGCCACCTCGGCGACGGAGGTCTGCGGCTCGACGGTGACCGGGTCTCCGGTCATGATGTCGCGGACATGCTGAGCCATGACGTTCCTCTTCCTTCGGCTCGCTGGCGGTTTCTCCGTCCTACGCGGCGCCGAGTACCCGAGGAGGCCGCGTGGTCACCCCCGGATGAGCCGCTCAGCGGCCCAGCACCAGCTCCGCCCACACCTGCTTGCCGCCGCTGACCGGCAGGGTGCCCCAGGTCGCCGAGAGGGCCTCGACGAGGAGGATGCCCCGGCCGCCCGTGGCCTCCCAGCCGATGCTGGCCGGCCGGACCGGGGAGCGCGGCGAGGCGTCGGCGACCGCGATGCGCAGACGGTCGTTGACGAGGGTGAGGTCCATGCGGACCCGGCCGTCGGTGTGGACGAGGGCGTTGGTGACGAGTTCGGAGACGACGAGGAGGGCCGCGTCGAAGTGCTCGGTGACGCCCCAGGCGCGCAGGGTGCGCCGGGCGAAGCGGCGGGCGTGCCCGACCGCCTGCGGCACCCGCCACACCGTCCAGCTCTCCCGCAGCGGTCGCAGGGTCAGGCCGTCGTAGCGCATCAGGAGCAGGGCGACGTCGTCGCTGCGCCGGGCGTTGCCGAGGAGGGCGTCGGCGACCCGCCCCAGGTCGCCGGGGGCGGCGGCGCCCAGCCGGGCGGCGAGGCGGTCCATGCCCTCGTCGATGTCGGCGTCGGGTGACTCGACGAGCCCGTCCGTGACCAGGGCGATCAGGGTGCCGGGCGGCAGCCGCAGCGGGCTCATGGGGAAGTCGGCCTGCGTGATCACCCCGAGGGGCGGGCCGCCCTCGGCCTCCGCGATCTCGGTCCCGCCGTCGGGGTAGCGCAGCACCGGCGGCGGGTGCCCGGCGCGCACGCACCAGGCGGCGCCCTCCTCCAGGTCGACGTCGACGTAGCAGCAGGTGGCGAAGAGGTCGCTCTCCATGTCGGTGAGCAGCCGGTTGGCGTGCGCGACCACCACGTCCGGCGGATGCCCCTCGACGGCGTAGGCGCGCAGGGCGGTGCGCATCTGCCCCATGAGGGTGGCGGCCCCGGCGCTGTGGCCCTGGACGTCGCCGATGACGAGGGCGACGTGGTGGTCGGGCAGCGGGATGACGTCGTACCAGTCGCCGCCGAGCTCCAGCCCCGCCGTGCTGGGCAGGTAGCGGGCGACGGCCACCGCGCCCGGCAGCCGGGGCAGGCGGCGGGGCAGCAGCTGGCGCTGGAGCATGCCGACGAGCTCGTGCTCGGCGTCGAAGGCGCGGGCCCGCACCAGGGCCTGTCCGGCGAGGCCGGCGCAGGCGGTGAGCAGGGCGCGTTCGTCGGCGCCGAAGTCGTGCGGGGTGTCCCAGCCGATCAGGCACGCGCCGGCCATGCGGTTCCCGGCGGGCAGCGGCAGCACGGCGAGGCCGCCGGGGCCGACCTCGGCCAGGGCGCGTTCCAGGGGGCTGCCGGCGGGCCAGATCCGGGCGCGGCCCTCGCGCAGCGCGGCGGCGAGGGTGGGCATGGCGCGCACGGGCGCGTCGGGCCACTCACCCCGCCACTCCGTGCGCCACAGCTGGGGCCAGGCCTCGGGTTCGGGCGGGTCGAGGACGGTGACGACGAGCCGTTCGCTCTCCAGCTCGGCGAGCGCGATCCGGTCGGCCCTGAGCGGCCGGCGCAGGGCGGCGACCACGGCCTTGCCGACGTCGCGGACGGTGACGGCGGTGGCCAGCGCGGCGGCCAGGCGCTGCACGCGGGCCACGTCGGTGACGTCGGAGCGCAGGGTGGAGGCGTCGGCGACGGTGCCCACGAGCCGTGCCGGGTGGCCTTCGCCGCCGGGCAAGAGGCGCCCGCGCAGCCGGAGCCACTTGGGCGGCCCGGTGGGCTGGAGCACCCGGAACTCCAGCTCGCGGTCGCCGATGGACATGTGGTCGGCCTCCACCACGGACATCAGCGAGGGCAGGTCCTCCGGCACGGTCAGGCTCAGCAGGGTCTCGACGCGGCCGTCGAACTCCACGGGGTCGAGCCCGAACAGGTCGAGCAGGTCGTCCCCGACGCGGACGCGGCCGGTGTCCATGGCGAGGCTGAAGGCGCCCGGCGGCAGGTCACCGCCCTCGACGAGGGCGGCCGGGGCGGGGAAGGCGACCGCCTCGGAGATCAGCTCCAGGCACGTGCGGTCGTCGGTGTCGAACCCCGCGGGGCGCTCGCTCACGGCGAGCAGGCAGCCGCCGCCGTCCCCGTGCACGGGCAGGGCCGTCAGGAAGAAGTCCCGGGACGGGACGCGCCGCGCCTGGGCGTGCTCGGCGAGTTCCGCCGGGCCCAGGGAGACCGGCCGTCCGTCGCGGTGGGCCTCGGCGGCCGGGGAGCGCCCGGCGCGGGGATAGCTGTCGCGCAGCCCGTACAGCGTCCTCGGGACCCCGGCCGACTCCATCAGGCACAGCAGCTCGCCGTCCTCGCTGGGCGTGTACACGGCGACGAAGGACGCCCCGGCGAAGACGAGCGCCTGTTCGAGGACGCGGCGCACTCGTTCGGGCGACTCCTGATCGACCGCGATCGCCTTGAGGGCACTTTCGGCACGCAGCGTTCGCGTTCCGCGCTCCTGGGCGCCCTGACTGACCACGTTGGCCATTACAGCGCTTATGGGGCACCTGCGCAGCCCCTGTGAGCGTTCCGTGGACCGGCGCGCACAAGGGCGCTCGAAAGCCGTCGAACATCTCTTAACGCATGCGTTCCGCACGGTGACCTCGTGACAGCCGTGACTGTCGGGCCCCGGCGCGTGGCTGGAAAGCTCGGTGCCCGTCACGGAGGGGGACGCATGGACAAGCGGTACGAGGTGTACGCGCTCGCCGACCGGCATTTCTACGAGACGCCGGACCGGCTCGCGCGGGACGGGCAGGGGACGGCCCCGCACCTCTACGAGACGGCCCGCCGGCCGGTGCCGGAGGGCTGGGAGGCGGCGCGGATCGGCGACTGGCTGACGATGACGCCGCTCGGCCCGGACGGGAAGCCGGTGCCCGGCCCGGCGCAGGGCTGGAAGATCCACGCCTCGGCGACCCGCGCGAACGCGGAGGAGATCGCCGGAATCGTGTGGGACTACTGCGTCGAGCGGCGGATCCCCTTCAAGTTCGTGCCGGGCCCGCACCTGCTGCACCTGCGCAACACCAAGTACGCGCCCCGCGACGGCAGCGGCAAGTTCGTCACCGTCTACCCGGCCGACGAGGAGCAGCTGCACCGGGTGCTGCGCGAGCTGGGCGCGCTGCTGGAGGGCTTCGAGGGGCCGTACATCCTCACCGACCTGCGCTGGGGCGAGGGACCGCTGTACGTCCGCTACGGCGCCTTCGCGCGGTCCTTCGTCGTGGACGACCGGGGCTCGCTGGTGCCCGCGGTGCGGGACGGCGCCGGGCGGCTGGTGCCGGACCGGCGCTCGCCCTCCTTCCAGGTGCCCGAGTGGGTGACGCTGCCGGCGTTCCTCCAGGCGCATCTCGACGCGCGCAACACCACCACGGTCGGGGACCTGCCCTACCGCATCGAGAAGGCGCTGCACTTCTCCAACGGCGGCGGGGTGTACGCCGGCACCGACACCCGTGACGGGCGCAAGGTCGTCCTGAAGGAGGGCCGGCCGCACGCGGGCCTCGCCTCGGACGGCGCCGACGCGATCGCCCGGCTGGAGCGGGAGAAGCGGGCGCTGGAGCAGGTCGCGGGCACGGGCGTGGTCCCGGAGGTGCGCGACTGGTTCGAGCTGGGCGGCCACCGCTTCCTGGTGATGGACTTCCTCCAGGGCCGTCCGCTCAACTCGTTCTTCGCCGAGCGGCACCCGCTGCTCGCGCAGGACCCCGACCCGGAGGCCGTCGCCGCGTACACGGCGTGGGCGCTGCGCATCCACCGGCGGGTGGAGGAGGCGGTGGCGGCGGTGCACGAACGGGGCATCGTCTTCAACGACCTGCACGTCTTCAACATCATGGTCGCCCCGGACGGGGAGTCGGTCTTCCTCCTCGACTTCGAGGCCGCGGCCCCGGCCGGGGAGAACGGCCGCCAGGTCGTCGCCCACCCCGGCTTCTTCGCGCCGCCGGACCGCCGGGGCACAGACGTGGACCGCTACGCCCTGGCCTGTCTGCGGCTGGCCCTGTTCCTGCCCGTGACCACCCTGTTCGTGGTCGACCGCGGCAAGGCGGCCCATCTGGCCGAGGTGATCGCGGAGCAGTTCCCGGACGTCCCGCGGGAGTTCCTCGACGAGGCGGTCGCGGAGATCACCCGGGAGGTGTCCGGCCGTACGCCGGCCGCTCCCTCCTCGCCGGTGGACCCGGGCGACTGGCCGTACAGCCGCGACTCGATGGTCAAGGCGATCCTCGCCTCGGCCACGCCGGAGCGCGACGACCGGCTCTTCCCGGGCGACGTCGCCCAGTTCTCGGACGGCGGCGGGCTGGGGATCGCCCACGGCGCGGCGGGCGTGCTGTACGCGCTGGACGCGGCCGGCGCCGAGCGGTACGAGGAGGGCGAGCGCTGGCTGCTGGACCGCACGGCACCGGCCCCGGTCGGCACGCCGCTCGGCCTGTACGACGGGCTCGCGGGCGTCGCGCTGGTCCTGGACCGGCTCGGGCACCGGCAGCGGGCGCTGGACCTGGTCGAGGGGATCCTCGCGGAGCGGTGGCAGAACCTCTCCTCCGACCTGCAGGGCGGGCTGGCCGGGCTGGGCCTGGTCCTGGGGCACCTGGCCCGCACCACCGGCGAGACGGAACTGCGCGAGCGGGCCGACGACGCCGCGCGGATCCTCGTCCACCGGCTCGCCGAGCCGCCCCCGGCCGCGTCCCGGCGGCGCGCCGGACTGCTGCGGGGTGCGACGGGACCGGCCCTGTTCCTGCTGCGGCAGTACGAGTGGACCGGCCAGGACGCGTGGCTGGAGGCGGCGGCCGTGGCACTGCGCCAGGACCTGGGGTCCTGCGTGACCCGCGAGAACGGGGCGCTGGAGGTCGACGAGGGCTGGCGCACCCTGCCCTACCTCGGTGACGGCAGTGCGGGCCTCGGCATGGTCCTCGACGACCTCGTGGCCCACTCCCCCGCGCTCGCCGGGGAGTTCGAGACCGCCCGCTCCGGCGTCCTCACCGCGGCCACCTCGCGCTTCTACGCGCAGCCCGGGCTCTTCCAGGGCCGCGCCGGAATGATCCTGCACCTCAGCCGCACGACCACGCCGGGCGCGACCGCCGACCGGCTGGCCGGGCAGATCGCCGGGCTCGGCTGGTTCGCGATGGCGTACCAGGGCCAACTGGCCTTCCCCGGCCACCAGATGATGCGGCTGTCCATGGACCTCGCCACCGGAACGGCAGGGTGCCTGCTGGCGCTCGGCGCGGCCCTCGACCCGGCCACCGGCGCCCACCTGCCGTTCCTCCCGCCGCCACAGCGGCGGCCCACATGACGCGGTTCCGCGATCCGGCGGAGTCGTGACACCACCCCGTCCCCACGGATGACCACGGACGGACACCCAACGGAAGGACACACCATGGCACTTCTCGACCTGCAGACCATCGAGTCCGAGGAGCGGACGGACGGCGGTGGCGCCAGCACGGTGAGCCTGCTCTCCTGCATCAGCGCCGCGAGCGTCCTGCTCTGTCTCTGACCTGAGGTCTGCGTGGCCCCGGGCGGTCCTCTCCCTGCGGGGAGGGACCGCCCGGGGTCCGTCCGTCCCACGAAAGGCCCGTATGACCACGCGTGCCGACGACGACCCGGCGGCCGCGCACGCCCGCACGCTGCTGCGCACGGCCACCCGGTACAGCGGGCTCCGCTGCGCGGCCCTGTGCCTGGTGAGCATGGCCGCGACCGGGGCCGGGCTGCTGCTGCCGGCCGCGCTGGGCCGGGCCCTGGACCTGCTGCTGGCGCAGGCCCCGGCGACCCGCTGGGTGCTGTACTGCGCCGGACTCGTCCTGCTGCTCGCCCTGCTGGACGCGGCCCAGACCGTGCTCACCGGCACCGTCGACGCCCGCAGCACCGCGTGGCTGCGCCGCCGCCTGACCGGGCACGTCCTGGGCGTCGGCCCGCGCGCCGCCGACCGCTTCGGCTCCGGTGACCTCGTCGCGCGCCTGGTGGGCAACGCCGCCGAGGCCGGAACCACCCCGGCGGCCCGGGCGGCGTTGCTCGCCGCCCTCGCCGGTCCGGTCGGCGGTGTGGTGGCGCTGGGCCTGATCGACTGGTGGCTCGCGGCCGTCTTCCTCGCCGGAGCCCCCGTCCTGACCCTCCTCCTGCGTGCCGTCGCCCGTGGCACCACGGAGAGCGCGACGCGCTACCAGCGGGCGCAGGGCCGGATCGCGGCCGCGCTGGCCGAGGCCGTCGAAGGGGTCCGCACCGTCCGCGCGGCGGGTACCGAGGACCGGGAGACCGCCCGCGTCCTGCGGCCGCTGGCCGAGCTGTCCCGGGCCGGGCACCGCATGTGGCGGGTGCAGGGGCGGACCGCCGCGCAGGCGGTCGCGGTGGCACCGCTGCTGCACCTCGGGGTCGTCGCGGTGGCCGGTGTGCTGCTCACCCGGGACCGGCTGTCGGTGGGGGACGTGCTCGCCGCCTCGCGGTACGCGGTGCTCGCGACGGGCGTCGGCGTCCTGGTCGGCAGGCTCGCGGGCCTGGCCCGGGCCCGGGCGGCGGCCCGGCGCCTCGGCGAGGTCGCGGCCGAGCCCGCCCCCGCGTTCGGCGCGCGCCGGCTGCCGGACGGCCCCGGGCGGCTGGAACTGCGGGGAGTGACGGCCCTGCGGGGCGGGCGCGCCGTGCTCGACGGGGTGGACCTCGTCGTGCCGGGCGGCACCACCCTGGCCGTGGTCGGCCGGTCCGGCGCGGGCAAGTCGCTGCTGGCCGCGCTCGCCGGGCGGCTGGCCGACCCGGACGCGGGCGAGGTCCTGCTCGACGGGGTGCCGCTGCGCGAGCTGCCCCACGACGACCTGCGCCGCGCCGTCGGCTACGCCTTCGCCCGCCCGGCCCTCCTGGGCGGCACGGTCGGGCAGGCGATCGGCCTCGGCCTGCCGTCCCCCTCCCCCGGCCGCATCCGGCAGGCGGCCCGTACGGCCCTCGCGGACGACTTCGTCCGCCGCCTCCCCGACGGCTACGACACACCGGTCGCCGACGCCCCGCGCTCGGGCGGCGAGTCCCAACGCCTCGGACTGGCCCGGGCGTTCGCGCACGGTGGCCGGCTGCTGATCCTGGACGACGCGCTCTCCAGCCTCGACACGGTGACCGAGCGCCGCATCACCGACGCCCTCCTGGGCGACGGGCCGGGCACCACCCGGCTGCTGGTCGCCCACCGCAGTGCGACGGCCGCGTGCGCGGACGCGGTGGCCTGGCTGGACGGGGGGCGGGTGCGGGCGGTGGGACGGCACGAGGAGCTGTGGCGGAACGCGGCGTACCGGGCGGTGTTCGGGGAGACGGACGGCACCGCGTGGGCGGGGGCCGGGGCGGGAGCGGAGGCATGACCGGCGCGAGGAGTACGACGCTGCCCATGACCGGCGCGAGGAGTACGACCCTGCCCACACGGGGGCTGCGCTTCCTGCTGGCCCGCCGGCGGGTGCTGCTGCGGCTCGCCGCCTGGTCGGTGCTGGAGACCGGGCAGACCTTCCTCATCGGGTACGGGCCCGCCCGCGCCCTGGACGCGGGGTTCCTGCGGGGGCGGCCGGACGTCGGTCTCGCCTGGCTCGCGGTGACCGGGCTCGGCGTCCTGCTCGGCGCGTACGGCACCGCCCGGGTCTACGCCGCCGTCGCCGCGCTGGTCGAACCGCTGCGGGACCGGCTGGTGGAGCGGGTCGTCTCGCGCGGGGTGCGGACCGGTGACGCGGGGGCCCTGTCGGGGCTCACCCAGCAGGTGGAGATCGCCCGGGACACCTTCGCCGGGCTGGTCATGGTCTCCCGCTCCTTCGTGTTCACCGCCGCCGGCGCCCTGGCCGGCCTGTTCGCGCTCGCCCCGCCGCTGCTGCTGGTCGTGGGGCCGCCCCTGGCCGCCGGGGTGGTGCTGTTCGCGGCGACCCTGCGGCCGCTCGCCCGGCGGCAGGAGGCGTTCCTCGTCGCCGACGAGGCCCTGGCCGGTCACCTGGGCACGGTCTGCCCGGGCCTGCGGGACATCACGGCGACGGGCGCGCAGGCGCAGCTCGCCGCCGCCACGGGTGAACGGGTCGAGGCCGAACTGCGGGCCGCACGTGCCCTGGCCCGCTGGGGCGTGCTGCGCGTGGCCTCACTGGCGATCGGCGGCCAGCTGCCGATCGTGCTGCTGCTGGCGACCGCCCCGTGGCTCCTGTCCCACGGCGTCACCACGGGCGCGCTGGTCGGTGCCCTCGCCTACGTCACCCAGTCGCTGCTGCCGGCCCTGCGCAACCTGGTCCACGGCCTGGGCACCAGCGGCTCCCGCCTGACGGTGGTGCTCCGCAGACTGACCGGCGATCCGGCCCGGGGCGCCCAGCGCACAGCACCGGCCCTCGCGCAGGGCCACACGGCCACGGAGGCAGGAGAGACACCGGCTACCGCACAGGGCGACACGACGACGGCCGGACGCGAGACACCAGGCACCGCACAGGGCGACACAGCGACAGCCACACACGAGACGCCGGGCACCGCGGAGGGCGACGGCGCGGCAGCCGCAGACGAGACCCGCCGGGCCAACGGCCCATCGCCCCAGGGCACGCGCGGAGGCGGACGTGCCACCACAGGCACCTCGCCGCGCGGCCGGCCCGACGGCCGGGGCTCGACGGATGCCGCCGGCCGCACCGCCGACGGGCAGGACCGAGCCACGGCAGACGTCGGCACGCCCGGCGGGAACGCCGAGTCCGCACGGGCGGAACCCACCGCGGACCCGCCCCCGGCCCTCTCCCTCACCTCCGTCACCTTCGCCTACGGCCCGGCGAGCAGCCCGGTCGTCGACGGCCTCGACCTCGCCCTCGCGCCCGGGGCGCACCTGGCCGTCGTCGGCCCCAGCGGCGCCGGGAAGTCCACGCTCACCGCCCTCGTCGCCGGGCTCCTCACGCCGGACCGGGGCACGATCACGGTGGGCGGTCACGCCGTGCCCGGGCCGGAGGCCGCCGCCGCGCGCGTGCTCATCCCGCAGGAGGCGTACGTCTTCGACGGCACCCTGGCCGAGAACCTCGCGTACCTGCGCCCGGACCCCGTGCCCGAGGAGGACCTGGTCGCCGCCGCCGAGGCGGTCGGCCTCGCCCCGCTCGCCGACCGCCTCGGCGGCCTCGGCGCCCGGGTCGACCCCGCGGCCCTGTCGGCCGGCGAACGGCAGCTCATCGCCCTGACCCGGGCTTTTGTGTCGCGTGCCCCCCTCGCCCTGCTCGACGAAGCGACCTGCCATCTGGACCCCGAGACGGAGGAGCGGGCGGAGCGGGCCTTCGCCGCGCGGCCGGGCGGGACGCTGGTGGTCGTCGCCCACCGCATCAGCTCGGCCCGCCGCGCCGGCCGCGTCCTGGTCATGGACGGCCGGAGCACGGCGTACGGCGGCCACGAGGAGCTGCTGAGGTCCTCGGCGCTGTACCGGGACCTCGTCGGCAGCTGGACGCCCGTGCCGCCCCGGCGGCGGTCAGAGCCAGCCCTGGCCCTGGGAGATGCGGATCGCGTCGATGCGGTTGCGGGCCCCGGTCTTGCGGGTGATGGCCGCCATGTAGTTGCGCACCGTCCCGTGGGACAGGTGCAGGCTCCCGGCGATCTCCGCGATGGAGGCTCCCTCGGCCGCGAGGGATAACACGCTCAGTTCTCTTCGGGTCAGCGGCATCTCGGCCGCCTTGAGGAAACCGAAGCCCAGCGAGTCGTTGACGAAACGTTCCCCCTCGGCGACCCGGCGGATCCCGCGCAGCAGGTTCTGCGGCGAGCCCTCCTTGTCGACGTAGCCGAGCGCCCCCGCCTCGACCGCCCGCTTCAGCAGCCCCGGCCGGTTCGCGGTGGCGAGCACGAGCAGCCGCGGGCGCGTGCGGTCCGGGCCGGGCCGGCACAGCTCCGCCAGCGGCGGAATGCCGTAGGAGTCCGCGCACTCCAGGTCCGCCGCACACACATCCGGCCGCACGGACCGCATCATGCCCGGCGCACCGCGCCACGACGTGTCGTGCACCGCCAGATCGGACTCCCCCCGCAGCCACTCAGCCAGCACCGATCGCACCAGACACTCGTCGTGCACCAGAAGCACCCGGATCAACTGCCACCCCCTCGGCTCGCCCGCGCCCTCTCGTCCTGTGGTGGAGCGCGTGCCCCATTGTTCGCGATCGTGACCCTGCGTGGGCGCGGAGAACCGGCCATCAGGGTGCGTGGGGGCGCACGCGCGGCGCCTGTACTCCCAGCCGCGCTTCGACTTCATGGGCATGGGTCGCGGCGGTCGGGGTACACGCGCGGCTTCTCCCGGGGCCGTCGGCCTGTGACCGACGGTAACCACGGTCGGTCCCCGGACCGCTCGTCGTGCGCGACGGGCCGCCAAGGGGGAGATTTGTTCCTGGGCCCGGTCGCGCGGCCGTGCGAGGAGGTGGTCGGCGTGTCCGACGGGCAGTCGTCCGCGCAGGCGCCGGCAGCCGCCAGGTCGCCGGTCGGCCGTCCGCTGCTCTCCCTGGCGCTGGCCTCGATGATGGACGAGGTGCACGCCCACTCCGGCGCGGTCTATCTGCTGTCGCCGGACCAGCCGGTGCTGGAGATGGCGGTGATGGCGGGGCTGCCGCGGGCGTTCGCGGCGCCCTGGGAGCGGGTCGGGCTGAGCGCGCCGATCCCGGTCGCCGACGCGGCGCGCGAACGGCGGCTGGTCTGGGTCGGCGGCGAGGAGGAGATGGCCCGCCGCTATCCGCGGATCGCCGTGGTGCTGCCCTATCCGTTCGCCCTCGCCGCGGTGCCGGTGGCCACCGAGTCCACCGTGTACGGCGCGGTCTTCGTCACCTGGCCGGGCTCCCATCCGCCGGAGCTGTCCGACCACGAGCGCAAGCATCTGACCGCGGCCTGCGGCCGGCTCGCGGTCCGGTTGCAGCGGGCGGCCGAGCACAGCATCCCGCCGCACCCCGAGACCGATCTGGTCGCCTCTCCCCTGGTGGGCGGCATGGCCGGCACGCTCGGCACGGTCGAGGCGGCCCGGATGGTGAGCCGGCTGCCCTACGGGCTGGTCTCTCTCGACCTGCACGGGCGGGTCGGCTTCGTCAACGCCGCGGCGGCCGAGCTGCTGAACGTCCCGGTCAGCCGGCTGCTCGGCACGCAGCTGTGGGCGTCGGTGCCGTGGCTCAACGACCCCGTCTACGAGGACCGTTACCGGGCGGCGCTGATGAGCCAGCACACCACCTCGTTCGTGGCGCTGCGCCCGCCCGGCGAGTGGCTGTCGTTCCGGCTGTATCCGAGCACGACGGGCCTGAGCGTGCGCATCACCAGGTCGCGGGCCGTGTCGGAGATGAACCGGGCCGCACCGCCGCCCGACGGGAAGCCGTCCCGGCTGGTCACCATGTCGCAGGTGCTGGACCTGGCCAGCGCGCTGACCGAGGCGGTGGGCGTGCAGGACGTGGTGCAGCTGGTCGCGGACGAGATCGCCCCGGCCGTGGGCAGCCAGGCCCTGGTCGTGCTGGGCTCCCGGGCGAACCGGCTGCGCGTGCTCGGGCATCGCGGGTACCCGGACGCCCACGTGGTGGAGCGGTTCGACGGGATGCCGCTGACCGAGCCGACGCCCGGCACGCAGGTGCTGAAGACGGGCGTGCCCGCGTTCTTCGAGACGCAGGAGCAGCTGGAACGCCTGTACCCGGCGCGGCTCATGACGCCCGACGGGTTCGCGGCCTGGGCGTATCTGCCGCTGATCGCCCAGGGGCGGCCGGTGGGGACGTGCGTGCTGTCCTACGCCGAGCCGCACCCGTTCCCGACGGAGGAGCGGGCGGTGATGACCAGCCTGGCCGGGCTCATCGCCCAGGCGCTGGAGCGGGCACTGCTCTACGACGCCAAGCACCGGCTGGCGCACGGCCTCCAGGAGGCCCTGCTGCCGCACTCCCTGCCGTCGCTGCCCGGCATCGAGGCGGCCGCCCGCTATGTGCCGGCCACGCAGGGGATGGACATCGGCGGCGACTTCTACGACCTGGTGCGCACCCAGGGCATGGCGGCCGCGGTGATCGGGGACGTGCAGGGCCACAACGTCACGGCGGCCGGGCTGATGGGGCAGGTCCGCACCGCGGTCCGGGCGTACACGGCCGTGGGCCAGGCGCCCGAGGAGGTCATGCGCAGCACCAACCGGCTGCTGCTCGACCTGGGGTCCGAGCTGTTCGCCAGCTGCCTGTACCTGCGGCTCGACCCGGCGCACGGCCGGGCCGTGATGTCCCGGGCCGGTCATCCGCCGCCGCTGCTGAGACGGCCGGACGGGCGGGTGCGCGTCCTCGACCTGGCCGGGGGCCCGCTGCTGGGCATCGACGCCTCGGCGGTGTACCCGACGACGGAGGTCGCCCTGCCGCCCGGCTCCCTGCTCGTCCTGTACACCGACGGGCTGGTGGAGTCCCCCGGCACGGACTTCGAGGAGGCCCTGGCGGATCTGGGCCGGCGCCTGACGGATGCCGGGGACCGGCCGCTGGACGAGCTGGCCGACAGCCTCGTACGGCACCGGCGGCTCCACACGGACGGCGAGGAACGCCTCGACGACATCGCCCTGCTGCTGCTCAGGGCCCTCGGGTAGGGCCGGCCCGGACCACGACGTACGCCGCGCCGGGCCTGATCGGCCTGCCGACACCCGGTAACACACGGACGGGCCGGCCCTCCCGCCGGAGGGCCGGCCCGGTCCACCGCCGGCCGGAACCGCGTCCGAAGCCGGACGGTGGCTGGAACGCCGGTGGGCCGGCCCGGTCCCGCCAGGAAGGGGCGGGGCCGGGCCGGCGGCGTCGGACCGGCTGCCGACGGTCTCGGGTCGGCCGACGGTCTCGGGTCGGCCGACGGTTCAGGCCGACCGACGGTTCAGGCCGACCGACGGTTCAGGCCGACCGACGGTCTCGGGTCAGCCGACGGTTCAGGCCGGCCCGACCGTCTCAGGCCAGCCGACCGTCTCAGGCCGGCCGTCTCAGGTCAGCGGGACTCGGTCAGGCCCGACTCGTCCCCGACGCCCTGGCCCGCGTCGTGGCCGGCACCCGCACCGGCTCCGGCGCCCGCTTCCTCGCCTCCGGCCTGCTCACCGGCACCGGCACCGGCTTCCTGACCGGCACCCGCCTCTTCACCAGCACCGGCCCCGGCTTCCTCGCCCGCACCGGCCCCGGCCTCCTGACCGGCACCCGCCTCTTCACCAGCACCGGCGCCCGCTTCCTCGCCCGCGCCCGCTTCCTCGCCCGCACCGGCGCCGCCGCCCGCGGCACCGCCGCCGAGGGTCGCGCCGACCGCCGCAAGGGCGGTGGTGACCGGCTGGAAGAACGTCTCGCCGCCGACCGTGCAGTCACCGCTGCCGCCGGAGGTCAGGCCGATGGCGAGACCGTCCTGGGTGAACAGCGAACCGCCGCTGTCGCCGGGCTCGGCGCACACGTTGGTCTGGATGAGACCGGTGACCGTGCCCTCGGGGTAGTTCACCGTGGCGTCGAGGCCGAGTACCTGGCCGTCGGCGAGCCCGGTGGTGCTGCCCATCCGGAAGACCTCCTGGCCGACGGTCGCCTCCGCGGCCTCGGTGATCTGGACGGTCTGGTCGCCGGTGTTGACCTCGCTGGGCGCCTCGGTCGCCGGGTCGTCGTACTTCACGAGCGCGAAGTCGCCGTCGCCGGGGAAGGTCGACTGGTCGACGGTGGCGATCGGCTGGCCGCCCTGCGTGTCGGACCACTCGTTGCCGCCGAGCGTGCAGTGACCGGCCGTCAGGAACGCCGGGGATCCGTCGCCCGCGGTGACGTTGAAGCCGAGGGAGCAGCGCGAGCCGCCCGCGAAGATGGCGTCACCGCCCGAGACGAACGGTTTGAAGGTGCCCGACGACTTCTTGATGGTGGCCATGTCGGAGCCGAGGCTCCGCACGGTGCTCTCCAGTCTGTCCCACTTGGCACCGGTCACGGTGCTGTCGGCGGTCACCAGGAGCTTGTTGGTGCGCGGGTCGATCGACCACGACGTGCCCGCGATGGTCGCCTCGGACTTCAGGGTCGACGCCCCCTCCTGGAGCTCCGACCAGCTGTTCTCGACCTCGCGCACCTTCGCGCCGGCCGCCTTGGCCTGCACGATCACGTTGTTGTTGTCGCCGGGTACGACGTTCACGACGAGCTGCTGGCTGTCGCCGTCGTAGTAGGAGCCGCCGAACGCCTCACCGAGGAGCCCGGAGAGCTGCGAGGCGAGATCCGAGGCGTCGCCCGCCTTCAGGGTCTTCGGCGCGGCCACGGCGTCGTCGGACGAACCGTCCTGCGACGCGTTGGCGTTGGGGAGCAGGATCGCGGCCGCGCCGAGCGCCACCACGCTGCCCGCCGCTATCGCGGCCTTACGCTTCGGAATTCGCTTGTGACTCAAACTTCTCTCCTCCTGAGGGACGGAGTGTGTGCCGCCGTCCGGCAGCTTCGGGGGGCGCCTGGATGGCTGTTGGTACGCACGGGCCGAGTGGGGCGTTCAATTCCGTTTGCAAGTGATCCCTTCGCATCGCGGAACCAGCCAACTCCCGTCGCCCGCGCGCCGACCGCCCGCTCCGCGACCGCCCTGGTCACGGCGGGCCGCTCCGGAGGAGGGGAGCGGATCGCGCGCGGCGCCCCAATGGCCGGATGACGGCGTTTCAGCAGCGGGCGCCAGTCCGATCCGCCGAACAGACACGATCCGTATCCGTCCGGGAACGATCTGTTGCGATCGTCGAGTTGAATCCCGACTTCAGCGAATCTGCACATCGAATGCTCAACCCGGTCACCAAGTCGAGGGTTGTCCACAGGGCGGCCGGCGCAGTCACGCCTTTGGGGCGGGAGTGCCGGATTCGCCGCTCCGAGAGGCAAGGGATCGGATGAGCCGATGCCGTGCCGCATGTGAAGAACTCGCCACCAAGGCGTGCACGGACCTGCACGGAAAGGGGCTCCTGCGACGCAAGTTCCCTGGTGAGACCGGTGGTTGATTGGAAGCCCGCGCCCGCAGCGTGCTTTGATCCATCGCACCGCGGGGGCCGCGAAGGGCACTCGGAAACGGATGTCCGGCGCTCGCGGTCGCGGCCGTCATCTGTCCCCAGAGGGGGCCGCTCCCCCCTTGTGAGATATCCATACGAAGGGAAGTTCCACCATGAACTCCACCCCCCAGGTTGAGACCGTCGAGATCGCCGACGCCGAGCTCGACGCCGTTTCCGGCGGCCTGTCCGTGAACGCCGTGAACACCGTCACCGACACGGTCGACAGCATCGCCCCGGTCTCCGGCCTGGTGAACACCGCTGTCGGCACCGTCGAGGGCGTCACCGGCCTGAACACGGCCCCGGTCACCAACCTGGTCTCCGGTCTCTGATCGAGCCCCAGTGCCGTTGACTCCCGGAGCCGCAGCCGGCGGTTCCGGGATCTTCGGGTGCCGTGACAACGTCTGTCGCGGCCGTGAAAACCTCTTCTACGGGTGAGGGAAGTTCCTTGCAGTTCCGCCAACAGGCCCTCGCCAAGCTGCAGTCACCGGAGGAACTCGACCTCCCGGTGCGTTTCGCCCGCCCGCAGGGCTGGCTCGTGCTCTCGGTGACGGTGGTCGCGATGGCCGCCGCCTCGGTGTGGGCGGTGACCGGCTCGGTGACCTCCACCGTCAGCGCGCCCGCCATCCTCACGCACGGGCAGGGCAGTTACGTCCTCCAGAGCCCCGTCGCGGGCCAGGTCACCGCGGTGCTCGCGAAGCAGGGCCAGCGGGTGCCCGCCGGCTCCCCCGTGCTCAAGGTCCGTACGGCCAAGGGCGAGACGGTCGTCCGCACGCTCGACGCGGGCCGCGTCTCCGCACTCGCCGCGTCCGTGGGGCAGATCATCCAGACCGGCGCGGACGTCGCCGCCGTCGAGAAGGTCGCCCGCGCCCAGGACCCGCTGTACGCGACCGTGTACGTCCCCGCCGAGAACGCCGCCTCGATCCCCGACGACGCCACCGTGGACCTGACCGTGCAGTCGGTGCCGACCCAGGAGTACGGCGTGCTGCGCGGCCATGTGAAGTCGGTGGACCGCTCGGCGCAGTCCCCGCAGCAGATCTCCGCGTTCCTCGGGGACAGCCAGCTGGGCGAGCAGTTCACGAAGAAGGGCAGGCCGGTGGCCGTCACGGTCCGGCTGGACAGGTCGTCCGCCACGAAGAGCGGTTACGCGTGGTCGTCCGCGGACGGGCCGCCGTACAAGCTGACCTCCATGACGCTGGCCACGGGGTCGATCCGGCTGGCCGACCAGCATCCCGTCGACTGGCTGCTGCCATGAGCGCGACCGCTCAGGAGAACCGGGGCAGGCGCCGCGCCGCCCCGCCCAAGCGCAAGGTGCCCAAGGCCAAGGCCAAGACGGTCCGTACCCCCACCGTGCTCCAGATGGAGGCCGTGGAGTGCGGTGCCGCGTCGCTCGCGATGGTGCTCGGCCACTACGGCAAGCACGTCCCGCTGGAGGAGCTGCGCATCGCCTGCGGCGTCTCCCGGGACGGCTCGCGCGCCAGCAACCTGCTGAAGGCGGCCCGCAGTTACGGCCTGACCGCCAAGGGCATGCAGATGGACCTGGCCGCCCTCGCCGAGGTGAAGTCGCCGGCCATCCTGTTCTGGGAGTTCAACCACTACGTCGTCTACGACGGCATGGGCCGCCGCTTCGGCCGCCGGGGCGTCTACATCAACGACCCCGGCAAGGGCCGCCGGTTCGTCCCCATGGAGGACTTCGACGGCAGCTTCACCGGTGTCGTGCTCGTCATGGAGCCCGGCGAGGACTTCACCCGGGGCGGGCGCAAGCCCGGCGTCCTGGGCGCGATGCCCGCCCGGCTGCGCGGTACCGCGGGCACCATGCCCGCCGCCGTGCTGGCGAGCCTGCTGCTGGTGGCGGTCGGCGCGGCGGTGCCCGCGCTCAGCCGCACCTACATCGACGAGTTCCTGATCGGGAACAAGACCTCGCTGCTCGGGGTGCTGTTCGCGTCGATGGCGGCGTGCGTGCTGCTCACCGTCGTGCTGACCTGGCTCCAGCAGGCGAACCTGCTGCGCGGCCGCATCATCTCCTCCACCCTGTCCAGCGCCCGCTTCCTGCGGCATCTGCTGCGGCTGCCGGTGACGTTCTTCTCCCAGCGCAGCCCGGCCGACCTCGTCCAGCGGCTCCAGTCCAACGACGCGGTCGCCGAGACCCTCTCCCGCGATCTCGCGGCGGCGGGCGTGGACGCGATCGTGGTCGTGCTGTACGCGGTGCTGCTCTACACCTACGACCCGCAGCTGACGTTCGTCGGCATCGGCGTGGCCCTGCTGAACATCGTCGCCATGCGGGTCGTCGTACGGCTGCGCGCCACCCGCACGGCGAAGCTGCGCGCCGACACGGCCCGGCTCACCAACACCGCCTACACGGGCCTGCAGCTCATCGAGACGATGAAGGCGACCGGCGGCGAGGACGGCTACTTCCGCAAGTGGGCCGGGCAGCACGCCACCACCCTGGAGGAGCAGCAGCGGCTCGGGGTGCCGAGCGCCTGGCTCGGCGTGGTCGCGCCGACGCTCGCCACCCTCAACAGCGCGCTGATCCTCTGGATCGGCGGCATGCGGGCGGTCGAGGGGCACATCTCGGTCGGCCTGCTGGTCGCCTTCCAGGCCCTGGTCACCCGGTTCACCGCCCCGCTGACCCGGCTGAACGGCGTCGCGGGCCGCATCCAGGACTTCGCCGCCGATGTGGCCCGGCTGAAGGACGTGGAGAACTTCAAGGCCGACCCGCTCTACGGCCGCCCCGGCGCCGGCGAGTCGACGCGCCGCCTCCAGGGCCATGTCGAGCTGGAGAACATCACCTTCGGCTACAGCCCGCTCGACAAGCCGCTGCTCACCGGCTTCGACCTGACCGTCGGCCCCGGGCAGCAGGTGGCGCTGGTCGGCGGCTCGGGCTCCGGCAAGTCCACGGTGTCCCGGATGATCTCCGGCCTGTACGCGCCGTGGGAGGGCGTGATCCGCATCGACGGGCAGCGCATCGAGGACATCCCGCGCGGGGCGCTCGCCGCCTCGGTCTCCTTCGTCGACCAGGACGTGTTCCTCTTCGAGGGCACGGTCCGCGACAACGTGGCGCTGTGGGACCCGTCGATCCCGGACGAGGCGGTGGAGGACGCGCTGCGGGACGCGGCGCTGTACGACGTGATCATGCGCCGCCCGGGCGGCATCCACAGCAAGGTCGAGCAGGACGGCCGCAACTTCTCCGGCGGGCAGCGCCAGCGCCTGGAGATCGCGCGGGCGCTGGTGCGCCGCCCCAGCATCCTGGTGCTCGACGAGGTGACGAGCGCGCTGGACGCGGAGACCGAGCTGGTCGTGATGGACAACCTGCGCCGGCGCGGCTGCGCCTGCGTGGTGATCGCCCACCGGCTCAGCACGGTGCGCGACAGCGACGAGATCGTCGTCCTGCAGCACGGCACGGTCGTGGAGCGCGGGCGGCACGAGGACCTGGTGGCGCGCGGCGGCGCCTACGCGGCACTGGTCAGGGAACGGTGACATGACGACCGTCCACGAAGGACACGACGGGGACCTGGTGCTGGGCGCCTTCGGGCAGCTGGGCTCGCGCATCGACTGCGCCGGGTTCAACCGCCTGGACCTCGAAGGCCCGCAGGTGCTGTGGCTCGTGGCGTCCGGCGCCGTCGACCTGTTCGCGGTCGACGCCGGCCAGCAGGGCCACTGGCACCACCTGGGCCGTCTCGAGGCGGGCTCGCTGGTGCTCGGCCCGGTGCCGGGACCGCAGCACACCCTGGTGGCCCGACCGCTGCGGGACTGCGTGGTGCACCGCATCGGCCTCCGCGAGCTGTACCAGCCCGCCAACACCGCGACCTGGTCCTACGACGAGTACGGCAACCCGCAGTACGTGCCGCCGACGACGAGCCCGCTGGAGTACGCGCTCGCACTCGGGGTCGGCCGCAGCCTGTCCATCCTCTTCCAGGCGCCGATGGCCACCGAGCGTGCCGCCGCGCCCACCGACGACGACGTGTTCTGGATGCAGGTGCCGCCGGGCAGCGTCCAGTACGGCTCGCTCTACGGCGCCGAAGCCGCGGCCGACCTGCTGATGGACCCGGCGCTGTGGCAGTCCATGGTCGACCAGCAGTACCGGCTGCTGACCACGCTGGACCGCTGGATCGAGCAGCTGGAGCGCACCCACGAGACGCGTACGGCCGAGGGCATCAAGGCCGGTGAGGCGGTGCGCGCCCAGGCCGACCAGACACTGCTCGCCTCCATCGGCAAGCGGTCGTCCAAGCGGACCACCGCGGCCGACGCCGACGCCACCTACGCGGCCTGCAAGCTGGTCGGGCAGGCGGCCGGGATCAGTCTCACCGAGCCGACGCAGAAGGGCACCGGCGGCGACCGCCTCGACCCGGTCGAGCAGATCGCGCTGGCCTCCCGGGTCCGCACCCGGGCGGTACGGCTGGACGGCCGCTGGTGGCGGGACAACGTCGGGCCGCTGGTCGGCCAGCGAGCCCTGTCCGGCGCGCCGGTGGCACTGCTGTGGCGGCGCGGCGGCTACGTCGCCGTGCATCCGTCGACCGGGCGCGAGACGCCGATCGAGAAGGCCAACGCCGACGAGTTCGAGCCGCGCGCGGTGATGTTCTACCGCCCGCTGCCCGAACGGGGACTCAGTCCGCTGCGGCTGCTGCGGTTCTGCATGCGGGGCATGCGCGGCGACCTCACGGCGCTGCTGCTCAGCGGTCTGGTCACGGTGGCGATCGGCGCGCTGGTGCCCGTCGCGACGGGCAAGGTGCTGGGCGAGTTCGTGCCGAAGGCGCAGACGGACCTGATCGTCCAGGTGTGCCTCGCGGTGATGCTGAGCAGCGTGGTGGCGGCGGCCTTCATGCTGTTGCAGAACCTCACCATCCTGCGGATCGAGGGCCGGATCGAGGCCACGCTCCAGCCGGCGGTGTGGGACCGGCTGCTGAGGCTGCCGACGAAGTTCTTCACCGAGCGCTCCACGGGCGAACTGGCCAGCGCGGCCATGGGCATCAGCTCGATCCGCCGGCTGCTGGCGGGCGTCGGGCCGACGGTCGCCCAGTCGGTGACGGTCGGGGCGATGAACCTGGGCCTGTTGTTCTGGTTCAGCGTGCCGATGGCGATGGCCGCGATCGGGATGCTCGTCGTCATCGCGGCCGTGTTCCTGGGGCTCGGGCTGTGGCAGGTGCGCTGGCAGCGGCGTCTCGTGGTGCTCTCCAACAAGCTGAACAACCAGGCGTTCCAGACGCTGCGGGGCCTGCCGAAGCTGCGGGTGGCGGCCGCCGAGAACTACGCGTACGCGGCGTGGGCGTCGGAGTTCGCGCGCAGCCGGGAGCTCCAGCAGAAGGCCGGCCGCATCAAGAACCTCACGACGGTGCTGGGCGCGGTGTACCTGCCGCTGTGCACCCTGCTGATGTTCATGCTGCTGGCGGGACCGGCCCGGGGCTCGATGTCCGCGGCGGCGTTCCTCACGTTCAACACCTCGGTGACGATGGTGCTGACCTCCGTCACCCAGCTGACCGGCGCGTTCGTCTCGGCGGTGGCCGCGCTGCCGCTGTTCGAGGAGATCAAGCCGGTGCTGGACGCCACGCCGGAGGTGCGCACGGCGAGCACCCGGCCGGGTCCGCTGACCGGCGCGATCGAGGCGCGGCGGGTGTCCTTCCGGTACGCGGACGACGGGCCGCTGGTCCTGGACGACGTGTCCTTCGAGGTGCGGCCGGGCGAGTTCGTCGCGATCGTCGGCCCGAGCGGCTGCGGCAAGTCGACGCTGCTGCGCCTGCTGATCGGCTTCGACCGGCCGGTGTCGGGGAGTGTGCTGTACGACGGTCAGGACCTGGCCGCCCTCGACCAGTCGGCGGTGCGCCGCCAGTGCGGTGTGGTGCTCCAGCACGCGCAGCCGTTCACCGGTTCGATCCTGGACGTCATCTGCGGCACCGAGCCGTACACGCCGGAGGAGGCGATGGCGGCGGCCGAGATGGCCGGGCTCGCCGAGGACATCAAGCGGATGCCGATGGGCCTGCACACCATCGTCTCCGGCAGCGGGGCCGTCTCCGGCGGCCAGCGGCAGCGGCTGATGATCGCCCAGGCGCTGATCCGCCGGCCGCGGATCCTCTTCTTCGACGAGGCGACCAGCGCCCTCGACAACGAGACGCAGCGCACGGTCATCGAGAGCACCAAGGCCCTCAACGCGACCCGGGTCGTCATCGCCCACCGGCTGTCGACGGTGATGGACGCGGACCGGGTCGTGGTGATGGAGGACGGCAAGGTCATCCAGCAGGGCCCGCCCGCGCAGCTCCTCGCCGACACGAACGGCCGGCTGCACGAGTTGGTGCGCCGCCAGATGGCGTGACGGGTGGCGCGTCTTCGCCCTCCCCGGCGGACCGACCCGTTGGTCTGCCGCGGAAATGGGTACCCACCGCGCATGCGAATCAGCGTGGTGGACGTGGGATCGAACACGGTCAGACTTGTGGTCGCGGACGCGGAGGGCGGGGTGCCGCTCCCGGTGCACACCTCCAAGTGGCGGCTCAGGCTGTCCGAGCAGGTCACACCGGGGGGACCCATCCCGGAGCAGGCCGTCGGGCAACTCGTCGACGCCGTCACCGAGGCGAGCAGGACCGCCACCCGGTGGGGCGCCGCGGGCCCGCTCGCCTTCGCGACCGCCGTGGTACGGAACGCGCCGAACCGGCACGAGGTGCTGCACACCGTCCGGGCCCGTACGGGCGTCGACCTGTGCACCCTGCCGGGCGAGGTCGAGGCCGAGCTGACATTTCTCGGGGCCCGCCGCTGGATGGGATGGCGCTCCGGGCCGCTGGCCCTGCTGGACATCGGCGGCGGCTCGCTGGAGGTGGCCTTCGGGCGCGGCCGGCTGCCCGACTTCGTGGCGTCGCTGCCGCTGGGCGCGGGACGGCTCACCCACGAGTTCTTCGAGGGCGAGGACCCGCCGTCGCCCGAGCGGGTGCGGGCGCTGCGCCGCAGGGTGCGCCATCAGCTGCGGGACGTCGCCGCCCGGATCCGCTGGGAGGGCCCGCGCACCGCGGTCGCCACCTCCCGCACGTTCCAGCAGCTGGGCCGACTGTGCGGGGCCGCCCCCGGACGCCATGGCCCGTTCGTTGAACGGCAGCTGCACCGCACGGACCTGGGCGAGGCGATCGTGCGGCTGGCCGCCCTGCCCGCCGCCGAACGCGCGCGGCTGCCCGGCATCTCCGCGCCGCGGGCCGCGCAGAGCCTGGCCGGCGCGGTGGTCGGGCACACGGCGATGAAGCTGACCGGCATCACGTCCGTCACCGTCTGCCCCTGGGCGATCCGCGAGGGAGTGCTGCTGCGCCACATCGAGGACGGCCCGTCCTGGTGGGCGGAGGTGATCCGCCGCAACGAGGAGGCGGCCCCTGCGGACCCCGTCCCGCTGCGCATCGCCACCGCCTCCCACTGAGTGACGCGTACCGAACGCAGGAAGGAGACCCCGTGTCCCACGACAAGGACCACGACAGCTCCGGCAAGCAGCCCGAGACGGCGCTCGAGGAGGTTCTGCGCGAGATCGAGGACGCCGAGAAGCGCACCGAGGACTCCGCCGAGCAGCGCCGCCACCGGGGCGAGGCCGGTGAGGCCATCACCCCCAACACACGTGCCCAGGAGGAGTCCGAGGGGGACTGAGAGCCCCGGGGAGCCTCGGGGGGACCGAGCCGGGCGCGGGCCCGGGCGCGCCGGCCGGCCGCCCGGGCCCGCGGCGTGTGCGAGGACCCCTGCGGGCCCGGTACCACGCGGGCGGGTGACCAGGCGCCCCGCGGGTACCCGGGGCCCATGGAGCACGACCGTGAAGAACCACGCCTGCCGACCCCGCGCGGCCCGCTGAGCAGGGGCGTCGAGGCGTACCTGCGGGGCGCGGGCCGGCTGCCCCGCCTGGAGGAGGTCGCCCGTGCCGAGGTGTACGGCGAGGATCTCCAGCTCGCCCTGTACCTCTGCTACGAGCTGCACTACCGCGGCTTCGCTGGCGTGTCCACCGACCGCGAGTGGGACCCCGACCTGCTGCGCGTCCGGGCGGCCCTGGAGCAGCGCTTCCTGTCCGCCCTGCGCTCCGACGCCCCGGTCCACGACAGTGTCGACGAGGCGCTGGCGGACCTCCTGGTCGAGCCGGTCGACGGCACCGGCGTCAGCCACTTCCTGCGCGACGAGGGCGAGCTGTGGCACCTGCGCGAGTACGCGGCACAGCGCTCCCTGTACCACCTGAAGGAGGCGGACCCGCACGCCTGGGTGCTGCCCCGGCTGTGGGGCAGGGCGAAGGCCGGTATGGCGGCGGTGGAGTTCGACGAGTGGGGCGGCGGCCGCGCCGACCGCGTGCACGCCCGGCTGTTCGCCGACCTGATGACGGACCTCGGCCTGGACACCACGTACGGCCGCTACCTCGACGCCGCGTCCGCCGAGGCCCTGGTCACGGTGAACATGATGTCCCTCTTCGGTCTGCACCGCGCCCTCAGGGGCGCCCTGGTCGGCCACTTCGCGGCGGTCGAGATCACCTCGTCCCCGGGGTCGCGGCGGCTCGCCGAGGCGATGCGCCGCACGGGCGCCGGACCGGCGGCCGAGCACTTCTACGACGAGCACGTGGAGGCCGACGCGGTCCACGAGCAGGTCGTGCGCCACGACGTCATCGGCGGTCTGCTGGAGCAGGAGCCCCACCTCGCCCCGGACGTCGCCTTCGGCATCGACGCCACGGAGTTCGTCGAGGAGCGCTTCGGCGCGCGCCTGCTCGCGGACTGGCGGGTATCCCGTTCGTCACTGCATGCACCGCTTGCCCGTGAAACCACCTATATCTCCTGAGTGGCGGGGTACTCGACGCCCGTGAATCCACTGGTACTCCCGGGTGTGTACGCCCCGCAGGAAGACACCGAGCTGCTGGCCGGTGCCCTGTCCGACGAACCGCTGCCCCCGGGCGCCGAGGTGCTCGACGTGGGCACGGGGACCGGCGCCCTGGCCCTGGAGGCGGCGCGCCGCGGCTTCCGTGTGACGGCCGTGGACGTGTCCTGGAGCGCCGTGTGGGCGGCGCGGCTGAACGCCCGGCTGGCCGGGCTCCCGATCCGCATCAGGCACGGGAACCTGTTCGAGCCCGTCCGCGGGGAGTCGTACGACCTCGTCCTGGCCAATCCGCCGTACGTGCCCGCGCCGGACGGCCGGCGCGCGCCGCGGGGCGCCGCCCGGGCCTGGGACGCGGGCGACGACGGGCGGCTGGTCGTGGACCGGATCTGCCGGGAGGCGCCCGGCCTGCTGCGGCCGGGCGGGGTGCTGCTGCTGGTGCAGTCGGCGCTGAGCGGCCCGGACCTGACCGTCGGGCACCTGCGGGCCGCCGGCCTGAAGGCCGCGGTGACCCAGCGGCACCGGATCGCGTTCGGTCCCGTGCTGCGGGGCCGGGAACGCTGGCTGCGGGAGCGGGGGCTGCTGTCCGACACCGAGGACAAGGAAGAGCTGGTGGTCGTCCGTGCCGAACTCCCCGTCTGACCGGTCGTCCGAGGCCCCGCGCCGCGTCACCGTCCAGCGGAAGGGACCGCTGCTGCTGGAAGGCCCGGTGGAGGTGGAACTGGAGGACGGCTCCGTCGTCACCTCCGACCGTTTCCGCGTGGCCTTGTGCACCTGCCGCCGCAGCCGCCGCTACCCGTGGTGCGACACGAGCCACCGCGACCGGGCGTGAGAAGCCACGGCCTGACAGTCCCGTGAGCGCCGGGGCCTGAAAACCCGGGAGCCGGCGGGCGGCCCCACTCCGCCCGCCGGCCCCCTTGTACGAGATCGCGGCCTCCCCGTGACAGCGGCCCGGCTCCCCAGCAACGAACCGCCGTGCTTCACGGGAACAGCGCGATCCCGGTCCTCGGGAGGGTCGCCCCTAGAAGGAGAAGACGCCCGTGCCGTAGGCGTTCTTCATGCAGTCGTTGGAGAAGACGCGCTCGTAGCTGACCCGCTGCCCCTGCCAGACGCCGTCGACGGTCACGACCACCGGGTCGTACTGCTTGGTGCACATCACGCCCTCCGTGGCGGTCAGGGCGTCGAAGTCGCCGCCGACGCCCCGCAGTTCCGCGCAGGCCTCGGCGGCGGCCGGGTGGGTGCCCGCGGGCCTGGGGGCACAGGTCAGGGTGACCGCGCGTTCCGGAGTCGCTGTGATCGCGCTCTCTCCGTGGCCCACCGTGAGGACGAGAGCCGACGGGGCGTAGAGCGCGGCGGGGGCCGGACCAGGGGTGGCGAGCGCGGCCCCGGTCAGGGGTCCGCAGACGGCGGTGGCCGTCAGGCCGAGGGTCATGGCCCAGCGCGCGGTGTTCCGCATTGTGTGCATCCTTCCGCTCGATTACAGGGGGTGCCGGCCCGTGCTCGGTCGGTGCCCGGAACGGCGAGCGCGAGTCTGCCGAGTCCGCCGCCGAAACACACATCGACCCCACTGGTTTCAGTAACGTTACGTATTGAATCAGTGGCGCGAAGTTACGGAACGGGCGCCCGTGAAGCCCGTAACCGCGCGGGCGCCGGGGGCACGAAGCGGCCGACTGGCCGATTACCGAGTGTTCGTTAATCGGCCTGAAACATTCCGATTCCGCTCTGGGCCGACTGCTTCGCAACCGCTTGCGTTCATGTTCCCGTCGAGTAATCGTCATTACATGATTACGAGCGAGCAGCGAGAGCAACTGCGCGGCTGGTTCGCCGGCCGCCTCCCCGACGACCTCTTCGAGGAACTGACCGAGATCACGGTCGACCGCGAGGAGATCACCGTGATCGGCCGCATCCCCGCACCCCGGCTGGCCGAGGACGCCCCGGCCGCCGAACGGGAGGCGGCCCTGGAGAGCCGGGTGCAGGAGTTCCGGGAGCGCACGCGCGAGGACCGGATGGCCGTGGCCCGGGAGGCCGAGCACCGGTTCCGCCGGAAGGTGTCCTGGGGGGTTGAGTGCGGCGGGCGGCGCGCCCTCTTCACGCACGTGGCCGCGCCCGTCATGACACGGCTGCGCCAGCCGGAGCGCCAGGTCCTCGACACCCTGATCGCCGGAGGCGTCGCCCGCAGCCGCAGCGACGCGCTGGCGTGGTGCGTGCGCCTGGTCCAGCGGCACACGGACGACTGGCTCACGGAGTTGCGCGACTCCCTGGAACACGTGCAGCGGGTACGGGCGCAGGGCCCGGACGCCGGCCCGGACCACCCGCCGCACACGGACGACGAGGAGTGAAGTGACGTGCCGGTGACGGCTAGCAGTGACGTGCCCGTGCCGCCGGTCACCGGTCCGGGGGCGTTGTCAGTGCCGGCGGCTACCGTGCGGGCATGACCGACTTCGTACTGGTGACAGGTGCCTGGCTCGGGGCGTGGGCGTGGGACGAGGTGGCGGCCGGGCTGCGCGGCGCCGGGCACGACGTGCACGCGCTGACGCTGTCGGGCCTCGCCGAGAAGCAGGGGGTGGCGGCCGGGCTGGAGACGCATGTGCGGGACATCGTCGACGAGGTGGAGCGCCTCGGCCCGCGCGAGGTCGCCCTCGTGGGACACAGCTATGCGGGCATACCGGTGGGGCTGGCCGCCGAGCGCATCGGTGACCGGCTGCGGCGCGTGGTGTTCGTCGACGCGAACGTGCCGGTGTACGGGGAGTCGTTCCTGTCGGGCTGGCCGAGCGAGGGCGTGCGGCGGTCGATCGCCGAGCACGACGGGTTCTGGCCCCCGCTCGGCCCGGACGACTGCGCGGGCCAGGGGCTGACGGACGAGCAGATCGCCCGGTTCGTCGCCGACTCGACCCCGCATCCGGGTGCCACGCTCACCGAACCGGCCCGTCCGGAGCGCTCTTTGGCCGACCTTCCGGCGACGTACGTGAAGTGCCTCCTCGACGGGGACGAGCCGTTGCCGGCGGTGGCCGCACTCCTCAAGAGTGACCGGTGGGAGCTGGTGGAGATGGCCACGGGCCACTGGCCGATGTTCTCGCAGCCGCGTGAACTGGCCGGTGTGCTGCACTCGTCGGTCGCGGGAGGCTGACCCGCGGTCCGTGCCGACGGCCGGTCACCGGCCCGCTCGCCGTATCGTCGGCTCGACGCAGGCTCGACGACGAGAGGCGGGACCGGCCGATGGCACAGCACTGGGCCGACTACCAGTACGAGATCTACCTCAACGGCATGGCGGGGGTCGTCCCACGACTGCCCACGGACCTGACCCGCCTGGAGGAACTCACCGAGCGGCGGCTCGGCGCCGGTCCGGTCGGCTATGTGGCGGGCAGCGCGGGGAACGGCAGCACGGCCCGCGCCAACCGGGCGGCGCTGGAGCGCCGCCGGATCGTGCCCCGCATGCTGAGGGACGTGCGCGAGCGGGATCTCTCGGTGGAGGTCCTCGGCCGTCCGTTGGCCGCCCCGCTGGCCCTGGCTCCCGTCGGGGTGTTGTCGATCATGCATCCGGATGCGGAGCCCGCGGCGGCCCGGGCCGCCGCGGCGCAGGGTGTGCCGTACATCCTGTCCTCCGTGTCGAGCACGCCGATGGAGCGGATCGCCGAGGTGATGGGCGAGGCCGAACGCTGGTTCCAGCTCTACTGGCCCAAGGACCCGGACGTGGCCCGCAGCTTCCTGAACCGGGCCCGGGCCGCCGGATTCACCGTGCTCGTGGTCACGCTGGACACACCCCTGCTCGCTTGGCGGCCGCGCGACCTCGACCAGGCGTACCTGCCGTTCCTGAACGGGGTGGGGATGGCCAACTACTTCACGGACCCGGCCTTCAAGGCGGGCCTGGCGAAGCCGGTGGAGGAGGACCTGGCCGCGGCGGTGCGGCACTTCATCGGGCTTCAGGGCGACCCCGGCAAGACCTGGCCGGACCTGGCGTTCCTGCGGGAGAACTGGGACGGCCCCATCGTCCTCAAGGGCGTGCTGCACCCGGACGACGCCCGGCTGGCCGCCGAGGCCGGCATGGACGGCGTGGTCGTCTCCAACCACGGCGGACGGCAGGTGGCCGGCTCCGTCGCGGCGGCGGACGCGCTCCCCCGCGTGGCGGAGGCCGTCGGCGACCGGCTCACCGTGCTCTTCGACAGCGGCGTCCGCACCGGCGACGACATCTTCAAGGCGCTCGCCCTGGGCGCGCGGGCCGTCCTCGTCGGCCGCCCGTACGTGTACGGCCTCGGGCTCGACGGGCAGTCGGGTGTCGAGCACGTCATCCGCTGCCTGCTGGCCGAACTCGACCTCACCCTCGCCCTGTCCGGCCATGCCACCCCGGGCACGGTCGGTCCGGCCGACCTCGTCGAGGACCCGGCCTGACCCGGGGGGCTGCGCGGCGCGTACACCGCGCAGCCCGCTCAGGCCCCAGGGGCCGCAGGGGCCGTGGTCACGCCGTCCGGCCGTGGGGCAGGGTCACCTGCCGGGCCTTTCGGCCCTCCTGCTCCTCGATCGACAGCGAGCCGGCCGTCGTCGGCAGGGGCTCCGGCTGCCAGCGCTGGGCCTCGGAGCGGTCGCGGACCTTGACGACGATGTCGGCGTCCGGGTCGTCGTGCGTGGCGGCGAGGGCGAGCCGCACGTCCCAGCGGGGCAGCAACTCGCCCTGCACGGTGAGGTCGTAGCGCACGTCGTCGGCCCGTTCGGTGTCCTCGTCGGCGCAGGTGCCGAGGACCACCACGCCCGCGTCCTTGTGCGAGTCCAGGCACAGCCCGGGGTCGGCGACGCTGCGCAGCAGCCCGTCGTCCTCGTACGTCCACTGCTGGGTCCACACCGTCGAGCACGGCGCCAGCTTCGTCGCCGAGCCCTCCTTCGGCAGGTCCCGGATGTCCAGGCACAGGTCGGCGCCGGCGTTGCGCAGCCGCGTCACGCCCGGTGCCGTGGGCAGCCCCGCCGTGCCGGGCGGTGACACGGACCCGGTGCCGTCGGAGCCGGCGGCGCTGTTGGAGCCGGCCGGGTCGGCCTGGCCGCCGTCGTACGACGAGGCGCTGATGATGAGCACGGTGGCCAGCACCCCGGCCGACACCGCGCCGACGCCGGAGAGCAGCGCCCGGGGGGACCGCAGCGCGTCCGGGACCCGGCGCGCGGGCATGGGGATCCTGGACAGCAGGCGGTGCCGCCCGTCCCCCCGGGCCCCGCCGCCGCGCCGCCCGCCGCCGCGCCGGCCGGCGCGACCGCCCCGCGTGCCGTGCGCGGACCGGCCGGGTCGCGAGTCGAGGTACCGGCGTGCGCCCCAGCCGAGCACCGCCTCGGCGATCAACGGGCCCAGCGGCCCCTCGAAATGGCTCAGCTGTTCGGCCGCGTTCCGGCAGTAGCGGCACTCCGCCAGGTGCTCCTGGACGTCCGGCAGCAGGGTGCCGCCCCGGCGGATCGGGACGTCGAGCAGTCGGTTGTAGAACCGGCAATCCTGGGTCGGCGCGAGTTCCCGATGGGCATGTACACAACCTTCACGGAATGTGTCCCGTGCCTGTTCGAGTGCGGCCGACGCGATGTCGGTATCCATGCCCAGCAGACCGGCCGGGACGCTTAAAGGATCGGCCTCGACCTCGACGTGCCACAGCAAACAGCGCGCGGCTGCGGGAAGTGCCTGGAATGCCCGCTCCGCGAGGGCGCGATTTTCGGGCGTCATGGACGTCGCCGCGCGCAGCCCGCGCCCTCCGGCCGGTTTCTGCAAGGCGGGCAGGACGGCCGATATTCGGTCGTCGCCCGACCACTCCCGGATCGTGTCGCGCACGGTCACCAGAAGGGCCGGGCGCAGCGCGACGCCCGACTCGCCGAAGGCGAGGCGGTTGAGGGTCCGGTGGAAGGCGGTCCCGGTGACCATCGCGGCGACCTTGGCCGACGAGGCGAGACAGATGACCGCGTAGTCGTGCACCGGCTGCCAGTGCCGCGCCATCAGCAGCGCGACGGAATGGGCGGCGACCTCGCCCTCCGGGCTGCCTCTGAGCGGGGCGGCGAGGCTCTCGTCGGATTCCCCTGGATCCCCGCCGGGCGGGGGATACGGGGGACGAGGGGGGTGGGGGGTGGGCACTGAGATGGTTCCTTCCCACGCGCATGTGACACACAGAAGTCCTGACGCCGAAAAAGGAGCCCGGTTGGTGCGTACCTTTTTTGGCGCGGCGCGGGAGGGGCGAATTCGCCGGTGGCGAATCGGACCCGGTCAACAAATCACGTGCGACACTCGGCCATTCCCCCCGCACGCGTGTTTCACTCTTGCACAACCCCCACACGGCCAACAAGGCGCATGGACAACATCCCCATCCTTGACAGAAAGTCAGAAATAGGAACAGACGCACGTCGATCGCACCGGTTTTCGACATTTCCATGCGCCCCGTGTGAATCGGGCACCCGCACCAGGTGCGCCGCGCACGCTCCCGGCGCACGCTCCGGCGCAGTCCACTGGGTACCGCCCTCGGCCGGTGACCCCTCCGCTCAGATCTGCCAGGAGCGCAGCCGGTCCGCCGCGCCGTAGACGTCGGTCGTGCCGGACATCAGGTCGCGGGCGAGGTCGACGAGGGCGCCGTAGGGCGGGTCGATGCCGACGCCGCTGACGAACATGTACGCCACGGCGGCCGAGCAGGCGAAGCGGGCGTTGGCCGAGGGCAGCGGCCGGAGCACGGCGAGGGTGTGCAGCAGCGCGGCCGCCCGCCAGGCCGGGTCGGAGTTCACCCCGAGGCGCGGCGGGTCGACCCGGTGCCGGGCGACGGCGGCGACCAGCGCGGAGAAGTCGTTGATCGTCGGCTGGTCCGGCAGGACCTCTTCGTGGCGCTGGAGCAGCCAGGGCACGTCGATATGGAGGACGGGTGCCATCGGTCAGGCGGCCCGCCCCTCGCCCTTGGTGGGCGGTTCGTCGTCGGGGAAGGCGGCGGCGAACTCGTCGGCGTGGGTCGCGAAGAACCGGCGGAAGGCCTCCGCGCCCTCCTGCAGGGCCCGGTGGCGGGCTATGTCGGCCGCGGCCGCCTCGCGCACGAGCGCCTTCATGGACGTACCGCGCTCCTTGGCGATCTGCCGCAGGTCCTCAAGTTCGCGATCGCTGAACTCGACGTTGAGAGCTGGCATGCCTTCACGGTAGCGCCCGGGGTACTGACCCGTAAATAGCCCCAGGTCACGGCAGGTACGGGGAGGTACCACCCAGGCGTCCCGCCCGCTCGGGGGCTGAGATGTGGGTCACATCCGCCAGTGCGATGTCACATTCCGGGGCCCTGTCCGGCTCGCAGTGGTGAGCGCGTACACGGGAGGGCCACGCATGACCGAGATCTCCGCACCTGGCACCGACGCCCCGCTCGACGAGGCGACCGGGGTGTTCGTCGACCATCGCGAGCTGCTGTTCGGCGTCGTCTACAACATGCTCGGCAGTGTCGCCGACACCGAGGACGTCCTGCAGGAGACGTGGCTGTCCTGGACGGCCCGCGGCGGAGGTGCTGCGCCGGCCGGCATCGACAACCCGCGCGCCTATCTCGTCCGGGTGGCGGTCAACCACGCCCTGCGACGCCGCGCGGTGATCAGCCGACGGCGGGAGACGTACGTGGGGGCGTGGCTGCCCGAGCCGCTGGTCGCCGAGGAGGACGCCGGCACCGCCGACGGTCCGGCCCTGCGGAGCGAATCGGTGTCGCTGGCGATGCTGGTGGTCCTGGAGTCGCTGACCCCGCTGGAGAGGGCCGTGTTCGTCCTGGGCGAGGTGTTCGGCTACCCGCACGCCGAGATCGCCGAGATCATCGACCGCTCCCCCGCCGCCGTACGGCAGTTGGCGCGCCGGGCCCGGGAGCATGTGCACGCGCGGCGGCCGCGGTACCAGGCGCATCCGCGGGTGCGACGGGAGGCGACCGAGCGGTTCGTGCTGGCGGCGCTGGGCGGCGACATCGCCGCGCTGATGGAGATCCTCGCGCCGGACGTGACGGCGTGGACGGACGCCGGCGGCAAGCGCCGGCCGGCGAGCCTGCGCCCGGTGCACGGCCGGGACAAGGTGACGCGCCTGCTCACGTCCGGGCGGGGCGGCCCGCGCAACCCCGTGTTCCGCTACCGGCGGGTCAACGGCGACGAGGCGGCGGTGCTGTTCGACGGCGACGCGCCCTTCGCCGTCCTGGTCCTGGACCTCACGCCGGAGGGCGACCGGGTGCGCGGCATCTACGTGGTGGCCAACCCGGACAAGCTCACCCACGTGCCCAGGGAGGCGGCGTGAGCGCCGGACGCGGCGAGCGCCTCGCCGACTGGTTCGACGGCCGGCTCGGCACCCACACGCTCGGCCGGAAGTACCTGCGCAAGGTGTTCCCGGACCACTGGTCCTTCCTGCTCGGCGAGATCTGCCTGTACAGCTTCGTGGTGCTGGTGCTCACCGGCGCGTATCTGACGCTGTTCTTCCACCCGTCGATGAACGAGGTGGTGTACGACGGGAGTTACACGCCGCTGAACGGCGTGCGCATGTCCGAGGCGTACGCCTCCACGCTGGACATCAGCTTCGACGTGCGCGGCGGACTGCTGATCCGGCAGCTGCACCACTGGGCAGCGCTGGTCTTCGTCGCCGGGATGCTGACGCACATGATGCGGCACTTCTTCACCGGCTCGTTCCGCAAGCCGCGGGAGGTCAACTGGCTGTTCGGCTGGCTGCTGCTGTTCCTCGGCCTGTTCGAGGGGCTGTTCGGCTACTCGCTCCCCGACGACCTGCTGTCGGGCACGGGCCTGAGGTTCGTGCACGGCGCGCTGCTGTCGGTGCCGATCGTGGGGACGTACCTGGCGATGTTCCTGTTCGGCGGCGAGTTCCCGGGCGACGACATCGTGGCCCGCTTCTACGCGCTGCACGTGCTGCTGATCCCCGGGGTGATGGCGGCGCTGATCGTGCTCCACCTGCTGCTCGTCGTGTACCACAAGCACACCCAGTTCGCGGGGCCCGGCCGCACCGAACGCAATGTGGTGGGGGCGCCCTTCATGCCGGTGTACCTGGCGAAGGCGGGCGGCTTCTTCTTCCTGGTGTCCGGGGTGCTGGCGCTGATGGCGGCGGTGGCGACGATCAACCCGGTCTGGTCGTACGGCCCCTACCGCGCCGACCAGGTGTCGACGGGCGCCCAGCCCGACTGGTACCTCGGCTTCGCCGAGGGCCTGGTGCGGATCATGCCCGGCTGGGAGATCACGCTGTGGGGGCACACGCTGGTGCTGGGCGTGCTGATCCCGATCGTGGTGTTCCCGCTGCTGCTGGTGTTCATCGGCGTGTACCCGTTCCTGGAGGCCCGGTTCACCGGGGACCGGCACGAGCACCATCTGCTGGACCGGCCGCGCGACCGCCCGGTCCGCACGGCGATCGGGGCGGCCTGGATCAGCCTCTACCTGGTGCTGCTGGCGGGTGGCGGCAACGACATCGTGGCGACCCGCTTCCACCTGTCGATCAACACGGTGACGTGGGCGGTGCGCATCGGGATGTTCGCCGTCCCGGCGGCGGTCTTCGTCGTCACCCGGCGGATCTGCCTGGGGTTGCGGGAGCGCGACCGGGAGCTGGTGGCGCACGGCCGTCCCACCGGCGTGATCAAGCGGCTGCCGCACGGCGAGTACGTCGAGGTGCACGAGCCGCTGGACCCGGCCCGGCTGCACACCCTGACCGCCCACGAGCGGCCGGGGGAACCCGTCGGGCACGGGCCGTCGCGCCGGGCCGTGGCCGGGCCGCTCAGGAGTGGGCGCGGCAGAACTCCCGGACGGTCCGGTTGAAGGCGTCCGGGGCCTCCATGTTGCTGAGGTGCCCGACGCCGGGGAGCACGACCAGCGTGGCCTCCGGGATCGCGGCGAGGAACCGGTGCGCGACGGGTTCCACCGGGGAGCGCGCGTCCAGCTCGCCCCAGAGCAGGAGGGCCGGTACCTCGATCGCGGGCAGCAGGTCGCGCTGGTCGGTCCCGGCCATGATGGTGAGTTCGGTGCGGATGGTCCGGGCGCGGGTGTCGGCCGACATCACGGACAGCAGCCGCACGGCGTCGGCGGGTGGCTCGGCGGCGAACAGGCCCGGCATGGTCGGCGCGAACTCCTCGGCCGGGACCGCGAGCATCCGCTCCGCCCCCGCGACCCGCTGCCGTACCTCCGCCGGGGGCAGCGAGCCCTTCCAGCCGGCGTAGGTGTCGACGAGGAGCAGCGTGCGGACGAGCTCGGGGTGGTTCCGGTAGAGCTCCAGGACGACGGTCCCGCCCCAGGAGAGGCCCAGGACATGGGCCGGGCCGAGACCGGCGTCCTCGATGACCGCCGCGAGGCAGCGGGCGTAGTCGGCCAGGACGAAGGAGGGCGGGACGTCGGAGGAGCGGCCGGCGCCCGGTTCGTCCCATGCGATCACGGTGAACTCGTCGGCGAGGTCCGCCAGCTGCGGACGGAACACGCGGGCGTCGGTCGTCGCGGCGTGCGCGAGCACGAGGGGCGGGCCCCGGCCCACCCGGTCGTACGCGACCTCGATGCCGTCGACCCGCACCGCTGGCATGACACCAGGCTACGCGCGGGTGCCGGGGGCGTCCTGTCGGCGGACTCCCCCGGCACGCGGCGGTGCCGTACCGGCCCTATCCCTGGTCCGCCACGAAGGAGGCCATGCGGGTCAGGGCGGCGTTCCAGTTGATCGTGTGCTCGTTGGTCGACCAGGACTGGATGTCGTCGATGTAGCAGAACTGGCCGACGCAGCCCTGGAGTTTGCTCTGTGCGTAGGGGTCCTGGATGCTCGAGTTCGGCCCGCCGGCGAGGGTGCCCTTCGGCGGGTTGGGCTGGGCGGGGTCGAGCTGGCGGGCGTACCACCGGCTGTGCTGGTTCTGCGCGCTGACCTCGCCGTAGCCGGTGACGTAGGAGATGTTCAGCGCGTTGCGGCCCAGGATGTAGTCCATGCTCTGGAGTGCGCCGTCCCGGTACTTCGAGGCGCCGGTGATGTCGTAGGCGGTGGCGAGGACGACGGCGTTGTTGAGGACCTGGTGGCTGGAGCCCCAGTCGTACTTGTTGCCGTCCGGCGCGTACGGCATGCCGTAGGGGTGGGCCTTCAGCGTGGCCAGGTAGCGGTCGGCGCCCTGGACGACGGACTGGCGGACCTTGTCGCGGCCGGGCAGCTTGTTCGGCACCGTGGCGAGGTCGAGGCGCCCCGCCGCCCCGGTGCGGGCCCAGTCGAAGCCGATGGGCTTGAAGAGGTCGGCCGTGTGGACCGGTGACTTCAGGACGTGGTCCTCGAACCGCTTCTCGCCCGTGGAGAGGTACAGCTCGGCCGCCGCCCAGTAGAAGTCGTCGCTGACGTCGGTGTCGGCGTAGGCGCCGCCGCCGACGCCGTCGCTCTCGGAGGCGTAGCGGTCGGGGTGGGCGAGCGCCGCCGACCAGGCCTTGCGGGCGGCGGCCAGCGCCTTGGCGGCGAAGGCCTTGTCGTAGGGCCGGTAGAGGCGGGCCGCCTGCGCGGCCGTGGCGGCCAGGTTCAGGGTCGCGGCCGTGGACGGCGGGTGCAGCTCGCGCTTCTGCGGGTCGTCATGGGGCATCAGCGGCAGGCCGGTCCACTGCTCGTCGTGCATCTTGTGGTGGGCCATGCCGGCCAGCGGCTTGCCGTCGGGCACCTGCATCTTCAGCAGGAACTCCAGCTCCCAGCGGGCCTCGTCGAGGAGGTCCGGCACCTTGTTGCCGCTCTCGGGGATGGCGAGGGTGCCGTCGCCGAGCTTGCCGGCGTCGCCGGTGCGGGCGTGCAGGGCGCGTTCGTAGGTGCTGAGCACCTCCCAGACGGAGATGCCGCCGTTGACGACGTACTTGCCGTGGTCGCCGGCGTCGTACCAGCCGCCGCTCACGTCGAGCGCGTAGTCGCAGACGCCGGGCTGGCACGGCACGTTCGTGTCGCCCTGGTTGGGTGCCACGCCCACGTGCCCGGCCTTGCGGCCGTAGCCGGGCCGCAGGTCCTCGCGTATCGCGATGCCGCTGCGCTGGGTGTAGTAGTACTTCGCCGAGTCCAGCCGGAGCCGCTCGTAGGCGCTCGCGTCGATGTCGAAGGGGCGGCTGGTCTCGCCGTCGGCGACGAGCGTGAAGCCGGTGCCCTTCGTGCGGTGGGCGCCGAAGTCGATCGAGTGGACGTTCTGCCCGGAGGAGGCGTCGACGCCGCGCGGCACGGTCGTGCCCCGGGCGACGACCGTCCCGCGGGAGTTCTTCAGCTCCCAGGGCAGCTTCGCCGTGGCGTCGGTGACCAGGGTGGCGTTCTTCGGCCCGGCGGGCAGGTACGCGACCTGGTTGACCCGGACCCGGGGCCCGGTGTCGGGCTCGTAGGGCTCCGGCTTCACCCCGCCCAGCAGGGAGACGTCGTCCATGCAGAAGCGCCAGGCGTCCGCGCTGCCGCCGAGTTGGAAGCCGACCTGGCCCTGGGCGGTGTCGACGGGCGAGGTGAAGGTGTAGGAGTAGCGGTCGCCGGAGACGCTGAGCTGCGGTGTCACCTCGTGGTAGGTGTCGTACGGGGCCACCGACAGGCCCACGATCGCCCGTACCGCGTGCCCGGCGGGGGTCCCGGTCGCGCTGAAGGAGAAGCGGTACGTCTGCCCCTTCACGAGGGTGATGTCGTTCTGCCCGACGGCGGCGTCCCAGCGGTTGGTGGTGCCGCCGGGGACGTCGGCGCAGAGCCGGCCGTCGGACAGTCCGGCGGTGACGTTGCTGGTCGTCCACCAGGGGTCGGTGGTGGAGTCGAAGGTGCCGTTCCTGACCTGTTCGACCTCCTCGGCCCCGGCCGGTGCGGAGGGCAGCGCGGTGAGCGCGGTCGCCAGGAGGGCGGTCAGGGAGAGAAGGGCGGTTCTGCGTCGTTTCACGTCTGGGCTCCTCTGGGGAGGTGCGGGTGGCGCTCGGGATGGGAGCGCTCCCAGATGCGGACGCAGGCCATGGTTGTGGCTGTTGTGACACCCCGTCAACGGTCCGGACAGGACTGGCCGTTCGCCGCCCGTCCGGACCGTCGGGGTCCGGGCTCAGGCGGCCGGGGTCTCCAGCCGGCTGATGCGGATCGCGCCCCGGGCCTCGTCGGGGTGGCGGCTCGTCAGGGTGAGCCGGATGCGGGAGCCGCGCAGGGGCGCGAAGGTGATCACGGTCGGGGCGCCGGAGGCGGTGGCCCAGTCGATCGTGGTGTCCCGGGCGGCCCGCCAGGCACGGCCGTCCCACACCGCCACCTCGATCGAGGCGGGCAGGCTGTGCGTGGCGTCCACGGTGAAGGAGACGTCGACCCGGTCGAAACCGCGGGTGCGTCCGAAGTCGACCGAGACCCAGTCCTCCGTACGCGCCCCGTCGAAGGCGGGCAGCAGGGCCGTGGCCTGCTTGAAGAAGCCGTTGGACCAGCCGGTGGCCGGGTCGCCGTCGAGCATGGCGGCCGGCAGGGTGTCCGGGCGGCCCGAGTAACTGGCGTCGGCGTGCGGGTAGGTGACGGGCGCGGGGTGCTCCGGCTTGAACACCGGCGGGTCGGTCTCGGCCCGGTCGCGGGCCGGTGTGGCGCGCACGGACGCCGTGCCGGTGCGCAGGCCGTCGGCCCGGGCCGTCACCGTCACCCGGCCCGTCCTGGTGCCGGAGCGGACGATGGCGAGGGCCTTGCCGTGGAAGGCGGTGCGGGTGCTCGCCTGGTAGCGCTCGGCGCTCTCCTGGCTGCCGTTGTCGAGTCCCGCGAGGGAGCCGTTCGCCACGTCGAAGGAGATCAGGTGCCCGGCGTCGGGCACCACGACACCGCGCCGGTCGACGACCTCGGCGGTCACGAAGACCAGGGAACGGCCGTCGGCGGCGAGGGACGTGCGGTCCGGGGTCAGGCGTATCGCGTGCGGGGCGCCGGCGGTGCGCAGCACGTCGGTGGCGACCACCCGGCCGTCCCGCCGCGCGACGGCCTTCAGTTCGCCCGGCGCGTAGGGCACCTTCCAGGTCAGGTGGAGCTTGCCGGCGCTGCCGTTCGGGCTGGTGTAGCTGCCCGGGTAGGGGCCGTCGGTGAAGGTCTTGTCGTCCCCGGTCGCCTCGGTCGTCTCCAGGTACACGCGGCCGTCGACGGTCTTCTTGGTGTCGAACCGCCGCACTCCCAGGGACTTCCCGTTGAGGTACAGCTCGACGGTGTCGACGTTCGCGTACGCCCACACCTCGACGGTGTCGCCCTCGGTGTGGTTCCAGGTCATCGGCAGCAGGTGGACCATCGGCTCGTCGGTCCACTGGCTCCGGAACAGGTAGTACATGTCCTTCGGGAAGCCGGCCGTGTCGACCGCGCCGAAGAAGGACGCCTTGACCGGGAAGACGTCGTACGGGGTGGGCTCGCCGAGGTAGTCGATGCCCGACCAGAGGAACTGCCCGGCGAACCACTTGCGGTCCCGGTCCTTCTTGTGGCCGTACTCGCCGCTCATGGTCCAGGAGGCGAGGTTGTTGTCGTAGGACGAGGTCGCCCGCTTGCCCGGCGTGTGGTTCTCGCCGGTGTTGAGGTGTTCGGGCTCCTGGTACGCGCCGCGCGTCGAGGTCTCCGACGACGACTCGGACTCGAAGAGGAACAGGTGCGGGTAGGCCGCGTGCAGCTGGTCCACCGACTTGGCGGTGTTGTAGTTGAGGCCGAGGCCGTCCAGCTTGGCGAGCATCAGGTCCGCGGCGGAGCCCTTCGCGGGCATGCGGCGGTACTTGTCGGAGCCGATGACCAGCGGTCGGGTGTCGTCGGCCGCCTTGATCGCGGCGATGATCCGGTCGGCCATGGCGAGGCCGGCGGTGGAGGTGGAGTCGGGGACCTCGTTGCCGATGGACCACATCAGCACCGCGGGCGAGTTGCGGGCCGCGAGCACCATCTCGGTGGCGTCCTTCTCGCCCCACTCGTCGAAGAACCGGCCGTAGTCGTACCGGTTCTTGCCGGTGCGCCAGCAGTCGAACGCCTCCACCAGCATGATGACGCCCAGCTCCTCGCAGACCTGGATCACCTCGGGGGCGGGCGGGTTGTGGGCGGTGCGCAGGGCGTTGACGCCCATGGACCGCATGATCTCCAGCTGGCGGCGGACCGCGTCGAGGCTCACGGCGGCGCCGAGGGCGCCCAGGTCGTGGTGGAGGTCGACGCCCTTGATCTTGTGGTGGCGGCCGTTGAGGAAGAAGCCCTCGTCCGGGTCGAAGCGGAAGGTGCGGATCCCGAAGACCGTGCGGTAGGTGTCGGTGGTCCGGCCGCCGGTGCGCAGCTCGGTGTGCAGGGTGTAGCGGTGCGGGGCGTCGATGTCCCACAGCTCGGGGCGCGGGACCGTGAGCCGGTGGGTCTCGGTGTGCGCGCCGGTGACGACGGCCGTGGAGGAGGCGCGGGCGACCGTCCGGCCCTTCGGGTCGACGACGCGGGAGACGACCTCGACGTCCGCGCCGCTGCCCGACGCGTCGACGACCGAGGTGGCGACCCGTACGACGGCCCGCTCGCGGGAGACCTCGGGCGTGGTGACGCGGGTGCCCCAGCGGGCCACGTGCACCGGCTCGGTGATCACCAGGCGGGCCTCGCGGTAGATGCCGCTGCCCGAGTACCAGCGGCTGCTGGGCAGGCGGTTCTGGACCTTGACGGCGAGCACGTTCTCGGTGGTGCCGTCGGTGTGCACCAGGTCCGTGAGGTCGAGGGCGAAGCCCGTGTAGCCGTAGGGGTGGCGGCCGGCCTCCTTGCCGTTGCAGTAGACGATGGAGTCCATGTAGACGCCGTCGAACTCCACCGAGATCCGCTTCCCGGCGAGGGCGCGCGGCAGGGTGAAGGCGAGGCGGTACCAGCCGAGGCCGCCCGGGAGGAAGCCGGTGCCGCTGGTCGTGCCGTGCTCGGTGGTGGGGGCCTGCTCGATGCTCCAGTCGTGCGGGACGGCGATCTCACGCCACCAGGAGTCGTCGTACCCGGGCAGGGCGGCGTCGGCGTAGGCACCGGTCGGGTCGGTGATGCCGCCCGGATCGACCAGCACGAAGCGCCAGCCGTCGCGCAGCGCGACGGTGCGGCGGCCGGACGCGCCGCGCGCCTCCTCGGCGGCCCACGCCTCCGGCGCGCCCAGCAGCGCTCCGGCCGCGGGCGCGGCCGCGGAGGCGAGCAGGACCGATCTGCGCGTGACCGACATGGCGGTTCTCCCTCATGAGGACCCAGAACTAATCACAACCGACCGTGAACAAACAGATTCTGTCGATGCGTCACATAGGGCCGTCAAGAGTGCGGAGGCCGCCTTCTGCCCCGGAGGTCACATCGGCCGGATGTCCACCTCGGCCCCCGGGGCCGGGCGGCCGGGGGGTTACCGGTCCACACCGGGCGTCCACGGACTAGTCTGGAACTCAAGTGACCTCCCTGTTCACTGTGAGTGTCCGTATGGAGTGGCGACGATGAGCCCGGACGAGCCGTTCGACGATGGCGTGGCCGCCCGTGCCGTCATCGCCGCCGACGGCACGCTCACCGAGTGGAGCGAGGGCGCCCGCGCCCTGCTGGGCCACACGGCCCCCGAGGTCGTGGGCCGCCCGGCGGCCGAGCTGCTGGCCGACGGCGCGGACGCCCCGCCCGTGCCCCTGAACTCCCGCTGGAGCGGCACCCTCGCGCTGCGGCACCGCGACGGCCACACGGTGCCCGTGTGGGTGCTCGCCCACCGCAGACCGCCGGACGGCCCCGAGACGACCGACTGGCTCGCCGTGTCCCCGCCGCGGGCGCCCGACGGGGAGCTGCCGGAGGACCCCCTGGTGCGGGCGGCCCTCACGCAGTCGCCCTGCGCCACGATGATCTTCGACGACCGGCTCCGGCTGCGCGGCGTCAACGACGCCATGGCGGACCTCGTGGGGCTGCCGGCCGACCGCCTGCTGGGTCTGCGGCCCACCGACATCGGCAGCCGCCCGCAGAACGCGGAGCTGGAGGAGTATCTGCGCCGGGTGCTGAGCACGGGCCGGCGGCAGGAGATGCAGACGTACATGAAGGCCAGCGGCGAGAGCCGGGGTGCGCACGCCTGGCTGGCCCGGCTGGCTCCCCTCACCGACGGCACCGGTCAGGTGCGGGGCGTGTGCGTGACCGCCCACGACTTCACCGACCAGTACCGGTCGCGGGAGCGGCTGCAACTGGTCAACGAGGCGAGCGTGCGCATCGGCACCACCCTCGACGTCACCCGGACGGCGCAGGAGCTGGCGGACGTGTGCGTCCCGGCACTCGCCGACTTCGTCAGTGTCGACCTGCTCGACCCGCGGGAGCACGGCGGCGAGTCCGCGGGGCCGCCCGCCCCGCCCGTGAGCCTGCGCCGGGCCGCCCACCAGTCGGTCAACCAGGGCAGCCCCGAGGCCGTCGCCAAGCCGGGCCAGGTGGACGTCTACCCGGAGACCTCCCCGCAGGCCGCCTCGCTGGTCGCGGGCCACACGGTGGTGGCCTCGGGCTCGTCCGCCGAGCTGGAGCGGTGGCTCGCCTGGGACCCGGTCCGCTTCCGGCGGGTCCAGGAGTACGGCGTCCACTCGACGATGTCCGTGCCGCTCCAGGCCAGGGGCACGACCCTCGGGGTCGCCGTCTTCACCCGCTTCCGGCGCCCGGAGCCCTTCACGGACGACGACGTCCTGCTGGCCGAGGAGGTCACGGCCCGGGCCGCCGTCTGCATCGACAACGCGCGCCGCTACTCCCGCGAGCGCGAGACGACCCTCACGCTGCAGCGCAGCCTGCTGCCCCGGGTGCTGCCGCGCACCGCGGCCGTGGAGGCGGCCTCCCGCTATCTGCCCGCCACCCGCTCCGGCGTGGGCGGCGACTGGTTCGACGTGATCCCGCTGTCCGGGATGCGGGTCGCCATGGTCGTCGGGGACGTCGTCGGCCACGGCATCCAGGCCTCGGCCACCATGGGCCGGCTGCGCACCGCCGTGCGCACCCTCGCCGACATCGACCTGGCCCCCGACGAGCTGCTCACCCACCTCGACGACCTGGTGGTGCGGCTGTCCCAGGAGTCCGGCGGCGACGCGGGCACCGGAGAGGTGGGCGCGACCTGCCTGTACGCGGTGTACGACCCGGTGTCGCGGCGCTGCACCCTGGCCCGCGCCGGGCACCCGCCGCCCCTGCTCGTCCCGCCCGGCGGCCCGGCCCGGCAGCTCGACCTGCCCTCGGGCCCGCCGCTGGGGGTCGGGGGGCTGCCGTTCGAGTCGGCCGAGGTGGAGCTGCGGGAGGGCAGTGTCCTGTCGTTCCACACGGACGGGCTGCTCGCCCACCACGAGCGGGACGGCGAGGCGGGGCACCGGATGCTCCGCGAGGCGCTGTCGGCCCCCGCCGACTCGCTGGACGAGACCTGCGACCGGGTGCTGCACGCCCTGCTCCCGCCGGGCGGCTCCGCCGACGACGTCGCCCTGCTGCTGGCCCGCACCCGGGGCCTGCCGTCCTCGCAGGTCGCGACCTGGGACATCCCCGCCGACCCGGCGCTGGTCGCGCCCATCCGCAAGCAGGTCGTCGACCAGCTGGAGCGCTGGGGGCTGCTGGAGGCCACGTTCACCGCCGAGCTGGTGGTGAGCGAGCTGGTCACCAACGCCATCCGCTACGGCGCCCCGCCCATCCGGCTCCGGCTGATCCACGACGCGTCCACGCTCATCTGCGAGGTGTCCGACACCAACCACACGGCGCCGCACCTGCGCCGGGCCAAGACCTGGGACGAGGGCGGCCGGGGCCTGCTCCTGGTCGCCCAGCTGACCCAGCGCTGGGGCAGCAGGCACACGGCCGAGGGCAAGACGATCTGGGCCGAGCTGGCGCTGCTCGACGAGGTGTGAGACCGGGACGCGCCTCCTCGGTGTTCCTTACGGCGTGGGCGGCAGGCCGTGACGCGGCAGGCCCCGGCGTGGACGGCGGGGCCGTGGCAGGTCTCTTACCGGCGCCTGGTTTCATGGGCGGGCACGGCCTGATCACGTCCCGGAGGACCCGCCCTGAACACCCCGCTCGCCGAAGTCCTGTCCGTGACGCTGCTGGTCGCCGTACTGGTCTGGGCCGTCGCCCGCCCCAAGGGGCTGCCGGAGGCCGTGCTGGCGGTTCCCGCCGCCGGGTTCGCGGTCGCCGTCGGGGTGATCTCCCCGGACCACGCCTGGGAGGAGATCCAGCGGCTGGCGCCGGTGGTCGGCTTCCTCGCGGCCGTCCTGGTGCTCGCCCACTTCTGCGATGTCGAGGGGCTGTTCTCGGCGTGCGGCGCGTGGATGGCCCGCTGGGCGGCGGGACGCCCGGGGCGGCTGCTGACCGCGGTGTTCGCGCTGGCCTCCGTCATCACGGCCGTGCTCAGCCTGGACGCCACGGTCGTCCTGCTGACCCCGGTGGTGCTCGCCACCGCGGCCCGGATGGGCGTCGAGGCCCGGCCACACCTCTACGCGTGCGCCCATCTGTCGAACACCGCCTCGCTGCTGCTGCCGGTCTCCAACCTGACGAACCTGCTGGCGTTCACGGCCAGCGGGCTGAGTTTCACCAGGTTCGCGGCGCTGATGGCGCTGCCCTGGCTGGTGGCCATCGGCGCCGAGTACCTGGTGTTCCGGCGGTTCTTCGACCGGGAGCTGGCGGCCCCGCTCCCCTCCCCCGACTCCTCGCGGCCGCCCGAGCTGCCGCTGTTCGCACTGCTCACCGTGGGGTGCACGCTCGCCGGGTTCGTCGTGGCCTCCGCCCTCGGCATCGCCCCGGCGTGGGCCGCCCTGGCCGGTGCGGTGACACTGGCCGGGCGGGCGCTGCTGCGGCGGCGGGCCACCCCGCTGACGGTGGTGCGGTCGGCGGCCCCGGCCTTCCTGGCGTTCGTGCTCGCGCTCGGCGTCGTCGTGCGCGCGGTCGTCGACCACGGGCTCGCCGACGCGCTCCACCGCGTGCTGCCCGACGGGTCGGGCCTGCCCGCGCTGCTGGGCGTGGCCGCGCTGGCCGCCGTCCTGGCGAACCTCATCAACAACCTGCCCGCGGTGCTGGTGCTGCTGCCGCTGACCGCCGGGGCCGGTCCGGGTGCCGTGCTGGCGGTGCTGCTCGGCGTGAACATCGGCCCCAACCTGACCTACGCCGGGTCCCTGGCGACCCTGCTGTGGCGGCGGATCGCACAGCAGCACGGGCACCGCGTCGGCCTCGGGGAGTTCACCCGGCTCGGGCTGCTCGCGGTGCCGGCCGCGCTGGTGCCGGCCGTGGTGGCGCTGTGGCTGTCCCTGCGCGTCGTCGGCGGCTGAGCGGGCGCCGGGTCAGCGGCGGCCGCCTCCGCCGTAGCCACCGTATCCGTAACCGCCGTAGCCGTAGCCGCCGTATCCGTAACCGGGGTAGCCGTAGCCCGGGTAGCCGTAGCCGGGGTAGCCGTCCTGGCCGTCCGTGTCGCAAGGGTAGCCGTAGGGGGAGCACTCCGGGGCGCCGGGCGCCTGGCCGGTCGGTGTCGACGGGGTGGCGGACGGGGTCGGGGCGGGCTCGGGCGTCCTGGACGGTGTGGGGGTGGGGGTCGGGGTTGGCTTCGGGCGCGGGGGCGGCGCGGGGGCGTCCCAGTTGACGGCCTCCATCTGGAGGTCGGTCTTGGAGGTGTCGACGACCCAGCGCTGGGCCTCGTCGTCCGCCCGGGCCTTGAGGACCAGGGCCCCCGAGCCGTCGGTCGCGGCCGGCGCCAGGGCGAGGTCCTGGTTCCAGCGGGGCACCAGGGCGCCCTGGAGGGTGAAGTCGTAGCGGACGTTCCTGGTGTCCGGCTGGGACGCGCCCGTGCAGGGGGCCAGCCGTACGGAGTAGCCGAGGCGGGAGTCGAGGCACAGGTCGGGGGCGGCGCCGTTGCGCAGCAGCCCGTCGGTCTCGTACGTCCACTGCTGGGCGGTGGCGGCGGAGCAGGGGGTGAGCACGGCCTCCGCGTCCTCGACGGCCTTCTTGCCCTCGACGCCGACGCACAAGCCCGAGGCGACGTTGTGCAGCCGGCCGCGCAGGGCGCCCTTCTCCGCGTCGCCCGCTCCGGCCCAGGACGGGTCGCCGGCCGGCTCGCCCGCGTCGGAGCCGGGAGTCCCGGAGGGCCGGTCCGCGCCCGCCGACGGGGCGCCGTCACCGGAGTTGCCGGTGGACCACAGGACCAGCGGCAGGACGACCAGGCCGCTGACGGTCAGGACGCCGGCGGTGAGGTTACGGCGCCGGGCGGCACGGCGGGCCGCCTTGTGGGCGGACCGGCTGCGGGCGGTGCGGGGGCCTTCGGCCCGGCGGCCCCGGGGCGCGGCGGCGGGCGGGGCGGAGAGGCTCCCGGAGGCAGGGGCCTGAGCCGCGGTCCCGTCCTGGGCCGCGTTCGTGCCCGGGGCGACGGGGGCGGTGGGTGGCGTGGCCGGGGCGGGCGGGATGCCGTCGGGGCCGGTGAACGATTCGCCGATGGTGCCGGTGAGGGCGACCGGGTCCGGGAAGGCCCCCGGCGCGGCACCGGCCGGTGCGGTGCGGGCCTCACCTGCTGGGTCCCCGGGCACGGCGGCCTCGCCCGGTCTGTTCTCCGCGTAGTCCCGGCCGCCCCAGCCCAGCACCGCCTCCGCGAGGGCGACACCGAGCCCGTCGTTGAACCGGGCGAGCTGGTCGGCGGCGGCGCTGCAGTGCCCGCAGCCCTCGATATGCGCGCGTAGATCCGCGTCGATGCCGACGCCCCCGCGCCGGTACGTCACGTCGAGCAGCCGCAGGTAGCGCCGGCACTCCTCGTCGGGGGCGAGTTCGCGGTGCAGCTGGAGGCACTCCTCGCGCAGCCGGTCGCGGGCCCGGCCCAGTTCGACGCGCGCGCCCTCCTCGTCCAGGCCGAGCAGCCCGGCGGGGGCGGTGAGCGGCTCGGCCTCGACCTCGATGTGCCAGAGCAGACAGCGGGCGGACTGGGGCAGCCGCTGGAAGGCCCCGGAGAGCAGGCGCCGGTTGTGCGGCGGCAGCAGCCGGGCGGCCGGCCGCTCCCCGTCACCGGCCCCGGTCAGCAGGCCCGGGTGGAGCATGTCGCGTCGGTGGTCGCCGGCCCACTCGGCCGCGATACGCCGGACGGTGACCAGCAGCTGGGGCCGCCACGCGGAGGTCGGGCCGTTCTGGCGCAGGGTCTCGCCGAAGAGGCGGGTGAATGCGGCGGTGGTGAGAATTCCCGCGGAGCGCGAACCGTCGGTGCACAGCCGGGCGTAGGCGAAGCCCGCCTCCCAGTGCCGGTCCAGCAGTTCGCCGACGGGGTGGAGTGCGGGGGTCGCTCCCGTCCACTTCCTCAGCTCGGCGCTCAGCTGCTCGTCCGTCGCACCGGGCCCGCGGGCCGGGGCCGGGGAATTCGACGGGCCTGCGTCTTTCACGGCTGCATTCCTCTCAAGGACATGCGGGAAAAGTCCATACCAAGGGGTATGCGGGCTGGTGGCCTCGCGCATACAGAAGAAAGGTGTGTTGTACGCACACCGACAAGGCACACCTTTGCACAGGTCAACTACAAGGAACAAGGGATCTCACGGTTTCGTGCATTGCGTACGCCGCACCTGCCTTTTGACAAAATGTCAATCAGCGGAGCGAAAGGGATTTCCGTGCTGTCCGCGGAGTTTTAGTGGTGTGTCCGGTACGCGCCGGGCGGTATTCCGTAGCGCTCGCGGAAGACCCGGTTGAAGTGGAACGGGCTGGCGAAACCCGAGGCCGCGGCCACGCGTTCCACGGGCAGGTCGGTGCTCTCCAGCAGCCGGGCGGCGTGGCGGAGCCGGGCCTCGCGCAGGGCGCGCATGGGCGACTGGCCGAGCTGCCGGCTGAACAGGTGGGCGAACCGGGACGGCGACAGGGCGACGTCCTCGGCGAGCGAGCGGACGGTGTGCGGTGCGCCGGGGTCGGCGTCGATCAGCTCCCGCGCCCGGCGGATCCGGGGGTCGAGACCGGGCCGGGGCGCCGCGGGCCGGGCCCCCGCGGTGGCGAGGAGGACGATCTCCTCCAGGGCGCACAGGGCCAGTTCGCGGGCCGCGCTGCCGTGCGCGACGGCGACCTGCCCGTCCGGGTCCGTGGGCGCGGGGGGCGTGCCGGTCCCGGTCCAGCGGGCATCGGCGTGCATCCGCCGGAAAGCGGCCTCGACGCGGTCGCGCACTCCGGCCGGGGTGGAGGTGACCAGGTACACCCCGTCGCCCCTGTCGTACGGCCGCAGCCAGGCGGCCCACGACGTGCGGGCCTGGCAGTGGGCCCACCAGAAGCGCCAGTGCCGGGCGCCGGGCTCGACCGTGTAGCCGTGCGGGACGCCGGGGGCGAGCACCACCAGATCGCCCGCGCCGGCCGGGGCCCGGGCGCCGCCCTGCCACAGCCGTCCGCGCCCCGCCGTGGTCCAGGTGAACAGCCAGCTCGCCGAACCGCGCGGCCGGCTGACGACGTAGCCCGGCGGCTGGTCGAAGTGGCCGAGCACGACCAGGCCGGGCGGCGGTGCGGGGTCCCCGCCGGTCCCGCTGTCAGCAGTGCCGGGCAATCCCACAGCACGCACGGGCATCCTCCTCGACGGCTGGGCGGCCTAGCGTTCTGGACCGAGGACACCTGACCGAGGAGTGCGTTCATGACAGTCACGGGCAACGGCGCCGCCGGCGCTTCCATCCTGGACCCCGCCGGGCTGCGGCGGTACCGGGAGGGGTTCGAGGAGGACGGTTTCACGGTCGTGCGCGGGCTCTTCGGGGCCGCCGAGACCGGCCGGCTGTGCGAGGAGTTCGCGGCGCTGCGGGCGGCGGGCCCGGTGCCCGGGCACTTCCAGCCGTGTGCCTCCGCCGGGCCCGGCGCCGATCCGCTGCACGTCTGGCCGCGGGTGATGCATCCGCACGAGATCAACGACCTCGCGCGCGAGGTCCTGCTGGACGCCCGGCTCCGGACGGTGCTGGAGGTGCTGCTGGGCGAGGAGGTGCTGGCCGCGCAGAGCATGTTCTACTTCAAGCCGCCGGGTGCCCGGGGGCAGGCGCTGCACCAGGACAACTTCTATCTGCGGGTGGAGCCGGGCACGTGTGTCGCGGCGTGGGTGGCCTGCGATGTGATCGACCGGGAGAACGGCGGGCTGGAGGTCGTGCCCGGCACCCACCGGATGGACGTGTTCTGCCCGGAGCTCGCCGACCCGGACGTGTCCTTCGCGCGGGAGTACGTTCCCCCGCCGCCCGGGCTGGAGCCCGTGCCGGTGGACATGCGGCCGGGGGATGTCCTGTTCTTCAACGGGAGCCTGGTGCACGGGTCGCAGCCGAACCGTTCGCAGGACCGCTTCCGGCGGTCGTTCATCGGGCACTACGTGGGGCGGTCGGCCGAGCGGATCGGGGAGTTCTACCGCACGCTGACGATGAGCGGGGCGAGGGTCGTCCTGCCGGAGAGCGAAGGGGCGGGCCCCTGCGGCACCGAGTTCGCGCCGCAGGGGCCCCACTAGCCGCGAGAGCGTCAGTGACCGGCGATGGGGTGGGGGGTGTAGGGCCGCTCGAGTTCCTCGAGTTCCTTCTCGTCGAGGTGCAGGTCGACGGCCGCCACGGCGTCCTCCAGGTGCCGCGGCTTCGACGCGCCGACGATCGGGGACGTCACCGTGTCCTGGTGCAGCAGCCAGGCGAGGGCGACCTGGGCGCGGGGCACGCCCCGCTCCCCGGCGATGCGGGTGACCGCCTCGACGATGGTGCGGTCGCCCTCCTGGTACAACTTGCCGGCGAAGGGGTCGGTGGCGCCGCGCTCGGTCGTGGTGTCCCAGTCGCGGGTGAGGCGGCCGCGGGCGAGCGGGCTCCAGGGCAGTACGCCCACGCCCTGGTCCGCGCAGAGGGGCAGCATCTCGCGCTCCTCCTCGCGGTAGATCAGGTTGTAGTGGTTCTGCATGGACACGAAGCGGGTCCAGCCGTTCAGCCGGGCGGTGTACTGCATCTTGGAGAACTGCCAGGCGTACATCGAACTCGCCCCGATGTAGCGGACCTTGCCGGCCTTGACGGCGTCGTGCAGGGCCTCCATCGTCTCCTCGACGGGGGTGTGCGGGTCGAAGCGGTGGATCTGGTAGAGGTCGACGTAGTCGGTGCCGAGGCGGGCGAGGCTCCGGTCGAGCTCGGTCATGATCGCCTTGCGGGACAGTCCGCCGCCGTTCGGTCCGGGGCGCATCGGGTAGTACACCTTCGTCGCGAGCACGATCTCGTCGCGGCGCGCGAAGTCGCGCAGGGCCCGGCCGACGATCTCCTCGCTGGTGCCGTCGGAGTACATGTTCGCCGTGTCGAAGAAGGTGACACCCGCCTCGACCGCCTGCCGGATCAGGGGGCGCGAGGCCTCCTCGTCGAGGGTCCACTCGTGCGTGCCGCGGTCGGGCACCCCGTAGGTCATGCACCCCAGACAGATCCGCGAGACGTCCAGGCCCGTCGAACCGAGCTTCACGTACTGCATGGTTGCTGCTCCTGCCTTCGGGAGGGGTTACCAGGGGAGCGTACGTGCTCGTGTGCGCTCGAAGGCGAGTCGAGCCGGTCGAGCTGACGGCCCGTCAGCGTTGCTGCCCCCAGGTGACGGCCCCGGCGTGGGAGCGGCGGGGCGGTCCGCCCGCTGCCGCATCCTCGGCGCAGGTGGCCGGTGCCGGGCCGGCCGGTCTCGTACGGGAGGACGCGTGGCGGCACGACGGAGGACGCTCAGGATCCTGACCGGGGCGGCCGCGGTGTCCCTGGCCCTTGCCTCGGCCGGCTGGAGCCGGCCGGTCCCGCCGCGGCCCGAGGTCCGGTCCCCGGCACCGGCCGCGGACGCTCCGGCGACGCTCTGCGCGCCCGCGGGCGTCCTGCGCGGCGAGCGGGGCGAGCGGGCGGCCGTCAGCCTGTGCGTGGGCAGCGGCACCCCGGTGACGGCGGTCTCGGCACCCGCGACCTGCCGCCGCCCCGGGACGCCCGTGCGGTACGCCTGCCTGACCTCCGGCAGCTGGACCGCCGGGCGCGACGGCGTGACCGTCGCCTCCGGGCCGCTGCCCGGTTCGCAGCCGTACCCCGGCCCGGGGACCTACGACGTCACCGCCGCCGTGCGCGTCCGCTCCACGCCCGCCGGTGTGGACCTGCGCGGCACGGTCCGGGCCAGGCTCACCCTGACCGCGCCGAAGCAGCGGCCCACCCACCGCGTGGAGGTCGAGCCGGGGAGCCTGCGCCCCGGGACCACGACCACGCTGACGTACACCGTGTACCGCGACAGCGAGCAGGGCGACGGCAGCGCGCGCTTCGGGCTGATCGGCGAGGAGAGCACGGGGGTGCGGATCAGCACGGCGGACAGCCGGTGCGTCAACCCGCTGATCGGCCGGGCCCCGTCGCGGGACCGGCTGACGCACTCCGTGGACTGCGCTCTCACCGACCTCCAGCCGGGCCGTCCCGCCACCGTGCGCGTCCGGGTCGCACTGGCCTCGGCCTGCTCGACGGTCGTCTCGAAGCTGGGCTACTGGATGCCGCGCGGGCAGGCGCTGTACACCGGCGGCATGCTGGAGGGGCCGACGGTCGGCTGCGACTGACCGTGCCGGAAGGCCGTTCGCGGGGCCGGGCGGTCAGCCGCGCTCGATGAGGTCCAGGGCCCGCTCCCACCCGAACTCCGGCCGCTCCCCGTCCGGTCCCGGCTCTCCGGTGTACGGCGCGCCGAACCGTACGCCCATCCCCCGCAGCCGTTCGACGCTGTCGCGGTAGGCGGGGTGGGCGGCCAGCGCGTCGGCCACGCAGGGCAGGACGGCGATCGGCACACCGAGGCCCGCCGCCTCGCAGAGGGTGCCCAGGGCGAGGGTGTCGGCGATGCCGGCCGCCCATTTGTTGACGGTGTTGAAGGTGGCGGGCGCGACGACCACGGCGTCCGGGGCGGGGAACGGGCGCGGCTCGCCCGGGGTGCGCCAGGCCGACCGGATCGGGCGGCCCGTCTGCGTCTCGACGGCGGCGGTGTCGAAGAAGCCGTTCAGGGCGACCGGCGTCGCGATGACCCCGGCCTCCCAGTCCCGCTCCTGCGCGGCGGTGATCAGTTTGCTGACGTCCGCGGCGATGCCGGCGGCGCAGACGACGACGTAGAGGAAGGGCTTGCGGGCGGCGGCCTGTTCGGTCATCCCGGAAACCCTAGCGACTCCCCGGGGCTCACCGGACGGGGAAGCCGGCTCCGCGTTCCGACTCCGGCCGGGGGCCGTGGATGCGGCGCTCGCGCTCCTCGATCGGCACGTCGTTGATGCTCGCCTCGCGGCGGGCCATCAGGCCGTGCGCGTCGAACTCCCACAGTTCGTTGCCGTAGGAGCGCCACCACTGCCCCTCGGCGTCGCGGCACTCGTACTGGAAGCGGACGGCGATGCGGTTGCCGTCGAAGGCCCACAGGTCCTTGCGCAGCGCGTACTCCCGCTCGCGTTCCCACTTGCGGGTCAGGAACTCGACGATCGCGGCCCGGCCGGTGACGAAGGTGTCGCGGTTGCGCCAGACGGAGTCCTCCGTGTAGGCGAGGGCGACCCGGTGCGGGTCGCGGGTGTTCCAGGCGTCCTCGGCGGCCTGGACCTTGCGCGCGGCACTCTCGCGGGTGAACGGCGGCAGCGGCGGGCGGTCGGTCATGGATCCTCCCCGGTCAGCGGCGGAGAACGAGCGTTCTCCAGGGTGGCTGCTACGGTAGGAGAACGCTCGTTCTCGCGTCAAGGAGGGGTCGTTCATGGACCGTGCGGAGGCCCGGGAGCGGGCCCTGGACGCCGCCGAGGAGCTGTTCTACGGGCGGGGCGTGCAGTCGGTCGGCATGGACGACGTCCGCGGCGCGTCCGGGGTCTCGCTCAAGCGGCTCTACCAGCTGTTCCCGGCGAAGGAGCAGTTGGTGGAGGCGTATCTGGAGCGGCGGGACGCGCGCTGGCGCGGGCGGCTGGCCGAGTACGTCGAGCGGCAGGGGGAGCCCGAGGAGCGGATCCTGGCCGTGTTCGACTGGCTGGGCGGGTGGTTCGGCGAGCCGGACTTCCGCGGCTGCGCGTGGATCAACGCGTACGGCGAGCTGGGCGCCACGTCCGCGCGGGTGGCCGCGCAGGTGCGGGCGCACAAGCGGGCCTTCCGGGAGTACCTCGACTCCCTCGTCGCGGCGGCGGGGCTGCCCGCCGCGCTGGGCGGGCAGCTGTTCCTGCTGGCCGAGGGTGCGATGGTCACGGCGGGCGTCACCAGGAGCGCCGGGCCCGCCGCCGAGGCGCGCGAGGCGGCCCGGCTGCTCCTGCGCGCCGGATGAGCTACGGCGTCAGCCCACGGTCTCGGAGACGGTGATGGCGCTCACCGGGCAGGCGCGGGCCGCCTCCCGCAGCAGGGGGCTGCCGCCGCCGTCCTCCCGGCCGGGCAGCACGGTGCTGTAGCCGTCGTCGTCCTGGGTGAACACGTCCGGGGCGGTGAGGGCGCACTGGCCCGCGCCGATGCAGACGTCCTTGTCGATGTCGATGCGCATTCCCGAAGCCTCTTACCAGGTCACGGGGAGTTCCAGCATCCCCTGGATCGTGTCGCCCGGTTTGAAGGGGATCTCCTCGGCCGGGGCGGCCAGGCGCAGGCCGGGCAGCCGGTCGAAGAGGGTGCGCAGGGCGATCTCGAGTTCGGCGCGGGCGAGGTTCTGGCCGAGGCACTGGTGGATGCCGAAGCCGAACGCGACGTGGTGACGGGCGGGGCGGTTCCAGTCGAGCGTGTCCGGCTCGGGGTAGACGGTCTCGTCGCGGTTGATGAGGGAGGTCGCGAAGACCACGCCGTCCCCCCTGCGGATCGTGGTGCCGGCCACCTCGATGTCCTCGACGGCGAGGCGCAGCAGGCCGTCCGCGATGGACAGCATCCGCATCAGCTCCTCGACCGCGGTGGGCACCAGCTCCGGGTCGGCGCGCAGCTCGGCGAGCCGCTCGGGGTGCTGGAGCAGGGTGAAGGTGCCGAGCGAGATCATGTTGGCGGTCGTCTCGTGGCCCGCGACCAGCAGGATGAGGGCCATGGCGATGAGGCCCTCGCGGTCGAGCCCGCCGTCGCGCGACTGCCGCTGGACCAGGTCGTCCAGCAGGCCTGGGCCGGGATCGCGCCGCTTGCGGTCGATCAGCTCGCCGAAGTACGCCTCCAGCCGCTCCCGGGCGTCCAGCACGTCGGCGGTCTCCGGGCCGCGCAGCAGCCGTCGCGACTGGGTCTCGAAGAAGTCGTGGTCGGCGTACGGGACCCCGAGCAGGGCGCAGATCACCATGGACGGCACGGGCAGCGCGAAGGCGCTCACCAGGTCGGCGGGCGGCCCCTGGGCGATCATCGCGTCGAGGCGTTCGTCCACGATCCGCTGGATGCGCGGCCGGAGTTCGACGGCCCGTTTGAGGGTGAAGTCCCCGACGACCATGCGCCGCTGGGTGCGGTGTTCGGGGTCGTCGACGCCCAGCAGGGCGGTGCGGCGGTTGCGGATCCCGGCGAAGCGCTTGGTGGGGACGGGGAAGCCGGGGCGGTCGCGGTTGGACGACAGGCGCGGGTCGGCCAGCAGCGCGCGGGCGGTCGCGTGGCCGGTCACGAGCCAGGCCTCGCGGCCGTCGAAGAGGGTGATCCGGGTCAGGGGGCGCTCGGCGCGCAGCGGCTCGTAGCCGGTGGGCGGGTGGAAGGGGCAGGTTCGGCTCTGGGGGAAGGTGACGGGTTCGGCGGGTGCGGTCGTGTCCGTCATGAAGACCTCGCAGACGAAGAGTGCGTCGTGCCGATCATCATTAGATGCCCCAGGCATCTATGGAGCGACGTGAAGTTCGGCCAGATCGGTGCTGACGTGCAACTTGGCCGAGGAACGCCGTCTTCCTGTTCGAACGGGATCCAAAACCGGTTGTGGGTGGGGCGGGGCAGGGGTCAGGATCCGGCCATGTCTTTCTTCGATGCCCGTCCGTCGCTGTCCGCCGCCGCTTCCGCCGCGCGCCGACAGCAGACGTCCGGCCGCCGTGGAGGGCCGACCGCGCCGCGGTCATGACCGCCGCGCTCGTCGCCGGGCTGCTCGCCGGCTACGGCATCGCCGTCCCCGTCGGAGCGGTCGGCACCTACCTCGTCTCCCTCACCGCCCGCACGTCCCTGCGCACCGGTGTCTGCGCCGCGCTCGGCGTCGCCACCGCCGACGGGCTGTACGCCCTCGCGGCGACGCTCGGCGGGACGGCCCTGGCCACCGCGCTGCGGCCGGTGCTCGGGCCGCTGCGGTGGGTCTGTGTGCTGGTGCTGCTCGCGCTGGCGGTGTGGGGCGCGGTCGGCGCGCTGCGCGCGTACCGCGGCCGGCGGCTCGCCACGCGGACGGCCCCCGCTCCCCCGCGTCCGGCCCGGGCGTTCTGGGGGCTGCTCGGCATCACCCTGCTCAACCCCACCACCGTGGTCTACTTCGCGGCACTCGTGCTCGGCTCCCACGCCACGGGGCCGGCCGGGCCGCTGGAGCAGGGCGTGTTCGTGCTGGCCGCCTTCGCGGCCTCCGCGAGCTGGCAGGTGCTGCTCGCCGGGGGCGGTGCGCTGCTGGGCCGGGCGCTGACGGGGCGTCGGGGCCGGCTGGTGACGGCGTTCGTCGCGAGCGGGGTGATGACGGCGCTGGCCGTGCGGATGGCGGTGGCGCCGGGGTGAGGTGCGTGGCCGGGAATCGGCGGGGTGCGGATGATTCCCGGGCCTTCGGGTGTTGCAGGCGGCAGTCGGTCAGTCGTGGACGCGACGGGAGGACGGTTGCCATGCCTCTTGAGGGCGAGTACGAACCCAGCCCTACGCGGTGGGTGCGCGAGCAGGTGGAGCTGTACGAGAGTTCCGGGGGCACGCGGGGGACGACCCTGCAGGGCTCCAGGATGCCGGTGGTGGTGCTGACCTCGCGGGGCGCCCGGACCGGGAAGCTGCGCAAGAGTCCGGTGATGCGGGTGGAGCACGAGGGGCGGTACGCCGCGGTGGCCTCCCTCGGCGGGGCGCCGAAGCACCCGGTCTGGTACTTCAACCTCAAGTCCGACCCGCACGTGGAGCTCCAGGACGGGCCGGTCAAGCGGGACATGACGGCCCGTGAGGTCACGGGCGCGGAGAAGGCCGAGTGGTGGGAGCGTGCGGTCGCGGCGTATCCGGCGTACGCCGAGTACCAGAAGAAGACGGACCGCGAGATCCCGGTCTTCGTCCTGGAGCCGACCGAGGACGACTGACCGGGTTCCCGGTTTCCGGCCGGGGGTGTCCTCAGCGGCCGTGCCGGAGGGTACGCCGGTCCGCCCGGCAGCCGGCGTGACCTGCCGTGCCGGAGGGCAGGGCGGCCGGCTGCGGGCGGGGTGGAGTCGGCGGGGGGAAATTTTCCGGTCGGGGTGCATGAACCGTCGGCGGCGGGGCACGCGTGGGTCAGGCCCCGCCGCGCTCCCCCGTCGCGGCGGGGCTTTCCGCTGCCTCGCGCGCGACACGGTCCGTGACGTCGAGGAAGATCTGGTCGGCCTCGGGCACCGTCCTCGCGATGGAGCGCTTGATGCGCACCGCGACCTCCTCGACCCGCTCGCTGTCCAGGCCCGGCACCAGATCGACCCGGGCCGCCACCAGGGCCGAGTCGAGGCCGGTCTTCATCGTGAACAGCGCCTCCACGCTGTCGATCTCGGGCTGCGCCCGCAGCAGTGCCTGGATCCGCCCGCTCGCCTCCGGGTCGGCCGCCTCGCCGATCAGCTGGTCGCGGGCGTCGCGGCCCAGCCGGTAGGCGACGTAGACCAGCAGCGTGCCGATCGCGAGCGAGGCGGCCGCCTCCCACACCACCTGGCCGGTGACCATGTGCAGCGCCATGCCCGCGATGGCCAGCGTGACGCCGAGCACCGCCGTGCCGTCCTCGGCGACGACCGTCCGCAGGGCGGGGTCCCGCAGCCCCTCGCGCCCACCGCCCTGCCGGCGCACCTGATACAGGGCCCGCAGCAGGGAGCCGCCCTCCGCGAGGAGGGCGATGCCGAGCACGACCAGGCCGGCCACATAGCCGCCGAGATCCTCCGCCGCTCCGCTCGTCAGGGCTTCGAAGCCCTGGAAGAAGGAGAAGCAGCCTCCCATCACGAAGATCCCGACGGCCGCGAGGAGCGACCAGAAGAACCGCTCCTTGCCGTAGCCGAAAGGGTGACGCCGGTCGGCGGGGCGGCGGCTGCGGCGCAGGGCCGCCAGTAAGAACACCTCGTTCAGGCTGTCGGCCACCGAATGGGCCGCCTCCGACAGCAGGGCGGGCGATGCGGCGGCCAGACCGCCGACGGCCTTGGCGGCCGCTATCACCAGATTGGCCGCGAGCGCCACCAGCACGGTGACGCGTGTCCTCCGATCAGATCCTTCTTCAGTCACCCCCGCCGATTGCCCCGGTCGGCGGTGCTCACACCGTGCCGTCCGCGGAAAACGGGGAACGCGTTCACCAGGGCACACGCACGACAAGCAGGCCACACGTACGGCAAGGAGGTCTTCCCCATGAGCCGCGACGACGGCGACGGCGGCAACAGCGCCTACGGAAAGAGGACGTTCAAGCGGTCCAAGGCGCATTTCACGGACCGCATCACGGCGGACGGCCGGGACGGCTGGCCGGTGGAGGCCGGCCGCTACCGCCTGGTCGTCAGCCGTGCCTGCCCGTGGGCGAGCCGGTCGCTGGTCTCCCGGCGGCTGCTCGGGCTGGAGGACGCGCTGTCCCTGGCCGTCGCCGACCCGGTCCAGGACGACCGCAGCTGGCGCTTCACGCTGGACGAGGACGGCCGCGACCCGGTCCTCGGCATCCGCTATCTGAGTGAGGCGTACGACCGCCGCGAGACGGACCACCCCGGCGGGGTCAGCGTGCCCGCCGTCGTGGACGTCCCCAGCGGGAAGCTGGTCACCAACGACTACCAGCAGCTCACCCTCGACCTCGCGACCGAATGGACGGCCCTGCACCGGGAGGGGGCGCCCGACCTGTACCCGGAGCGGCTGCGCGACGAGATCGACGAGGTGATGGCGGACGTCTACGAGGACGTCAACAACGGCGTCTACCGGGCGGGGTTCGCCACCGGGCAGGAGGAGTACGAGGCCGCCTGCGCGGGCGTGTTCCGGCGGCTGGAGCTGCTCGCCGACCGCCTGGAGCGGCAGCGGTACCTGGTCGGCGACACGATCACCGAGGCGGACATCCGGCTGTTCACCACGCTCGTGCGTTTCGACGCCGTCTACCACGGTCACTTCAAATGCAACCGCTGGAAGCTGACGGAGAACCAGGTGCTGTGGGGGTACGTCCGCGACCTCTACCAGACGCCCGGGTTCGGCGACACCGTCGACTTCGACCACATCAAGCGGCACTACTACCAGGTGCACACGGGCATCAACCCGACCCGCATCGTGCCCCTGGGGCCGGACCTGTCCGGCTGGCTGACCCCGCACCACCGCGAGGAGCTGGGCGGCCGGCCGTTCGGTGACGGCACTCCGCCCGGGCCGGTCCGCGCCGAGGAGCGGGTCCCGGCCGCGCACACACCCTGACCACTTCCACCACCCCTTTCAGCTATCAAGGAGATCCCCGTGGCCAAGAAGAAGAAGATGTCCCTCGCCTACCAGCCCGTGGGTTTCGTGCTCGGCTGGTCCGGCGGCTGGCTGGCCGGGCTCGCCTTCCGCAAGACGTGGATGGCGATCCGGCACGAGGAGGACGCGCCCGACGCGCTGGACAAGGACCGCGGCTGGGGCGAGATCCTGCTGGCCGCCGCGATCCAGGGCGCCATCTTCGCCGTGGTGCGCAGCGCCGTGGACCGCGCGGGCGCCAAGGCCATCGAGCGTTCGACCGGCACCTGGCCGGTGGGCGAGAAGGGCGGCCGGGACTGACGGCGGCGCGGCCCCGCCCGGCCCCGGGCCGGGCGGGGCCGGCCTGTGCGGTCAGCCGTCCGCCTTGATCGTCGCTCTCTCGTCCCGGCCGGCGTCACCGGCCTGGACTTCGCCCTCACCGCACTGCTCGCCCTGTTCACCGCCGGGCTGCCGCCAGGCCGGTCGGGTCAGCCCTGCTTGGGTGCGGTCGGCGCGGTCCGGCGCAGGGTGAAGGAGTGGCCCGCCGGGTCGGCGTAGCCGCGCTCCTCCAAGGGGCCCGAGGCCTCCTTGGCCTCCAGCGGACGGCCGCCGAGGCTGATGACGCGGCGTTCCACCGCGTCGAGGTCGTCCACCACGAACTCCAGGTGCGCCTGGAGGGAGTTCTCGGGACGTGGCCAGCTCGGCGGGGTCGCGTTGACGTCCCGGCGCAGGGCGATCCGGAAGCCGTCGGCGCTCCTGATCTCCACGCGGTTGGCCGTCGCGTCCGCCTCCTCACCCTCCAGCAGTTCCTTGTAGAACACGGCGAGCTTCTCGGGCTCGGCACAGTCGAGCACGAGGACCCCCGCTTTCACCAGTGCCATGTCTCCTCCGCGGGATTCCGGCCGCGGGGCGTTCGTGCCCCGCGGCCCTGTACCTTGCGGATATCCCGGTCCGGCCGATTCAGTCGGCCGTCAACCACCGTCCGTCGCGCATGAGTTCGCGGCCGTCCAGCTCGTCGGCCTCCCGCCAGGCCTGCACCCGCCGCGGCACCACGCGGAAGTAGAGGTACGGCGTGGCGAGGCGGCGGGGGTCGAAGCCGGTCTTGGCAGCGAAGAGTTCGGCGTCCTCCTCGGTCAGCTCGGCGGGCTGGACGGTCTCCACGGTGCCGTCCACCATGACCACGTCGCGGGTCGGCCCGATGCCCACCCGGGCCCGGCCGGTCGCGGCGAGGTTCCGCCCGGTGGGGCTCGACGCGGGTGTGGCGAACAGCAGGTACGAGCCGTTCCAGAGGAACGACAGCGGGACGAGGTACGGCGTCCCCGACGTGCCGTCGGCCGTGGCGACCCAGGCGTCCACGTCGTGTTCGAGACGGTGCAGGGTGTCCTTGGTGCGCTGCTCAGCGCTGCGTGCGGGTGCGGACGTCATCGTCGGTGCGCCTCCTGGAGAGTCGTCGAACGGACTCCGGCCAGTGTGGCGTTCCGAGGCTCCGGAGGTTCGGCGGACCAGCCGGTACCGGGTGAGGGACGAGGGAGTATACGCAGCTCATGCGCTTCGGGCAGTAACGGAGATCACGGCGCGGTCACGGAATGGCTTATTCACGCCGTGGGCAGCCTCGTACCGCTTCTCGGTTCAACTTTCGGACTGCGAAGCCCAGTTCGAGTGTGCGGGCGGTCACGGAACCGTCCGCTCGCAGGGGTGGGGGGACTCTGCGGTCCGTCTCCCGAAAGGAAGCACATGCCTCAGGACGTCCGGTTCGACCTGCCCTTCGACATCCCCGTCGGCCACCCACCCGCCTCGGGCGAAGCTGCGCCTCTCGGATCCAGTGGTCGCGCTACGCCTGACGGGTCCGCGCGTGCTTCCTGATCATGCCGGTCAACGACCACGGTCGATCGATTCCGTTGCCAGGACCACAGTTCATGGGGAGACCGGTGTGAAATCTCGAGTCGCAGGTGCTGTTCCGAAGGCGTCCGCCGACAGCTCGCTCCCGGCGCAGCCAAGCGCCCAGCTCCAGCCCACGGAGGCGGGGAACACCCTCGCCGGCCTCTTGGCGAAACACATCAAGGGGAGCACGGAGCAGTACCGAAGTTCCCAGAACGCCGCTCAGCAGCGGCTGAACGCATTCGGCTCCCCCCACTCCGGCACCACGCTGCATCTGGAGGGAGCCCTCCGTCCGGCGCAGCCCGCGTTCCTCCCGCCCGACGAGGAGGGCTACGCCAGGTTGCGGCACCTAGACACCGGCCTGCGCCTGATAGAAACAGCCTTCCCCCAGGTCAGCACCGATGTCGAGGTCTGCAGACTGGCCTGCACGATGCTGGAAGGCGCCTGGAGGAGCCGGGCACTCACCCCGCCGCGCGAGGAAGAGCAGACCGCCGTCTGCGCCTGCCCGCTGTGCCGTCGGCTGCCCACGCCCCCCGCGCGCACGCTGGACGACTACCGTTGGCGGCAGAGCGCCGGTCGTCCCCTCGCCGTCAAGACCTGGCCGCACCGCCGGGAACTCGACAGTGTCCTGACCGGTGGATGGTCCTGGACCCGGCAGATGAACGACCTCGAACGAGACCTCGGCCACCGCCACCGCTTCGAGGACGACATCCTCGTCTTCCACGAATACAAACGCGTGATCGACACCATCGACACAACGCGCCTCACCCGACACGTCGAAAGCCGCCTGGCCGAGAGTTTCAGCGCCAACGGCGCGCGGGCCCTGGTCTCCGGACTCTTCGCAGCGCACAAACGATCCGTCGACGAGTACTGGCTCCGACAGCACGACGCGGGCAGCGTCACGCTCCCCCAGACCAACCCGCTCGACCAGAGCACCTACTCGGCCCTGCAGATGCTGGACTGCCTGTTCTGGCACGTCGCCCCCGACACCGAACTCTGGCAGGAGGAAAACCTCGCCTCCCTGCTGCTGTGCCGTGTCATCGACGACATGGCCGACGTACGAGCCGACGCCCTCACCGGCGAGATCAGCAACTTCTGGCTCGCCGACATGCCCACCCACACCAAGGCGTTCTACGCCGCCTGCGCGATAGCCCTGGTCAAGTACGGCTGCATGCCCGAGGCCCACAGCCCGATGTGGAACACCTGGCTGATGACCACGACCATCGTCTGGATGGGGCTCACGGGCCGCCACGCCCTGTGGTTCGACGGCATCACCCAGGGCCTCCCCCCGGCCGAGGACTGCCCGCTGTGCGACCTGCAGCCCAACCCGTGCACCGGCATCCTCACCCATGGCACGACCCTCACCATCGCCCCGCGGCCCACCGCACCGGCACTGAGCACCCGGACCGCCGAGCTGTCCGCACGCTGCCGAGCCCAACACCCCCAGGCATGGCGCCTGTTCGACGCCGAGCTTCATGCCTTCGAAGCACTGCACGGCCCCTGGTACGGCGACACGGACAGCACCTGGGAGATCTTGCGCCGGACCTACATCGCCGCCGTGGAGGCATCCAGCGCCGCACCGTCGCCGGACCGCGCCCGTCGTGTCCAGCAAGACGCCGGCGTGGTCGGATCCGAGAGGTTCCACACCCTGCACGACCCTCGGACCGGGAGGGAGGACACCGCACTGCTCGCCTACATGTTCGGCTGCGCCCACCCGCATTTCCTCTGGAACGCCACGGGATACCGTCCCACGGGCGTCGCGGGCGACTGGCTCGACGGCTGACGCCTCGATCCTGAAGGCCCCGAACGGCCCCTGCTGCACCCACGCACGGCGTTGCCCGGCCGGAAAAGCCGGCCGGGCAACGGTCCGTCGCCGTGGCCTAGATGGCGAACTCGACCGGCAGGCTGTCCAGCCGGGATTCCCACGTGGAGGCGGTCGAGCTGAGTTCCTCCGGCGGTACGGCCAGGCGCAGGTCCGGCAGCCGGTGCAGCAGGACGTCCACGCCGATCTCGATGATGGACTGGCCGATGTTCTGCCCCGGGCACTCGTGCGGTCCGGAACTGAACGCCAGGTGCGACTGGTTGCCCTGCACGGCGACGGCCGAGTCGGGCCGTACCTCCGGGTCGACGTTGCCGGCGGCCAGGCCCAGGATGAGCAGTTCTCCCTCCTGGACGTGGTGGCCGCCGAGCTCCAGGTCGGCGGTGGCGAACCGGCCCGGCAGCACGGACAGCGGCGGGGTGTCCCACATGACCTCTTCCACCACCGAGGAGACGTTCAGCTCCCCGCTGACCAGACCGGAGAGCCGGGCGGCGTCGGTGAGGACCCGTTGCAGGACCCGGGCCAGCAGGTTGCTGGTGGTGGTGTGCGCGGCGATCAGCACCAGGCGCAGATGGCTGACGACCTCGTCGTGGTCGAGGCCGGCCGGGTGCTTCAGCAGGGCCGTGGCGAAGTCGGAGCCCGGTTCGGCCCGCTTGCGCTCGGCGAGTTCCGCGAGGATCTCCATGATCCGCTCGTTGTGCTCGAGGGCGCCCTCACCGCCCTTGAGGACCTGGGCGCACGACTCGATCAGGCGCTGCGCGTCCGCCGCGGGAAGGCCCAGCATCCTGGTGAGCACGAGCATCGGCAGTTGCTCGGCGTAGTCGGCCACGAGGTCGGCGTGCCCGGTGTCGGCGAACGCGTCGATCTGCTTGTTCGCGAAGTACGTGACGTGCCGCCGGATGCCCCGGGCGGCCGCCGCCTGCAGCCCGTCGGTGACGGCGCCACGCAGCCTGCGGTGCGGTTCGCCGTCCTGGGACACGCAGTCGGGGCGCCAGCCGACCATCGGCATGATCGGCGAGGTCTCCTCGATCCGTCCCTCGCGCCAGTCCCGCCAGATCCGGGCGTCCCGGCTGAACTGGCGAGGGTTGTCGAGCACGCGCCGGTTGTCGCGGTAGCCGAGGACCAGCCAGGCGGGCACATCGCCTTCGAGCAGCACCGGCGCGACCGAGCCGTGCTCCTTGCGCAGCCGCTCGTAGATGCTCGCCGGGTCGGTCGCGGCCTCCGGGCCGTACAGCCGGGTCAGGTCGGCTCCGTGGTGGGCGACGGGGCAGCCCCGCACGGCCTGGAGGGTGGGGTCGGTCGAATCGTTCATCGGGGCTCCAGGGCCACGGCCGAGCGTTCCTTCAGATGGTGGATCAGTGCGACCAGGACGTCCCGGCTGGAGGCCCGGTCGCGGGCGTCGAAGGCCACGACCGGGGTGTGCGCCGGGATGTCCAGGGCGTCCCTGATCTCCTCCACCGGGTAGTTCCGCGAGTCGGGAAAGACGTTCAGCGCGACCACGAAGGGGACTTCCAGCCGCTCCATCTCCTCGATCGCCCGGAAACTGGACTCCAGGCGGCGCGTGTCCACCAGGACGACCGCGCCGAGGGCCCCCTTGAACAGCCCGTTCCACAGGAACCAGAACCGCTCCTGGCCCGGCGTGCCGAACAGGTACAGCACCAGGCTCTCGTTGATGCCGATCTTGCCGAAGTCGAGGCTGACGGTGGTCTGCGTCTTGTCGGCGACGCCGATGAGGTGGTCGACGTCGGCGCTGGCCTGGGTGAGGGTCTCCTCGGTGGTGAGCGGCTTGATGTCGCTGACCGACCGGACCATGGTGGTCTTCCCGGTGCCGAACCCGCCGGCGATCATCACCTTGACCGAGCGGGTGTCCCCGGCCGAGCCTCCGGGTTGGTCAAAGCCTTTCAAGTCCACTGAGTACCTCCTCAAGGAGCGCGAGGTCGGGCCCGCGGCCGGCTTCGTGTGCCGGGATGGGGTTACGGGCTTCGACGCGACCTGCGTCCAGCAGGTCCGACAGCAGCACCGCGAGAATGTTGAAGGGCAGCCCGAGATGAGCGCCGAGTTCGGCGACCGACAGCGGGTCGCGGCAGCGGCGCAGGATCTCCTCGTGCTCGTGCTGCATGCCCGGTAACGGGGCGGCACGGGCGACGACCAGGGTCGCCACGTCGAGGCTCGACGCCGAACCGCCCGGTCCGCTGCGCCCTCCGGTGAGGACGTAGTAGCGCTCGAGACCGGACGGGTCCGACGGCCTGCGGGGAGCACTCATCCAGAGTGCTCCTCCAGGCGCGGAGTGGTGCCGAGGAGTTCACCCATCCTGCGGGCCAGGTCCCTCATCTGGTGCCCCAGCAGGCCCTGGTCGAGGCCTTCCCGGGCGAGGACGCCGAGGTACGTCTCGACTCCGGCGCGGACGACGAAGAGGTGTCCGCCGTCGACCTCGATCATCGCCAGCCGCAGCTGGCCTGCGTACTTGGGGAACTGCTCGGCGACCGGCTGGGCCAGGGCCTGCAGGCCGGCGACCACGGCGGCGAAGCGGTCGACGTCGTCGGGGTCTTCGGCGCCGTAGGAGGTGATGGCCTTGCCGTCGCTGGAGGCCACGAGGGCGAAACGGATCTCCTGGATGCTCTCGACGAGATCGCGGAGCGCCCAGCTCACATCTGTTCCTTGTTGCGTCATGAGGACTAGTCGCTCTCTTCGGTGCGGTGCTCGGTGGACTCGCGTCCGCCGGGGGTGTCGTGGGCGTCGTCCGCCCAGGAGGCCTCCGCGGCGTCGCGTCCGGCGGTGGCGAAGGCGGCGAGGCCGGAGAAGGAGGCGTCGGGCGGGACGGCGGCGACGGTGCTCCGGTCGGTCCGCTCGGCCTGCCTGGGCCCCTCCGTCTCGTTCCGCTTGCTGCGGCGGCGGGGCAGACCGCCGGGCGTGGTCTCCACGGCCTCGGCCCGCGCGTCCGCCGCCGGTGCGGTGGCCGTCTCGCGGGCCGGGGCGGCCGCGGCGGTGCGGACCTCGGCGGGGGGTGCGGCCGGGGTGGCCGGGGCCTGGGCGGTCGCGGCCGTGGGCAGCGGGCTGAAGTACTTGTGCGGGACCACGACCACCACGGAGGTGCCGAGCCACGGCGAGTCCGCGAAGGTGACGCGGATGCCGTAGCGGCGGGCGAGGGCGCCGACGACGCGCAGGCCGATGCTGGCGTCCTCGGTGATGCCGCCGAGGCCCGCGCCGGGCGCGGTGCCCGCGAGGGCGTGCTCGGCCTCGCGCTTCTTCTCCTCGCTCAGGCCCTTGCCGGAGTCCTGGATCTCGATGCCGACGCCGTTGGGGACCTCCTTGCCGGAGATCAGCACCGGTTCGGTGGGCGGCGAATAGCGGGCCGCGTTGTCCAGCAGGTGGGCGAAGATCAGCGTGAGGTGGTCCACGAGGCCGCCGTCGACGCCGAGTTCGGGCAGGTGGCGGACCTGGACGCGGTGGAAGTCCTTGATCCGGCCGATACCGCCGCGCACCACGCTCAGCAGCCGCTGGGGCTCCTGCCACTGCCGCCCGGGCCGGTCCGAGCCGCCGAGCACGCCGATGCTGGCCGCGAGGCAGTCGGCGGGGCCGATCTCCTGGTCGAGCTCCATCAGGCCCCGGGCGACGGCCGGCAGCCTGCCGTGCTCGCCCTGCATCTCGTGCAGCCGGCCGCGCAGCTTGCTCGTCAGCACGTGGATGCGGTTGCCGATGCTGATGACGGCCTGCTCCGCGGAGGTGGAGCGGTCGAACTCCGCCTCCAGGCCGATCAGGGCGGTGCGCAGCACCTTGCGCAGCTCGGCCTGGAGGTCGGCACTGACCTTGGCGCACTGGTTGACGCTCGGCAGGACGTCGTCGATGGCCTCACCGGAGCGGAGCTTGTCCATCGCGTCGGGCAGCTGCTCGTCGGCGAGCAGGGCGACCGCGGCGAGTTGGTGGGAGAGCTGCTCCTGCCAGACCTCGGCCTGGTCGGCGAGCTGCGCCTCGTAGGACTTGGCCTGCTCGGCCAGCCGCTCCTCGTAGGCCCTCGACTGGTCGGCGAGCTGCGTCTCGTACGTGGCGCTCTGGTCGGCCAGGCGCCGCTCGTACGCCGCGTTCTGCTCGGTGAGCTGGGACTCCAGGGTGGCGCGCTCGGCGGAGAACTTCCGTTCCAGGCCGGCCACATGCTGCTGCCACTGCTGGTTGTGCTCGGCCTGCGTGGTGCGGAAGGAGCCCTCCGCCCGGTGCAGCTGGGCCCGGGTGCGCAGCAGCAGGCGTACGCACACGGCGCTGGCCGCCGTCGCCGCGACACCGGCGACGGCCGCGGTTATTCGCTCCGAGCTCATGAACGTGGCGGCAAGCGTCCCGCCTCCCAGGCCCAGCGGCATCAACCACCAGCTGTACCAGGCGACAGGGGCCCGCGCCGCCGGTGGCGGAGTGGCGAGTTCCATCTGCATCCTTCGAAGCAACACGATCGAACGGGGGGTGTGTGGACCGCACTCATGAGTACGCACCGCGAGGTGACCGGACGCGATCGCGTCAACTCGCAGCGCCGATCGGAACCTTATCGGGTTTGAACCCGAAAGGATCAACCTCGACCCCCGGCGGACGTGAGGGTTCCGTCACGCTCCGACAGAAAGCCACACGTCGACAAATGGCTTTGCATCCCGCCCAGTTGATCGGGGCCGGGCCGGGGCGAGGTCAGCGGGCGCTCTGGAACGTGCGGCGGTAGGCCTGCGGGGAGACGCCGATGGCCGCGTGCAGGTGCTGGCGCAGGGAGGCGCCGGTCGCGAAGCCGACCCGGCCGGCGATCTGGTCCACGGTGAGGTCGCTGGACTCCAGCAGGTGCCGGGCACGGGAGACGCGCTGCTGGATCAGCCAGCGGCCGGGGCTGAGGCCCACCTCGTCGTGGAAGCGGCGGGCGAAGGTGCGCCGGCTCATCCGGGCGTGGCCCGCGAGGTCGGCCAGGGTGAGCGGTTCACCGAGGCGTTCCAGGGCCCAGGCGCGGGTCGCGGCGGTGCTCGCGGCACCCTGTTCGGGGACGGGCTGCTCGATGTACTGGGCCTGGCCGCCGTCCCGGAACGGCGGGACCACGCAGCGGCGGGCGACGGTGTTGGCCAGCCGGCTGCCGTGGTCCTTGCGGACGAGATGGAGGCAGACGTCGACGCCGGAGGCGGCTCCGGCCGAGGTGAGGAACGGGTGGTCGTCGACGAACAGCACGTCCGGGTCGAGGTCGACGCGCGGGAACATGCGCCGGAAGTGATCGGCGACCTGCCAGTGGGTGGTCGCCCGGCGGCCGTCGAGGAGCCCCGCGGCGGCCAGGACGAAGGCGCCGGTGCAGATGGAGACGATGCGGGTGCCGGGACGGATCTCCGCGAGCGCGGCCAGGACCTCGGCGGGCACCTCGTCGGTCAGGTGGGACGGCGCGACGGGCGCGATCACCACCGTGCCGGCCGTGGCCAGGGCCTCGGGGCCGTGCTCCACGGTGACGCCGAAGTCGGCGGCGGTGCGCACCGGGCCGCCGTCGGCCGAGCAGGTCAGGACCTCGTAGCGGCCGTCGGCGGCGCCGAGGATCCGGCTGGGGATGCCCAGTTCGAAGGGGTACACACCGTCCAGGGCCAGGACCACCACTCGCTCACGCCGCATGGCACGATCCTATCGAATGGTGGCCATCATGCCATGGCGGGGTGGATCACCGGCTGGCACGCTGGATGACCATGAGCACACGGAACACGATGCGAGCCATCAGCCAGGACGTCCTCGGTGACCCCGAGGTCCTGAAGGCAGTGGAGGTCGAGCGCCCGGTACCGCGGCCGAACGAGGTGCTGGTCCGGGTGCGGGCCGCCGGGGTCAATCCGACCGACTGGAAGCACCGCGCCACCGGCGGCTTCCTGGGCGAGCCGCCCTTCGTCCTCGGCTGGGACGTCTCCGGCGTGGTGGAGGCCGTCGGCATCGGCGTGGCGGCGTTCGCGCCGGGTGACGAGGTCTTCGGCATGCTGCCGTACCCGTTCGGGCACGGCTCGCACGCCGAGTACGTCATCGCGCCGGTGCGTGCCCTCGCGCGCAAGCCGGCCGGTCTCGACCACGTCCAGGCGGGCGCGCTGCCGCTGGTCTCGCTCACCGCGTGGCAGGCGCTGACCGAGCACGCCGACCTGCGGCCCGGGCAGCGGGTGCTGATCCACGCCGCCGCCGGCGGGGTCGGGCACGTGGCGGTGCAGATCGCCAAGGAGCGCGGCGCGTACGTGATCGGCACCGCGAGCGCGGGCAAGCACGAGTTCCTGCGCGGGATCGGCGTGGACGAGGCGGTGGACTACCGCGAGACGGACTTCACCGAGGCCGTGAAGGACGTCGACGTCGTCCTGGACACGATCGGTGGCGACACCGCCCTGCGTTCCCTGCGCGTGCTGCGCCCGGGCGGTGTCGTGGTGTCGATCCTGCCGGGTGGCTCGGACGACTTCTACGAGGAGGCCGGGCGGCTCGGCGTCCGGGCGGTCCGGATGCTGGTCGACGCCGACCGGGCCGGCATGGAGACGATCGCGGAACTGGCCGCGACGGGCAGGCTCCGCGCCACCATCGCCGGGACCTTCCCCCTGGCCGCCGCCGCGGAGGCCCACGCCGCAGGCGACACGGGCCGCACCACGGGAAAGCTGGTCCTGGTCAACGACTGAGCGCCCGAAGGGGCGCGGGGAACGGCGCGACGAGCCACGGCACACCCGCACACGCCGCTCCTCCGCACCCCCCGAGCCCTCAGGCGAACCGGCGATGACGGCCGACCGCGTCAGAACATCAGCACCGGCTTGATCGTCTTGCCCGACCGCATGTCCTGCACCGCCCGGTCGATGTCCCCGAAGGGATACGTGCCGATCAGGCGGTGCAACGGCAGCCGGCCGTCCTTCACCAGGCGGACCAGCGCCGGGATCATGGTCTGGGTCTCGCTGTCACCGAGGGTGAGGCCGACGATCCGCTTGCCGCCGAGCAGGCCGTTGACGTCCAGGGAGACCTCGGTGCCGAAGGGCGGGGCGCCGACGACGACCAGGGTGCCGCGGGCGGCGAGCGCGTCGACGCCCTGGCGCAGAACGCCGACGTTGCCCGTGGTCTCCACGACACCGTCCGCGCCCTGACCGTCCGTGATGCCGGTGAGCGCCTCGCCCAGCTCCGTCGTGCTCGTGTCGACGGTGTGCGTGGCACCCAGTTCGCGGGCGAGCGACAGGCGTTCGGCGACGCGGTCGACGGCGACGATCCGGGTGGCCGGGGTCAGGGCCGCCGCCATCACGGCCGACAGGCCGACCGCTCCGGCGCCCAGGACGACGACCGTGCTGCCGGTGTCCGGCTTCAGCACGTTCCAGACGGCCCCCACACCGGTCTGTACACCGCAGCCCAGCGGGGCGATGGACTCCAGCGGCACGTCCGGGTCGACCTTGACGAGGCTCCGCTCGTCGGCCAGCGCCCGCTCGGCGAAGGAGGACTGGCCGAAGAAGTGGCCGCCCAGGGCCTGACCGCCGCGGCTGATGGTGCTCGTGCCGTCGGCCCGGCTGCCGCCGAGCAGGTTCAGCGGCAGCCAGGTCGCGCAGTACGCGGGGTGCCCGCCGCGGCAGTTGCGGCAGTCGCCGCAGGAGGTGAAGGAGAGCAGGACGTGGTCGCCGGGCGCGACGCCGGTGACGGCGGGGCCGACGGCCTCGACGACGCCCGCGCCCTCGTGGCCCAGGACCCCGGGCAGCGGGAAGGGCAGTCCGCCGCTCGCCACGCCGAGGTCGGTGTGGCACAGGCCGGTGGCGACCATGCGGACCAGCGCCTCGTGCGGGCCGGGCTCGTCGAGGACGACGTCGGAGAGGGTGAAGGGCGCGCCGCCGGACTCGACGACCGCGGCACGGGTGGTGGTGGGCATCGCGATGACTCCTTGACGGTGCTCAGTTCGACGGTGCTCAGTCGAGCGAGACGACGACGGACTTGACCTTGGTGTAACCGGCGAGGGCCTCGGGGCCGTACTCGCGGCCGTAGCCGGAGTCCTTGACGCCGCCGAAGGGCACCGCGGGGTCGAGCATCGCCCAGTCGTTGACCCAGACGATGCCGGCCTGGAGCCGGTCGGCGACGCGGTGGGCGCGGGCGAGGTTGGTGGTCTGCACGCCCGAGGCCAGGCCGTACGGCGTGGAGTTGGCGAGGGCGACGGCCTCGTCCTCGTCGTCGAAGGGCTGCACGGTGAGGACGGGGCCGAAGATCTCCTCCTGGATCACCCGGGAGTCGTTGGCCAGGTCGGCGATGACGGTGGGCTTGTAGTAGTAGCCGCCGTCCAGGTCGAGCCGCTCGCCGCCGCAGACGATCCGGGCGCCCTCCTTGCGGGCCAGGGCGACGTACTCCTCCACCTTCTTCAGGTGCTTCGCGGCCGCCATCGGGCCGATGACCGTGTTCGGGTCGCGCGGGTCGCCGACCGGCACGCCCGGCACGGCCTCGGCGAGGATGCCGAGCAGCGTGGAGTAGACCGAGCGGGCCACCAGCAGGCGCGGGCCGCCCATGCAGAACTGGCCGGTGTTGAAGACGAAGCCCTTGATGACGGCGCCGACCGCCTTCTCCAGGTCGGCGTCCTCGAAGACGAGGTGGGCGGCGTTCCCGCCGAGCTCCATGGTGACGGGCTTGAGCGCCTCGCCCGCGACCGCCGCCACGTGCCGGCCGATCGCCGTGGAGCCGGTGAAGGCGACCTTGTCGACGCCCCGGTGGCGCAGCAGCGCCTCGCCGGCCACCGGTCCGGCGCCCGTCACGACGTTGACCACGCCGTCGGGGACGCCGGCCTCCTGGAACAGCCGGGCCATGTACAGGGCGCTGAGCGGGGTCTCGTCGGCGGGCTTGTGGACGACCGTGTTGCCGGCCGCGAGCGCCGGGCCGATCTTGGAACCGGCAAGGATCAGCGGGAAGTTGAACGGGGTGATCGCGGCGACCACGCCGAGCGGCTCGCGCTTGGTGTAGGCGAGGGCGTTCATGGGGGTGTCGCGCAGGGCGCCGTCCTGGCTCTGGGCGAGGTTCGCGTAGTACTCGTAGTCGTTGGCCGCGTTCGTCACGTCGACCGCGCCGCACAGCGTGATCGGCTTGCCGACGTCGAGGCTCTCCAGTGCGGCGATCTCGTCGGCGTTCTCGCGGATCAGCTGCGCGACGCGGTGCAGCACCCGGCCCCGCTCACGGCCGCTCAGCCCGGACCAGGCGCCGTCCTCGCAGGCCGCGCGGGCGGCCCGTACGGCCGCGTCGACGTCGGCAGGGCCCGCCTCCGCGACGGTGGTGACGACCGTGCCCCGGGACGGATCGACCACCTCGGTACGCGCCCCGTCCGCGGCCTCGCGCCACCGGCCCCCGATGAACAGCTGCCCGGGTTCCTTCTCGAAGGTGGTCATCGCCACTCCTCAGCGTCGTCGCCAAGATTTCAACAAACAGGATTCCTGTTGGTTCGCAGTCTCTTTACAGACAGGTTTCCTGTCAATGCTCTAGCCTGCTTCCATGCTCGACACACAGGTGACCAAGGCGCCCCCTTCCCTGCTCTACATGGTCAAGCAGGTGGAACTCGTCGTGCGCTCCCACCTCGACGAGCTGGTCAGACCGTCCGGAATCACCGCCCTCCAGTACACCGCGCTGACCGTGCTGGAGCGACACGACGGACTGTCGGCGGCCCAGCTGGCGCGCGACTCCTTCGTCACCGCGCAGTCGATCGCCGACCTCGTGCGCTCCCTGGAGGGCCGCGGTCTGGTGCGCCGGGAGCGCAATCCCCGCAACCGCCGGGAGCTGCTGATCCTGCTCACCGACGCCGGACGCGAGCTGCTCGCGCGGCACGCCGGGCCCGTCCGGGAGCTGGAGGAGCGGATGGTGCGCGACCTCACGGCGCACCAGACCGAGCAGTTCCGCCAGGCGCTCACCAAGGCCTGGCACGCCCTGTCGTAGACAGGAGTGCACGCCGGGCCTCACGCCCGCGCACGCCCCCGCGCGAACCTCGGCCAACTCACCTGTAATTCAGAGACATATGTCAATCGAACATGCTCAAATTCATTCGTTCGGGGGTAACTTGCGGGACGGGGAACGGTGTTGAGGGCCGCGCCCCTCCCACGCACGGAGCAGGCTGGAGGCGATCTCGTCGTGCGGCAGGAACCTGCACCGCTCACCCGGCAGCTGCGCGTCCGCCACGAACGGGGGCACACGGTGCTGGAGTTCCGCGGCGAGATCGACCTCGCCGCGGCCACGGAGATCGCCCCGCACCTGGACCGGGAGACGAACCGCCCCGCCGCCCGGATCGTGATCGACCTCAGCCGGATCGAGTTCTTCGACTGCTCGGGCCTGCGGCTGCTGTACCGGGCCAGGAGCCGGGTGCTCGACCGGGGCGGGTACATGCTCCTCGTCTGCTCCCACCCGCTGACCCTGCGCGTCCTGCGGATCACCGGCCTGTCCCGGCTGCTGCCGCCGCAGCCGACACTCGACGCGGCCCTGCAGCAGCCGGAGGCCACGTCCCGCCCCTGAGGGGGACACGCCTGCGCCCCGCATGCTTCCGCCGGGTTCGTCGAATCCTCAACTCCGCGGTCTGGCAGGGGGCGTGGCGGGCATCCGGTCAGTAGGAAGGAGGGCCGTCACATGACGACTCCCGTCAAGCGCCTCCCCAGGCGCATGCCCGGCTGGGCCAAGGTGGTGGCCGCGCTCGTGCTGGTGCTCGTCGTGTTCTTCGCCGGGATCCGGCTGAGCGTGCTCCCGGGCCTGAAGGACCTGTTCGGCACCGAGACCCACGACCGGTCCGGCCCCGCACTGCTGCAGTCCATCCAGGACATCAGCCGCTACGACGCCGCCTCCGGCAACTTCCAGGTCGTCGTGGACCTGGAGAAGGACGCGAAGTTCCTCCCCGACGCGATCCGCGGCACCCGCACCCTGTACGTCGGCGCGGGCACCGTCGACGCCTACGTCGACCTGGGCAAGGTCGGCGAGAACGACGTGCGGGTCAACGGCGACCGCACGTCCGCCACGCTCCGGCTGCCCCACGCGCAACTGGGCAAGCCGGCCCTCGACCCCGAACGCTCCTACGCCGTCTCCAAGCAGCGCGGTCTCTTCGACCGCCTCGGCGACCTCTTCTCGGACAACCCGAACGGCGAACAGGCCGTGCAGCAGCTCGCGGTACGGCACATCGGCGACGCGGCGAAGGAGAGCGAGCTGACCGCCCGCGCCGAGTCGAACACCACCGGCATGCTCGAAGGCCTGCTGCGCTCCCTGGGCTTCGAGGAGGTGAACGTCTCGTACGGGAACTGACCGGCTTCCGGGCGGCCCGGGGCCGGCCCCGGCAGCGTCAGTCAGCTCCCGAGGATCCCGGGCAGGGCCGGCGCGCCCAGCAGTGTGGTGCCCACCAGGAGCCACGCGACGTAGTCCCCGACGTGCCCGGACTGGCCCGTCAGCAGGAGCTTCGCCGTCGCCCGGCCCGGGCCCGTGGCCACGCGCAAGACCAGCGTGCCGACGGGGCCGAGCAGGGCGAGGACCAGGGCGAGGTCGACGTAGGAGGGGCGGTCGTAGCCCTGGGCGAGGAGGAGCAGGCCCGGGCAGGCGAGAGCGGTGGACAGGTTCTGCGCGACGACGCGGCGGCGCGGCGGGCCGGTGGCGACGCCCCACAGGGCGGCGGTCAGGCCGGTGCCGAGCAGGAGCGTCGCGGCGAGGATCCAGCCGTTCACCGCCGGGTCACCGCCCGCCGCGCGGCCCGGGCGGCGAGTGCCCCGAGGAGGGCGGCGGCAGCGCCGACGGTGATCTCCAGGGCGTCGACGGTGGTGACGAGCACCAGCCACAGCGCGGCGAGCGCGGCCCGGTCATCCAAGCACCGGGCCGGCTGCGGGACGTGGCGGCGCGCGGCGGCTCCGGTGCGGAGTGCCCCGGCGGGAGGCGGGGAAACCGTGGCTGGGAACGGCCGGTGGCGGCATCGTCGGTCCCGCTCTGGGTAACCGCGTTACCACGCAGGGAAGTTGAAGACTGGAGGACCAATGGCCGGTGCAGTGTCACGTCCCCGGACCGCCCGGTCCGGGCGAGAGCGTCGCCCGCTTCCGCTGCCCTTGCGGGTGCTGGCGATGCTGTGCGCCTTCGCGTTCATGGTCGCGTTCGCCGTGGTGCTGGCACGGCTGACCCTGCAGCCCTCGCCCGCCTCCGAGGCGCTGACCCACAGCAATCTGCGGCCGGGCAGTTCACTCAAGGCCTATCTCGACCAGCCGGAGCTGCGGGACGCCGTCCGGCAGATCGGCGGCAACATCCTGCTGGGCGTCCCCTTCGGCGTCCTCGTCCCCGTGGTCGCCCCCCGCACCCGCGGCATCCTGCGCGTCCTGTTCCTGACGGCCGTGGTGATGCTCCTGGTGGAGTTCGCCCAGGGCGCCCTGGTCACCGGCCGCGCCTTCGACATCGACGACGTCATCCTCAACACGACGGGCGCGCTGATCGGTTACCTCCTCCTGGGCCGCCGCCTCAGCCGCGCGGTCCACGCCCGCAGGCCCCACCGGGACCGACCGGGGAAGACGACGGCGGGCAGCTGAGCTGCCGGGCTACTCCGGGCCGTCCGTGCGGACGATCCCCTCGATGGACTCCAGACGGGCCGGCGGATCCGCGTCCTCGACCGAGGTGGTGGTGAGCAGCAGAACCCAGTCCGCCGGGTGTTCCTCCGCGTAGCGGTCGTCCTCGCCGTCGTCACCGGGGATCGCGTTGGGCTGAATGGTGATCCGGCCGCCGGGGAGGGCGGCGACGTGGTGAACGCCGAGGAAGAAGCTGTCGCGCTCGGTGAAGACCAGCCCGAGGCGGTCGCTGAGGAGTGAGACCAGTTCGTCGGCCGAGTACGCGCCGGTGGCGTGGACATGATCGGGCATGATCCGGAGATCGTAGGCCACGGCGGTGGGGTCTAGTGCACCGTCCACGTGAACTTGTCCCCGCCGACCCAGCGGACCACGTCCGGGTCGTCCAGGTCGTGGACCGTGATGCCGAACGCGGCCGCGGCCGCCAGGACGTCGGTGATGGCCCTGGCCTCGCCGACCACCTGGCCGTCGATCTCCACGATCCGGAACGGCGGTGTGCCCGGCTGTACCCCGAGCACCATGATCCGGGGGTGCGCTATGTGCGGGCTCGAGATTTCGGTCATGCATCGAGCGTAGAGCGGAACCGGCTCCGGCGCGGGGTTCAGGTCAGCGGCCGAGGATCGAGGACGGCACGCAGTGGCTGACCTCGCGGACCTGCCACGGGTGTGCCGGGCGCTGCCGGGAACTGGTGCGCGGTCTCGCCGCGGCTCCCTCAGGGGCGACGCCAGTCGTCGCCGGTGAGGTGCGAGCCGGCCTGCGGGCCCATCCGCAGCATGCCGCCGTCGACGCTCCAGGAGGCGCCGGTGACGTAGGACGCGTCCGGTCCGGCGAGGAAGGCGATGACGGCGGCGACCTCGCGGGCGTCACCGGGCCGTCCGAGCGGGATGCCGGGGCGGCTCTCGGTGTGCGGGTCGGTGTCCTCCTGCCCGGTCATGGGCGTGGAGATCTCGCCGGGCGCGACGGCGTTGACGGTGATGGCGTGCTCGGCGAGTTCGAGCGCCATGACCTGGGTGAGCAGTCCGAGTCCGCCCTTGGCGGCGCAGTACGGGGCGGCGCCCACGCGCGGCTGGTGCTCGTGGACGGAGGTGACGTTGACGATCCGGCCGCCGTCCCCCTGCCGGATCATGTGCCGGGCCGCCTTCTGCCCGCACAGGAACGGCCCGACGAGGTCGACGTCGAGGACCTCGCGCACCTTGGACAGCTCCAGGTCGAGGAAGGGCGTCATGGTGCCGGTGCCGGCGTTGTTGACCAGCACGTCGAGGCGGCCGAGGCGCTCGCACAGCTCGTCGACGGTGTCGGCGGCGCCGGGCAGCCGGGTGAGGTCCATCCGGGCGACCTCGGCGCGCCGCCCGTGCGCCCGGACCTCCTCCGCCGTCTCCTCCGCTCCCTTGTGGTCGCTGTGCCAGGTGATGCCGACGTCCAGGCCGGCCTCGGCGAGGCGCACGGCGGTGGCCCTGCCGATGCCGGAGTCGGCGCCGGTGATCACGGCGACCCTGCCGGTGGGGGCGGTGGGGGCGGGCATGACGGGCCTCCTCGTCGACGCGGGCGGGACGAGGCATCGCAGTACCCGGGTGGGTACGGGACAAACCGCCGGCCCGTCGTGCGGCCCGCGGGGCGCTGGGGAACCCTTGAGGTGGAGGTGGCGATGGACCCCGTCGAGGCACTGGACCGGATCGCCTTCCTGCTGGAGCGGTCCCTGGCGCCGACGTACCGCGTGCGCGCCTTCCGCACGGCGGCGCGGGTGCTGAAGGAGCTGGGCGGGGACGAGGTGCGCCGGCGGGCGGGTGACGGTTCGCTGGAGCAGCTCAAGGGGGTCGGCCCGAAGACCGCGCAGGTGGTGCGGGAGGCGCTGGACGGGCAGGTGCCGGGCTATCTGGAGAAGCTGGAGGCCGAGGCGCGTGAGCCGCGGCCCGTGCGGGGCGGGGAGAAGCTGCGGGCGCTGCTGCGCGGGGACTGCCATCTGCACTCCGACTGGTCCGACGGCGGCAGCCCGATCGAGGAGATGGGGCGGGCCGCGGCGGCGCTGGGGCACGAGTGGGCGGCGCTGACCGACCACTCGCCGCGGCTGACGGTGGCGCGCGGGCTGTCGGCCGGGCGGCTGCGCGAGCAGCTGGACGTGGTGGCGGAGCTGAACGAGTCCTGGGCGCCGTTCCGGCTGCTGACCGGCATCGAGTGCGACATCCTCGAGGACGGCTCGCTCGACCAGGAGCCGGAGCTGCTGGACCGGCTCGACGTCGTGGTGGTGTCGGTCCACTCCAAGCTGCGGATGGACGCCCGCTCGATGACCCGGCGGATGGTGGCCGCCGTCCGTGACCCGCACTCGGACGTGCTCGGGCACTGCACGGGGCGGCTGCTGACCGGGCGGGGGCGGCCGGAGTCGGAGTTCGACGCGGACGAGGTGTTCGCGGCGCTCGCCGAGACGGACACGGCCCTGGAGATCAACAGCAGGCCGGAGCGGCTCGACCCGCCGCGGCGGCTGCTGCGCCGGGCCATGGACGCGGGGGTGCTGTTCTCCGTCGACACCGACGCGCACGCGCCGGGGCAGCTGGACTGGCAGATCAACGGGTGCGCGCGGGCGGAGGAGTGCGGGGTGCCGCCCGAGCGGGTGGTGACGACGTGGTCGCTGGACGAGTTGCTGGCGTGGACCCGTGAGCGGCGCGTGCCGTCCGGCTGACGTGGTACTCACGCGGCCGGAGAGAAAGGAACCGAAATCCATGGAACGCGCGGCCGTGTTCGACGTCGACGGCACCCTGGTCGACACCAACCATCTGCATGTCGTCGCCTGGTGGGAGGCCCTCCGGCAGGCGGGCCACCAGGTGCCGATGCACGCCGTCCACCGGGCCGTGGGCCTGCCGTCCACCGACCTGGTCGCCCATCTGCTGGGCGACGACCGGGACACGGACCAGGACGCGGACATCAGCGCCGGGCACAAGGCGCTGTACGGGCAGTACTTCGACCGGCTGCCCGCGCTGCCGGAGGCCGGGGCGCTGCTGCGGCGCCTGCACCGGGAGGGCTGGACGGTGGTGCTGGCCACCTCGGCGGGCGGCGCGGAGCTGAGCGCGCTGCGCCGGGCGATCGACGCCGACGACGCCATCGCCGCCACGGCCAGTGCCGACGACGTCGACCGGGGCAAGCCGGCGCCCGAGCCGGTCGAGCACGCCCTGGAGCTGGCCGGGGTGCCGGCGGAGCGGGCGGTGTTCGTCGGCGACACGGTGTGGGACATGCGCGCGGGCAGCCGGGCCGGGGTGCGCTGTGTGGGCGTGCTGTGCGGCGGCATCCCGCGCAGGGACCTGGAGGAGGCGGGCGCGGACGCGGTCTACGCCGACCCCGCGCACCTCCTCGCCTCGCTCCGGGACGGCCCGCTGGCGTGAGGCGACGTGAAACCCCCGGTCACGCGGATACCCGCAGCGCATGACGCGTGTGACGAGTGCGGTACGGCGGACGGCGGGCGCCCTTCGCCCGCGGAGGGACCGAGGCACCACTGCGGACGACACCGGCGGCCCGGCCCCGGGTCCGCGGCCCGGGGGTGCGATAGCGGCCCCGAGGCGCATACGGAATCTGCAGCACGGCATCCGTGCCGTGCAGCCGGTGGACGCCGTACGACGGGAGACCCGGGCCGCCTGGGACGCGATGCGGGCGGCCTGGCGGGGCCCCGGGCGGGAGAGGGATCTGGTCGTCCAGTCGCTGAAGGCGGCCGCGGCGGCCGTGATCGCCTGGCTGGTGGGCGGGGTCTGGATGGGGGACCCGCTGGCCCTGATGGCGCCGTGGGTGGCCCTGGTGCTGGTGCAGGCGACCGTCTACAGCTCGCTGGTGCAGGGCGCGCGGCAGTTCGGGGCGATCTGCGTCGGCACCCTGCTGGCCTCGGCGGCGCAGGCCGTGACCGGCGACACGACCGGCGCGCTCGCCCTGTCCGTGCCGGTGCTGATGCTGCTGGCGAACTGGCCCCGTTTCGGCGACCAGGGCATCTACGCGGCGACCACGGCCCTGTTCACCCTGGCCGCGGGCACGGTGAGCCTGTCCGGCGTGGGGCACCGGGTGGGCCAGGCCGCGCTCGGCGCCGTCATCGGCGTCGCCGTCAACGCGCTCGTCCTGCCGCCGATCCATCTGCGGGACGTACGGGAGAACCTGGTGGCGCTCGCCCGGGACGTGGGGGACGTCCTGCACCGGGTCGCCGCCGACCTGCGTGAGGGCGAGTGGGACGCGCAGACCGCCGCCGGCTGGCTCAGCGCCTCGGCCGGGCTGGAGCACCGCCTGGACGCGCTGCACTCGGCACGCCGCTGGAGCCAGGAGAGCCTGCGCCTGACCTCCGGCCCGCTGCGCGCCCTGCACCGCGTACCGCACGGGGAGGCCGCGCTGCCGCCGGTGGAGGAGGACGAGCGGTTCGGCCGGATCACCGGGCACGTCACCGCCCTGACCCGGGCTCTGGCGGTGTCCGTGGACGACAACCGGACTCCTGTCCCGCCCGAGGGCCGGGCCCTGCGGTCGTACGCGCGGATGCTGGAGCTCATCGGGGACGCCTGCCAGGCGCAGGCGGACAGTCTGCGCGAGGGCAGCCTGCACGGCCGGCCGGACGACGGGACCGAGAAGGCGATGCGGGAACTCCACGAGGAACTGCAGGACAAGCTCCGCCGGCACGCCCAGGAGGGCGCCGCGCACACGGCGGTGCTCGGCACGCTCCTGCTCCAGGCGGAGAACCTCTGGGCGGAGACCGTGCCCGACGACAAAGGGCAGTGACACACCTCACGGGCCGGGCGCGCGAACCCGGAACACCCAGCGGTAGTTCCCCGTTGAACAACACGTGGGTGCGGATGGGACAGTGTCCCCGGGCCTCCCACCTCAGAGCCGCCCCGGCCGTGATTCCCCCGTCCGGCCGGGGCTTCCTTCTGCCCACGTGCAATCCGCCCCACCCGGGTACTCGGTCCTCTCTCGCGGAACCACGCGGCCGAGAGGAGCCAGAGGTGAGCAGCGCAACGGGCATGAGGGTCGTCGTCACGGGCGCCACGGGCAACGTGGGCACGAGCGTGGTGCGTCTCCTCTCCGAGGATCCCGAGATCGGCTCCGTCCTGGGCCTGGCCCGGCGGCTCCCCGACTGGTCGCCCCCGAAGACCGACTGGGACGCGGTCGACCTGGCCTCCGAGCGGTCCGACCTGGTGGAGCGGTTCACGGGCGCCGACGCGGTCGTCCATCTGGCCTGGGCGTTCCAGCCGACACACGATCCGGCGGCTACCTGGCGCACCAACGTGCTCGGCAGCATGCGGGTCTTCGAGGCGGTGGCCGCCGCGGAGGTGCCGGCGCTGGTGCACGCCTCGTCGGTCGGGGCGTACTCGCCGGGCCCGAAGGACGAGACGGTGGACGAGTCGTGGCCGACGCACGGCTGGCCGGACGCCGCGTACTGCCGGGAGAAGGCCTATCTGGAGCGCGCGCTGGACACGTTCGAGCGCGACCACCCCGGGACGCGGGTGGTGCGGATGCGCCCCGCCTTCCTGTTCAAGCGGGAGTCCGCGAGCGAGCAGCGCCGCATCTTCGGCGGCAAGTTCCTGCCGGGCCCGCTGGCCCGCCCGGAGCTGCTGCCCTTCCTGCCCGACATCCCGGGGCTGCGGGTCCAGGCGCTGCACACGGACGACGCGGCGCAGGCGTACCGGCTGGCCGTGCACTCCGACGCCCGGGGCGCCTTCAACCTGGCGGCCGATCCGCCGGTCGACGCGCACGTGCTGGGCGAGATGCTGGGCGCCCGGCCCGTGCGGCTGCCGCGCTCGGCGGCCCGTTCGGCGATCGCGGCCGCCTGGGGCCTGCACCTGCTGCCCGCCTCCCCGCACCTGTTCGACGCGGTGCTGCGGCTCCCCCTGATGGACTCCGCGCGCGCCCGGACGGAACTCGGCTGGCAGCCGGAGCGTACGGCGACGGATGTGCTGGCGGAGTTCCTGCAGGGCCTCCAGCAGGGCGCGGGGGCGGGCACGGAGCCGCTGCGGGGCCGCAAGGTGGGCTGACCCGCCGAAGATCACTACGAGGACGAGGCCGAGGGCCGCAGCCGACCCCCACAGCCGGCTGCGGCCCTCGGTGTTCCTGGGTCCTCCGCGTCCGCGTTCAGGCGGAGGGCTCGTCCGGCACCGGGTGCTCGGGGTGGACCGTTCCGGACCGCGGCGCGCCTTGCCGGCCCGTCCCCGCTTCGTCCGTGTCGGGGACGTCTTCGGCCGGCTCGTCGGCCTCGTCCGCCGCCTGGTCCTTCTCGCCCTTGCCGGTGCCCGTGAAGCGCGGTGCGACCTCCCACGGGTCCTCGCCGGCGTCGGCCTGCTGGTCCGGCATGTCCCGCGGGACGGGCTCACCGTTCTCGCCGGGTGCTTCGAGGCGGTGGTCGGTCACGGCATTACTCCCTTCGCTCGTCCGGGCGCCACGCGAGTACCTCCGCCGCGCCCCGGGAAACCTCAGCGCGATGCGCGCTCCGGCAGCGCAGCACGCCAGGTGGGGAACGCACTGTCCGGTGTGCGGGCGGCCGCCGTCGGTGAGCTAATGCCCGGGGTCCGCCACGAGGGCCTCGATCTCGTCCAGGGCGGCGACGAGTTCCGGGGCGACCGTCTCCTGAAGCCAGCGCTCCCGTTCGGGGCCGTACTCGCGCGGAACCGTCTCGGTGATCATGATCAGGTCGAGGTAGGCGCGGTACAGGGCGAGGCGGAGCCGGGCCGGGGTGTCGAACTCCGCCCGGCCGCCGGCCTCCCGGTAGCCCGCCAGGAACGCCTCGTCCCGCCTGATGTCCCCGAGCAGCGCCAGGGAGATGAAGTCGGCCAGGGGGTCGCCCCAGAACATGCGCTCGCCGTCGATGAGGCCGCCGATGCGGGCGCCGCCGTCCGAGCGGTCGACGAGGATGTTGCCCTGCCACAGGTCGAAGTGCACGAGGCAGGGCACGGTGACCTCGTCGAGGGCGCCGTACGCGGACTCGGCGGTACGCGCGACCGCGTCGGCGGGACGGGGCAGCCGGGCCCCGTAGCGGCGGGCGTCGTCGAGGACGGCGTCGAACATCGTCCGGAACGCGGTCCGCCAGTCGGGGGCGAGCGGGCCGAGGGCGCCGGAGGGGTAGCCGTAGCCGGGGCCCCTCACGCGGTGGAGCCGGGCCACCTGGCCGCCCAGCTCCCGGCGCAGCGCGGTCGTCTCCCGCTCCGTGAGCGAGTCGTCCCAGGCGTCGCCCGGGCAGGCCGTCATCAGCAGGAAGTCGTCGCCCAGGGACACCAGCTGCGGCGCGCGGACCCCCACGCCGGCGGCCGAGCGGTAGAACTCGGCCTCCGACACGAGCAGCCGGCGCTCGTGCCGCAGGCCGGGGACGGCCGCGGCGGGCGGGATCTTCAGCACGTAGCGGCTGCCGTCGGTGAGGCGGAGTTCCTCGACGGTGTTGTACGTGCCGCCGGCCAGCGGGGCGAGGTGGGCGAGGCCGCCGGGGTCCAGGCCCGCCTCCTCGAGAATGCGCCGGGCCCGTTCCCAGGAGTCCACCACCGTGCGCCCACCCCTCCCCTTCGTTCTCGGTCAGCCGGCCGCGTACACGTCCTCGACGTACCGCCCGTCCGCGATCAGCCCGTCGAGCCACTGCTCGGCGGCCCGCTCGTCGGCGTCCGGCGTGTGCTTGCGGTACAGCGTACGGAACGCCTCCCGCACCCCGGGGGCCATTCGGGAACCGTCACCGCACACGTACACCCGCGCTCCGGCGTCCAGCAGTGCCCGGACCTCCTCGGCCTCGGCGGCGATGCGGTGCTGCACGAACCGCACCTCGCCCTCGGGGGCCGCGCTGAAGGCGGGGCGCAGGGAGACCGCCCCGGCCCTCTCGGCGGCGCGCAGCTCTTCCGCGTGCAGGAAGTCCGCGTCGGGGGCGTCGCAGCCGAAGTAGCAGAGGGCGGGGGCGAGTGCGGCGCCCTTCGCGAGGGCCGCCGTACGGTCGGCGATCGCGCCGCGGAACGGGGCGAGGCCGGTGCCCGCCGCGACCATGACGACCGGTGCGGAGCCCTCGGCGGCCTCCATGCGGAAGGCTTCCCGGCAGGGCTGCACGCGCGCGTACACCGTGTCGCCGGGCCGGAGCGTGGCGAGGTGGCCGGAGCCGGTGCCCCGGTAGACGCCCCGGCCCGAGCGGGCGGGCGCCTGGAGCAGGGAGACCATCAGGTCCACGTGGCCGGGGTCGACGGCGGGCGAGGAGGAGATGGAATAGTGGCGCGGGCGCAGGGGGGTGAGGAGGTCGAGGAGCCGCGGCCAGTCCAGGGCGCCGCGCAGCGCCGGGTGGTCCTCCAGGATCTCCACGAGGGTGCGCGGGTCGTCGGTGAGGGCGGCCAGGGCCGCGCGCTCCGGCGGGCAGGGGTTGGCGGCGGCGAGCGCGGCCAGTTGCCCGGCGCTCGGACGCTCCTGCAACTCGACGTGGTGGCTGAGGAGCTGGCGTACCGTCACGGGCCGGTCGACGGCGATGCCGTCGCGGCGCGGGCGGGTGGCGCGGATGTCCAGGACCGTGTCGAGGTCGGCGCCGAGCGCGGCGGCGGCGCGGGCGACGAGGTCCGGGGCGTTGGCGGGCAGCACGGTGAGGTGGTCGGCCGTGCGGTAGGTGACGCCCTCCGGCAGCGCCACGCGGAGGAACCGCTTGCGGCGCGGGTGGCCGGGCGCGGTGAGGTCGTGGGCCTCGGTGACCCGCATGGGGACGAGGTCGTGCCGTTCGGCGAGGGCGTCCAGCGGCCCGCCGGTGAGGGTGCGGACCTCGTAGGCGGCCGTGGGCTCGCCGGCGTCCGGCGCGGTGGCGTCCGGGTCGCCGTACCGCTCCAGGAGGGCGGTGCGCAGGGCGGCCGTGAACACGCGGACGGTGCCGGTGAGGTCGCCGGAGGCGTCGGCGGCGGCACGCTCCAGCAGGCGGGTCGCGCCGGACGCGGCGAGCCGGTCGTCGATCCGGGTGGGGACGTGCTGGTAGGTGGCGGCCCAGTTGCGGTCGCCGACGCCGAGGACGGCGTAGGTCACGCCGGACAGGTCATGGTCCTCCTCCAGCCGGGCGGCGAAGGCGGTGGCGTCGTCGGTGGGGCGGCCGTTGTAGGAGGCGGCCGTGATGACCACGGGCCGGTCGGTGGGCAGGCCGTCGGCGTAGGCGTCCAGGGGTGCCACCTGCGTGTCGCAGCCGAGCGCGGCGGCCTCGTCGGCGAGCTGGGCGGCGAAGTCGCGGCAGGTGCCGTAGTTGCTGCCGTGCAGGAAGAGGGCGGCGGTGCCGGGGCGGACGCGGGCGGGCAGGCCCTGGGGTTCGGCCGACCGGGACTGCTGGGCCGGGGCGGCGCCGGGCAGCGGCGGGTGGACGCGGTCGGCGGAGGTGCGCGGGGCGAGGGTGAGGGTGAAGCCCTCGGGCTTGAGGGTGAGGGCCTCCTTGACCGTGAGCCGGTAGTCGGCGTGGTCGCGCAGCCGGTAGCGGTGGACGAGCATGGCCAGCAGCATGGTCGCCTCGTGCAGCGCGAACTGCCGTCCGATGCAGGCGCGTTCGCCGGTGCCGAACGGCTTGAAGGCGTGCACCGGGCGCTCGGCCTCCGCCTCGGGCGTGAAGCGCGCGGGGTCGAACAGCTCGGGGTTGTCCCCCCAGACGGGCTGCCGGTGCAGCATCGGCGTGAGGACGAGGGCGGACTGGCCGGCGCGCAGCGGGACGCGGCCGCCGAGCAGCGTGTCCTCGCGGGCCTGCCGGGCGAACACGGCCGCCGTGGGCCACAGCCGGAGCGCCTCGTTGAGGACCTGGCGGGTGTAGGTCAGCTTGCCGACCTCGTCGTAGGTCGGCTCGGGGTCGGCCTGGTCGCCCCACAGTTCGTCGGCCTCGCGCTGCACCAGCCGGAGCGCGGTGGGGTGCTTGGCGAGGTAGTACAGCGCGAAGGACATGGCGCCGGACGTGGTCTCGTGGCCGGCGATCAGGAAGGTGATGACCTGGTTGCGGATGTTGGCGGCGTCGAGGGTGGTGCCGTCGGCCGGGTGTTCGGCGGTGAGCATCAGGCCGAGGAGGTCGTCGGCCTGGCTCTGGTCGGTGCCGGTGCGGGCGGCGATGACGTCGTCGACGACCTGGGCGAGGTAGGCGGCGTCGTCGCGGAAGGCCGCGTCCGCCGCCGAGTAGTCCCGGCCCGGGACGCGGGCGAGGCGGGTCATGCTCCACTCCAGGCAGCGGACCATCGACTCGACGAAGGGGTGCGGCTCGGGCCGTTCGAAGGACCCGAAGTCGTAGCCGAATCCGGCGAGTCCGATGGTGTCGAGCGTCATGCGGGTCATGTCGCCGGGCACGTCGACGGGCCGTCCGGCGCGGGCGTCGCGGTCCCAGGACGCGATGAGCCGGCGGGCCACCTTCAGCATCACGGGGTGGTAGGTCCGCATCGAGCCGAGCGCGAAGGCGGGCATGAGGATGTCGTGCGCCTTGGCCCAGTTGGGCTCGTCGTTGTACGCGGTGAACAGGCCGTCGGCGGCGAACTCGCGGACGTTCTCCAGACCGGGCCCGATGTGCTTGGCGAACCGCTGCTCGTCCGCGAGGTCGGCCACGAGGTCCAGGTCGCCCACGAACAGGGTGTCCCGCCCGTACAGCCGCCGCACGAAGACGGGCCCGTGCTCGCGCATCAGGTCCATGGCCTGCTGGACGGGCGCACCGCCGGGTCCGGTGGCGGAGATGTCGGCGACGGGAACGCCGGGGAGGGAGAGGGGAGTCTGTCCGGTGGGGGGCATGACGCGGCAACTGCCTTTCGCGGTACGGAAGTACTGCTTCCAGAGTGATCCACGGGCCCCGGCGGGCAGTGTCGCCGCCCTACATGATTGTGTAGTGCAAGCAGACGCGTCGCTCTTGCGCGGGAGCGGCCCGGCGTGGCAGGAGAGACCCGTGGAGCTGGCCCGGCTGGAGGCCGTGATGTGGCGCAACCGCGCGCTGCTCCTCTTCGACCGGATCGCGATGCCGGTCGCGGTGTGCGATGTGTACGGGGCGGTGCTGCTGGCCAATCCGGCGATGGCCGCGGAGTGCGGTACGACGCCGGGGCGGCTGCGCGGCCGGGACGTGCTGGAGCTGTTCAGCCCGCGGGAGGCGACGCAGGTGGAGCGGATCGCCGAGGCGCTGCGGCTGCGGCACCGCTCGCGCTACCAGGTGTCGGTGCGCTGGCGGGCACCCGGCGGCGCCGAGCGGTACGGGGAGCTGACGGCGGACCCGGTGAGCGACACGGTGGAGGACACGCCGGCGCTGCTGGTGATGCTGCGGGTGGAGGGCGAACGCGAGCGGCCCCGTGCGGACCCGTCCGCCGGGCACCCCCGGGTCACCCCGGTGGAGGCCCGCATCCTCGCCCTCCTGGCCGGTGGCGCCACCACGGCCCGGGCGGCCCGTGAGACCGGCCTCACCACCGACGGCGTGACCTACCACCTGCGCCGCCTGTCCTCCCGCTGGAACGCCGCCAACCGCACGGAACTGGTGGCCCGCGCCTACGCGCTGGGGGTGCTCACGCCCGGTGTGTGGCCGCCGGAGGCCTCCGTCCCGGAGTAGGCCGTGCCCGCGCCCTCCGGGGCGCCGAAGCGGGCGAGGGTGTGCCAGACCATCTTGAGGTCCTGCAGCTCGTACCGGCCGGTCCGGGCGGCGTCGCCGATGGCCCGGGGGTCGACGAGGCCGTCCCGGGCGATCCTGGCCCCGAGTTCGGCGTACTCCTGTCCGCGGTAGTCGCCGTGGCGGCGCAGCGCGGCCACCGTGAGCCGGTAGCCGGGGTGCCACTCGAGGGGGCAGGGCAGCCGCCGGGCCGCTGCCTCGACGGGTGTGCCGCGGTAGCAGGCGTCGAGCACGAGGGCTTCCACGTCGCGGGCGAGGTCGACGCCGCCGTGCACCTGCGCCTCGATGTAGTCGTTGAGGGCATCCTGCTCGTCCGCCTCGGCCAGTGCGATCAGGGACATGCCGGCCGCGACGCCGAAGTGGGCCGGCTCTGCGGCGCTGTCGGGATAGCAGAACGTGGCGCGGTCCAGGGTCGCGGCGCGCAGCCGGAAGTGCGAGGAGCCGAACCGGGGTGCCGCGCCGACGACCTGCCGGCGGAAGTTCAGGGCGCCGTACACGGGCCGCTCGTGCCCGGCCGCGGCGTCGTAGGCGCCGCCGAAGATCCTGCTCTCCCAGCGCCACCGGTCGCCTCCGGGGTGGGCGGTGAGGCCGCCGTTGCTCGTGCCGGTGACGAACTGCGAGTGGTATCTGCCGTCCTGCGCCAGCGCCGCGAGGACGGGCCGGCCGCGCGCGGTCCGGTCCGGGTGGAAGTTCAGCGTGATGCGCAGGCGCGCGTCGACGGCGGGCCCCGCCGAGCGGGCCGCGACATGACGCAGCGCCGCCCGGGCACACGAACCGACAACCCCGCGGAAATCCATTGGCTCCCCCTCGCCGCCGATGTCTACCCTGGCCCGGACACAGAAACCTAGGACCCCTAGGTTACGGCGACGACGACCAGGAGCCCTCCCATGAGATCACTCACCGAGCAGGACATCCGCAACTCATTTGTCAACTGCTCCAAGGGAGAGGCCAAGCGCCTGGCCGTGCCCCGGGACCTCGCCGAGCGCCCGTGGGACGATCTCGACTTCCTCGGGTGGCGGGATCCGGGAGCACCTGACCGGAGTTATCTCGTGACCGAGCGCGGGGGGCGGCTCGTCGGGGTGGCGATGCGGTTCCAGGCGGCGCAGCGCGGGTTCCTGCACCGCAGCATGTGCTCGCTGTGCCTGACGACGCACCCGCGGGGCGGGGTCTCATTGATGACCGCGCGGAAGGCGGGGACGGCCGGACGGGAGGGGAACTCCGTCGGCGTGTACATGTGCACCGACCTCGCCTGCTCGCTGTACGTGCGCGGGAAGAAGGTGCCGGAGACCGGCGCCCGTTTCGAGGAGAGCCTCACGCTGGAGGAGCAGATCGACCGGACCACGGGCCACCTGGCCGCCTTCCTCGACAAGCTGTACGCCTGACCGCCCTCGGTCGCCCGCGGTATCCGACGGCACTAACGTCCTTCATGGATGCGTTCGATGCCAGGGGAAGGGGAACAGCCCCAGGATGCAAGAGGTACGTGAGTGGACGGCGCGGGTCACCAGGATCCTGGACAAGCGCCGTGATCCCGTCGTCGTCCAGACGCTGCGGTCCGCGTTCGCGGCGACGATCGCCTACGTCATCGCGCTCCGGCTGAGCCCCGAGAAACTGCCCCTCACCGCTCCCCTGACGGCCCTGCTGGTCGTCCAGGTGACGCTGTACGCCACCCTCACCAACGGCTTCCGGCGGGTGAACGCGGTGGTGACCGGTGTCCTTGTCGCCATCGCGTTCAGCCTGCTGGTGGGCCTGACCTGGTGGAGCCTGGCGCTCCTGCTCATCGCCTCGCTGGCGGTGGGGCGGCTGGTGCGGGTCGAGGAGTACGTGCCCGAGGTCGCGATCAGCGCGATGCTGGTCCTCGGGGTCACCACCGTCGGGGACACCGCCTGGGCGCGGGTGGTGGAGACGCTGATCGGCGCGGTCGTCGGGCTCGGCTGCAATCTGCTGCTGGCTCCCCCGGTGTGGGTGGAGGAGGCGGGCGAGTCGATCGAGGGCCTGGCACGTCGGCTGCGACAGCTGATGATCCGCATGGGCGAGGAGGCCGCCGGCGCACCGCCCGTGGACCGCACGGCGGAGCGGCTGCACGAGGCGCGCCGCCTGGACCACGACATCGTCGAGGTGGACGCCGCCCTCAGACAGGCCGAGGACAGCCTGCGGCTCAACCCGCGCGTCCGGGAGGGCCTGCTGCACCGGGTGGTGCTGCGCACCGGCCTGGACACGCTGGAGATCTGCACGGTCGTGCTGCGGGTGCTGGCCCGTTCCCTCACCGACCTGGCGAAGGAACGCGAGCCGGAGCCGCTGTTCGAGACCGAGACGGGCGCGGCGCTGGAGCAGCTGCTGTCCGAGATCGCCGACGCCGTGGTGAGTTTCGCGGTGCTGGTCACCACCCATCTCAGCGCCAGCGCCGAGTCGGCGGAGGAACGTCTCGCCGCGGAACTGCGCACCGCGGCGGGCACCCGCGACAAGCTGGCCCTGCTGCTGCGTGAGGAAGCCGAGCGCGACCCCGGGCACTGGCAGCTTCCGGGCGCCGTCCTGACGGAGGTGAACCGGATCCTCGACGAACTCGACACCGAGCACCGCACGCGCCGCCTGCTGGAGGAACTGGACCGGGTGTCGCGGGAGCAGCGCGTGCGCATGCCACGGCTGACGCGGATGCGTGAGCGCCTGGGCGTTCAGGAGCAGCTGTGGCGGAACCGGACCGGGGTCGGCGGACGTTCCCGCTGAGGGAGGGGACGGATCCCGGCCGACCCCGCGTCCTGTTGCGCCGGACGCAACGCAAAGTGCCTTTGTTGCACCCGACGGGTGATCCACGCCAAGGTGGCTGTCGCGACGGGGACGAGTGACGACCTGAGGGGCGACATGGACAGCACTGGCTGGAGCAGGCGCCGGTTCGTCGGCGTGCTGGCGGGAGGGTCCGCCGCGGCGGCGCTGCCGGCCTGCGACAAGGCGCCCGAGCCCGCCGCCTCCCCCGCGCCCGAGGCGAGTGCGAGCCCGTCCCGCGAGGCCCGGCGCCCCTCCGGCCCGCGCCCCCTCTACCTCGGCACGTACACGTCGGCCGAGGGCGGCGGCAAGGGCATCGGGCTGGCCGAGTACGACCCGGCGACGGGCCGCATCACCGGCACGGGCACGCTCACCGGCGTCGGCGACCCGTCGTACCTCGCGATCCACCCGGACCGCCGGACGCTGTACGCGGTGGACGAGCGCGAGGACGGCGCCGTGACCGCCGTGCGGCTGTCCGACCGGAAGGTCCTGGGCAGCCGGAGCACCGGCGGCGCCGCACCCTGCCATCTGTCGGTGCATCCGGGCGGGCGTTGGCTGTTCAGCGCGAACTACGGCTCGGGCAGCGTGGCCGTGCATCCGATCGACGCCTCGGGAGCCCTCGGCGAGCGCGCCGACCTCGTCACGCACTCCAGTCCGCCGCCCGGCCCCGGCCAGGAGGGCCCGCACGCCCACCAGATCATCACGAGCCCCGACGGGGGTCATGTGCTGGCCGTCGACCTGGGGACCGACACCGTCTACACGTACCGGCTCGACGAGAAGGCCGGCAGGCTCACCGAGGTCACTCGGGCGCGAACCCGGCCGGGCGCCGGCCCGCGCCACCTCACCTTCCACCCCGGCGGCCGGTACGCCTACCTCGCCGACGAGGTCGACAACACGGTGGCGGTCTGCTCGTACGACCCCGCCTCCGGCCGCGTGCGGGTCGGCGAGGCGCAGTCCACGGGCACGGGTCCGGGCACCAGCTACCCGGCGCAGATCCTCGTCACCCCGAACGGCCGGTACGCCTATCTCGCCAACCGCGGCGACAACAGCCTCACGCGCTACGCGATCGAGGCGGACGGCGCCCGGCTCAGGCTGCTGGACACGGTGCCGGTGGACGGGGACTTCCCGCGCCAGATCGCCCTCTCGCCGGAGGGCACGCTGCTGTTCGCGGCGAACCAGAAGTCCTCGACCGTCACCGTCTTCCACGTGGACGGGACGAGCGGAGCCCTGCGACGGGCCGGCGAACCGTTCTCGTCACCGGTCGCCGTCTGTGCGCTGCCGCTGTAGCGCCCGGGGGCAGGACGCGGCGCTCGCCTGGCCGAGCAGGACGTGCATGCGCTCGGTGAGCTGCGCGACGTCGTCGGCGGGCCGGTGGAACGCCAGGCGTACGTCGCCGTGGGCGCGGGCGCGTTCGATGCGCAGGGTGAGGCCGTGCCGGTCGACGGCGAGCGGCTGGACCCGGACCGCGCCGTGCAGGCTGTCGGAGTCGACCAGGCGGGTGAGCCGCTCGACGGCGTCGGCGTGGCAGTCGGCGAGATGGGTCACCAGCCTGGCCTCGGCCGTGGTGAGCGGGTCGGGCGCGGCGGCGGCGAAGTCGTCCAGGTCCACGACGACGGCGCCGGACGGCTGCCGCAGCACCACGCGCGTGGGCGTGAAGGCGAGCCGGCCCTCCTCGACGGCGAACCAGCCCGCGAGCCAGAGCCGGGCGCGGATCCGGCTGCGGAGCGGGACGGGCGCCACGTCGGCGAACTCCAGCACCGCGGACGGCTCGCCCCGGGGCGCGCAGATCGCGGCCGCGAGCAGGGCGCTGTCCTCGGGCACGTCCACGAGCACCCGGCCGTCCTCGGCCACCGTGTGCGCGCCGACCAGCTCCTCCCGCGCGCCCTCCGCGGTCACCGAGCAGGACCACGCGGCGGCGAGCACCGAGCGCGCCCGTTCCGCCGCGGCAGGGGCCGCCGTCCAGCTGTGGCTGTCGTCACCCATCCCAGACCTCCTTAGGTAAGCCTCACCTAACCTATCGAAGATCGGGGTGTGCGCCAACCTCCACACGTGATCTTTGCGAGACCTTTCAGGGAGTGAGAACGCCCAGCAGGGCGCGCGCGCACAGCTCGCGCACCTGATCCCGGCTCAACTCCGTGCCCCGCAGCCACTCCAGGCAGACGGCCGTGGTGAACGCCAGCCAGCCGCGCACGGCGAGCCGCACCTCGGGCCGCTCCTCGAAGGCCGGACCGAACTCGGGGTCCGCGGCCAGCGCCGCGAGGATCTGCCGCTCCTGCGCGGCCAGGGCCCGCTGGTACACCCGGCGCACCGCCTGGTCCCCGGCCGCGTCGGCGCGGTGGAAGGCCCGGTAGCCGTGCGCGTGCTCCCGGACGTACCCCAGGAACGTGTCGAGACCGTCCGCGAGCTGCTCGCGCACCGGGACGCCCGGAACCGCCGCCGTCATGCGCAGCATCCGCTCGCTCTCGCGCTCGACCACCGCCGCGAAGAAGTCCCGCTTGGTCGGGAAGTAGTGGTACAGCAGCCCGCGCGACACCCCGGCGATCTCGGCGACCTGCTCGATCCACACATCGTCGTACGGCCTCTCGGAGAACAGCCGCGCCCCGACCGCCAGCAGTTGCTCGCGGCGCTCCTGGGTGCTGAGCCGGCGGCGGGTGCGCCCGGCCTGGTTCGCGGCCATACCCGCACTTTACTTGACGCCGGTTCAACAACGGGACCAGACTGAAGCGCGCTATTGAACCGACGTACAACACACGGGCGACACGTGCGAACCCGCCGCTGGATCAAGGGAGATCGCGATGACCCAGGCGCCGACACGGGACGGGGTGCCCAAGGGCTTCCGGAGTGCCGAGCTGGGCTGGCCGAAGCTGGACCGCATTCCGCATCCGCCGCACCGGATCCCGCTGCTCGGTGACGTGGTGGGCGTGAACCGGCGCACGCCGCTGCAGGACTCGCTCCGGTACGCCCGGCAACTCGGGCCGGTCTTCCGGCGGAAGGCCTTCGGCAAGGAGTTCGTCTTCGTCTGGGGTGCCCGGCACGCGGCCGACCTCGCGGACGAGTCGCGGTTCGCCAAGCACGTGGGGCTCGGCATCGCCAATCTGCGCCCCGTGGCCGGGGACGGCCTGTTCACGGCGTACAACCACGAGCCGAACTGGCAGCTGGCGCACGACGTGCTCGCCCCCGGGTTCAGCCGGGAGGCCATGGCGGGTTACCACCCGATGATGCTGGCCGTCGCACGACAGCTGACGGAGCACTGGGACCGGGCGGCCGCGGCGGGCCGGGCGGTGGACGTGCCGGGCGACATGACCAAGCTGACGCTGGAGACGATCGCGCGGACCGGTTTCGGGCACGACTTCGGCTCGTTCGAACGCTCCCGGCCGCACCCGTTCGTGACCGCGATGGTCGGCACGCTGACCTACGCGCAGCGGCTCAACACCGTGCCGTTCCCGCTGGCCCCGCTGCTGCTGCGCGGCGCGAGCCGGCGCAACGCGGCCGACATCGCCTACCTCAACCGCACGGTCGACGAGCTGGTCCGGGCCCGGCGCGCCGGGGGCGGCGGGGACGGGGACCTGCTCGACCGGATGCTGGAGACGGCCCACCCCGAGACCGGGGAGCGGCTGGAGCTCCGGAACGTCCGCCGTCAGGTCATCACGTTCCTCGTCGCCGGCCACGAGACGACGTCCGGCGCGCTCTCCTTCGCACTGCACTACCTCTCCCGGCACCCCGAGGTCGCGGCCCGGGCGCGTGCCGAGGTGGACCAGGTGTGGGGCGACACGGCGGAACCGGCCTACGAGCAGGTGGCCAGACTGCGCTACGTGCGCCGGGTGCTGGACGAGTCGCTGCGGCTGTGGCCCACCGCGCCCGCCTTCGCCCGGGAGGCCCGGGAGGACACCGTGCTGGCCGGAGAGCACCCGATGCGGCGCGGGGCGTGGGCGCTGGTGCTGACGCCGATGCTGCACCGGGACCCCGAGGTGTGGGGCGCGGACGCCGAGCGGTTCGACCCGGACCGCTTCGAGGCGCGGGCCGTACGGTCCCGGGCCCCGCACACCTTCAAGCCGTTCGGGACGGGGGCGCGGGCGTGCATCGGGCGCCAGTTCGCGCTGCACGAGGCGACGCTGGTGCTCGGCCTGCTGCTGCGCCGCTACGAGCTGCGGCCCGAGCCGGACTACCGGCTGCGCGTGACGGAGCGGCTGACGCTGATGCCGGAGGGGCTGCGGCTCCACCCGGAACACCGGACGCCGGTGCCCGCACCGGCCCCGGAGCCGCGCTGCCCCGTACCCGGGGCGGATGCCTGACTTGGGAACGGGCCGGCCTCAGAGCCGCACGCCGTCCAGAACCCGGGGCAAGTGCCTGACCCGGGAACCGGCCGGCCTCATTGCCGCGCTGTCCAGTGCCCGGGGCGGGTGACTGACTCCGGCAGCCGGGTACCGGCGCTGCCACGCGCCGCGTCGAGCTGCGGCTGGGTGAGGAAGAACGCCCCGGTCAGGTCGGCGTCGGTGAGGTCCGCGTCGCGCAGGTCGGCGCCGATGAAGTCGGCGTCCCTGAGGTCCGCGCCGGTGAGATCGGCGGCGATGAGGTAGGCGCCGCGGAGGCTGGCACCGCGCAGGTCGGCGCCCTTGAGGCGGGCGCCGATGAGGTCCGCGCCCCGGCGGTCCTTCTTGCGCCCCTTGATGCCGGCCCGGGCCAGCTCGCTGGTCCTCAGCAGCAGGACGTTGACCTCCTGGCGGTGGGCGGCCACGTCCAGCCCGGCGAGCTCCTCGGGGGTCCCGCCGGTCAGTTCCTCCGTCTTCTCCAGGGCTTCGCGCAGCTCGGCGTGGACGGGGCGGGCCGCGGGCAGGGCGAGTGCCTCGGTGAGGTACCAGAGGAGCTCGTGCAGTTGCCGGACGACCGGGAAGACGTCAAACATGCGGCGGGAGTGCCCGGGCGTCCCGGTCCGCCAGTCCTGCCCGCCGAAGGTGATCTGCGAGACCCGCTGCCCGGCGCCGAAGCAGTCGTACACCGTGCAGCCGGTGAAACCTTTCTGCCGCAGCTTGGCGTGGATGCCGCAGCGGTGGTCGTCCTGGAGGTTGCGGCAGGGGGTGCCGGCGGCCTTGTCGACCGCGAAGTCGGCCGAGGCCGTGAACGGCAGGGCGACGCAGCAGAGGCCGAAGCACCGGGCGCAGTCGCCGCGCAGTTCCGCTCGCGCGGCGTGGTGATCTCGCATGGCGTTCAGCATACGAAACGACAACTCACCGATGAGCCGGTGGCGCCTCCACGCGCTCGAGGCGCTCCAGACGCTCGGGGTCGGCCAGGATGTACATGCCGGTGATCCGGCCGTCGACGATCGTGACGCCCATGACCGACTGCAGGCGTCCCCCGGGCGCGTTGACGACCCCGACCGAGCCGTTGACCAGGACCAGCTCCGCGGACCGGGCGAACCGGGCGAACATGAGCGCCTGCTCCGCCACCGCCTTCGCCCCCTGGACGAGCTTGGACACGGCCGCGCCGCGCACCAGTTCGCCCGAGTCGGCCCGCAGCACCACGTCCGGGTGCAGGAGTGCGAGCAGCGCCTCGAAGTCCCCGCCGCGCGAGGCGGCCAGGAAGGCGTCGAGGACCTCCTTCTGCCGGCCGAGGTCCGGTTCCGCCGCCGGGGTGGCGCCGCGCACCCGGCGCCGGGCCCGGCTCGCCAGCTGCCGGGTCGCGGCCGGGCCGCGTTCCACGATCGGCGCGATGTCGTCGAACGGCACGGCGAACATGTCGTGCAGCACGAACGCGAGCCGCTCGTCGGGCGCCAGGTTCTCCAGCACGACGAGCAGCGCCAGGCCCACGGAGTCGGCCTGGAGCACCTCCTCGGCCGGGTCGATGTGGGACAGGGGGCGGAGCACGGGGTCGGGGACGAACGTGTCCCAGGTGTCGTGGGTGTCGCCCATCGGCTCCTCGCGACGGGCGGCGCGTGAGCGCAGCAGGTCCAGGCAGACCCGGCCGGTCACGGTGGTCAGCCAGCCGCCGAGGTTCTGGATGTCGTCCGGGTCGGTGCGGCCGAGCTTCAGCCAGGTCTCCTGGACGGCGTCCTCCGCCTCCGCCAGTGAGCCGAGCATGCGGTAGGCGACCGCCTTCAGCCGCCCCCGGTGCTCCTCGAACCGGCCGGCCAGTTCCTCGCTGCCTGTCATGGTCTCCCCCGTCTTCCGCGTCATCTGCCGAACACTTCGAACGCCACCGCGGGCCGGCCCCCGAACCGCTCCCCCGTCGTCTCGGCGTGGTGCGTCAGGAAGTCGCGGACGTACGCCTCCGGGTCCTCATTCGTCAGCGCCTCGATGTAGGTGCGGTGTTCGAGCAGGGAGCGCACCGCGCGTTCCAGGCCGGGCGTCGCGTCCACGGCGTGCGTGGGGGTGCTGGAGCCGGCGACGGCGATCCAGCGCACGCCGTCCCAGGGTTCGAGGCCCTGCTCGACGAGTTCCGGGAAGATCCAGCGGTTGCCGGCGTCGCCGGCCGCGTCGAGGGTGGCCCGGCCGACGGCGACGTGGTCCGGGGTGTTCCAGGCGACGCCGCCCCAGGTGTCGCGGTGGTTGAGCGTGATGACCAGCTCGGGCCGGTGGCGGCGGATCGCGGCGGCGATGTCGCGGCGCAGGGCGGTGCCGTACTCGATGACGCCGTCCTTGTGGTCGAGGAACTCCACCTCGGACACGCCGACCACCGCCGCGCTCGCCCGCTGCTCCCGCTCGCGCAGCGGGCCGCACTGCTCGGGTGCGAGCGTGTCGATGCCCGCCTCGCCGCGGGTGGCGAGGACGTAGGCGATCTCGCGGCCCTCGTCGGTCCAGGCCGCGATCGCCGCGGAGCAGCCGTACTCGAGGTCGTCGGGGTGCGCCACGACCGCGAGGGCGCGCCGCCAGTCGGCCGGCATGGGGCGGAGTTGAGTGCTCGTCGGCTCGGTCATGTCGGCAGATTAGTCCGCGCCGCCCGGCTCACGCCTCGTCCCGCGCCAGCGCCAGGAGCCGGTCGAGGACCCGGGAGCCGCCGGTGCGGATGCCGTCGTGTTCGAACTCGTCCGTGACCCAGGTGCGCAGCCCGCGGATGGTGCGGGCGGTGCGCAGGGAGTGGGCCGTGTCGACGTACATGTCGTCGTGGTAGACGGCCGCCACGACCGGCACCTCGTTGGCGGCGAGCCGGGCCGGGTCGTACAGGGGCGTCCAGTCGGTGCGGGCGGCGAGCAGGTCGGCGGTCTCGCGCAGGGGGCGCAGGGCGGGGTCGCAGTCGAACATCCAGGGGTGGATCGACTCGCCGGTGAACAGCAGCGGTTCGTCGCCCGCGAGGGCCTTGGCGGCGTCGAACCGCGGGAACTCGGCGCGGACCCGCTCGGCCGACCAGGCGGTGGGCCGGGTGCCCTGGCCGTAGATCGACTCGTGGATCAGGGCGTACAGCGGGTGGCGGGCGTAGGACAGCATGCCCTGCACCTGCTCCTGGAAGGCGTCGGAGAGGGTGTGGCCCTGCGGGGTGCGGACGAAGGCGTCCTCCAGGAGGTAGTGGAGGCGGTGGGTGCCGTCGCCGGTGCCGAGGACGATGCCCAGGGACTGGAAGGCCTCGGCGGTGAGCCGGTAGCCGTTCGGCAGGACCACCTCGTGCGTGAGGAGGTGGTCGGCGATCCGGCGGGCGCGCTCGACGTCCTGCGGGTAACGGGCGTAGTGGGCGGTGACCTTGCGTTCGACGCGCGGGAAGGCTGCCCGGTAGACGTCGTCCGCGTGGGCGTCCAGGGAGGGCAGCCCGCCGGTGATGACGGCGGTGGCCAGGCCCTCGGGCGCGAGGGACAGGTAGGTGGTCAGGCAGAAGCCGCCGAAGCTCTGGCCGAGGACGGTCCAGGGCGCGCCGCCGGTGACCTCGGCGCGGATGGCCTCGCAGTCGCGGACGATGGAGTCGGCGCGGAAGTGCGTGAGGTACTCGGCCTGTTCGGCGGGGCCGCCGCGCAGCGGGAGCGTCTGGCGGGTGGCGGGCGTGGAGTGGCCGGTGCCGCGCTGGTCGAGGAGGAGGACGCGGTACTCCTTCAGGGCCCGGCCCAGCCAGCCGGGCCGGCCGACGGAGCGGTCCGCGCCGAAGCCGGGCCCGCCCTGGAGGTAGAGCAGCCACGGCAGGTCCTGGTGCGCCTTGTCGGTCGCGACGACCTCGCGGGCGTACAGCTCGATCGTCTCGCCCCCGGGGTGGTCGTGGTCGAGGGGGACGGTGAAGCGGCGGTCGGTGAGGACGACTCCGGGCTGGCGGTAGCTGAGCGTCAACAGGGCTCCCGGGACGGGGCGGATGGTCGGACCGCGTCCCAGTTCATCACAGGGCACGTCCGGGCGGAGGCCCTTCGGATCATGACGTCGTGCTGAACGGCGGTTCAGGTCAGCGGGCGGCCAGGCTGGAGCGGCGGACCACCAGTTCGGGCTGGAGGACGACCCGCCGGTGCTCGTGCGGACGTGCGGTGCCCTCCTCCTCCGTCTCCTCCAGGAGCAGGTCGGCGGCCATGGCGCCCATGGTGACGGCGGGCTGCCGTACGGAGGTGAGCGGGACGGCCGCGGCGGCCGCGAACTCGATGTCGTCGTAGCCGACGATGGCGAGGTCGTCGGGGACGCGCACCCCGGCCGCGTACATGGCCTGGAGCACGCCGAGGGCGAGCAGGTCGTTGGCGCAGAACACGGCGGTGGGCCGGTCGGCGAGGCCGAGGAGGCGGGCCCCGGCGTCGCGGCCGGCGGCGACGTCCAGCCGCTCGGTGGGCAGCTCGCGCAGGGCGTCGGGGCCGAGCCCGGCCTCGGCGAGCGCTTCGAGGGCGCCGGTGCGCCGGTCGCGGACCTGGTTGAGGCCGGGCGGGCCGCTGACGTAGGCCAGGGAGCGGTGCCCGGCGTCGACGAGGTGGCGGACCGCGAGGGCGCCGCCCGCCACGTCGTCGACGGAGACGGAGCACTCGGTGGTGCCCTCGGCGACGCGGTCGACCAGGACGAACGGGATGCCGTGCCGGCGGAACGCCTCGATGTTGCGGCCGGTCGCGTCGGCCGGGGTGAGCAGCACGCCCCGTACGCGCTGCTCGGCGAAGAGCGACAGGTACTCGGCTTCCTCGCCGGGGTTCTGGGCGCTGTTGCAGACCATCACGCCGAGCCCGGCCTGGCGGGCGGCGCGCTCGGCGCCACGCGCGACGTCGACGAAGAAGGGGTTGCCCATGTCGAGGACGAGCAGCCCCATGATGCGGCTGCGGCCGGCGCGCAGCTGGCGCGCGGACTCGCTGCGGACGTAGCCGAGCCGGTCTATCGCGGACAGCACGCGGGCCCGGGTCTCGGTGGCGACCGTGTCCGGGCGGTTGATCACGTTCGAGACCGTGCCGACGGAGACTCCGGCGGCGCGGGCGACGTCCTTGATACCCACCGACTGGGCCATCGGGCAGGGACCTCCAGAGGGAGACGAGGGGGGCGGCGTGGGGGCGGCGGCCGGGGCGGCTTCACATTACCGGCACGCCGCCCCGGGAACCGGTCGCGGTCAGGCGGGCAGCCGGAAGTCGACGACGCGCAGCGCCGAGGGCGTCGTGCCGCTGGACTTCTCCTGGTACATGAAGGACAGCACGCCGTCCTGCGCGACCCGGGTCTCGTCGATGACGACCTCGCCGAAGGCGTTGAGGCCACTGCCGTCGAAGAGGATCTTCCAGTCGGTGTACCCGGAGGCCGCCGAGGCGGCGGCGATCCGCCCGAAGGGGAAGATCGCGTAGGCGTTGTCGTACTTGTCCAGGATCAGCTTGGTGCGCTGGCTGGAGCCCAGCGGGACCGGTATCTCGGTCTTCTGCCAGGAGCCCGAGGCGTTCTTGCGGACGTGGAAGGCGCGTCCGTTGGCGGTGCGGTCGGCCACGTAGTTCGTGGTGCACTGCCCGAAGCGGCCGGGGACGTAGGAGATGATCGCGTGCGGCCGGCCCGCGGAGTCGGTGAACTGGCTCTCCTGGTTCATCAGGGAGTGGTCCGGGTTGAGCGGGTCGACGACCAGGCCGGCGTCGGTCACGGAGACCTTGTCGGAGCCGCCGGTGGTGCCGACGACGGTGCCGGCGTTGTTGCGCCAGGTGCGGCCGCGGTCGTCGGAGTAGACGTAGCCGGTGTCGTGGTTGGTGATGCCGCCGCTGCTGCACATCACGGCGCCGTTCTGCTCGCGCCAGGTGAAGAAGGAGTGCAGCCGGCCGTTCCGGTCGTAGTCGATGCCGTGCAGGTACATGTTGCGGGCGGTGGAGGAGCCGTGCTCGCTGGTGTACGTGCCGGTGGAGCTGGACCACTCCCCCAGGTTGGTCCACCGGGTGCCGTCGTACTCGGCGAGGGCGTTGCGGCCGTTGCCGGAGACGGCGACGCGGTAGCTGAGCTGGAGCCTGCCCTCCGGCGTGGCGATGAACTGGGGGTAGGTGAACTGCGAGGTCAGCGCGAGGCCGTCTAGCGTCGACTGGGGCGCGCCGAAGCAGCTGGCGGTCCAGCTCAGCCCCGCGGGGTTGTCCATCAGTCCCGCGACGGACTTGACGTAGGTGAAGCCGTCGCTGTGGGAGTCCATGTTGAGGTGCAGCCGGCCGTCGACCCTGGAGACGCCCATGGAGATGACGTTGTGGGAGTCGTTGTAGCGCAGGGTGTGGCCGACCTTCACGGTCGCCCAGGTGCTCGCCCCGAGGGGGCGGCGGCCGACGACGGCGTTGCGGTCGGCGGTGTACCACACGGCGTACTGGTAGCCCTTGTAGGTCAGCAGGCCGTTCTTCTGGAACGAGTTGTTGTTGACCAGCCCGTCGTACGACACGAAGAAGAGGGCCTGGTTGTCGAGCGTGGTGGTGCCGGTCCGGGTGACCGAGGGGCCGGGGTCGGCGGCCCGGGCGGTGCCGGAGGCCAGGGCGGGGGTCACCACCGCACCGGCGAGGGCGGCGGCCAGCAATGTACGTCTGTGCATCTCATGAACTCCATCGTTCAGGCGAGGTGGAACACTTCCGTGAGCGGTTTCATGGCCTCGTCGGGCCGGGCGCCGTCCAGCGACTCGAAGAACGGCGCCATCTCCGCCTGCCAGCGGGCGTTGACGTCGGTGGCTTCCATGCCGGCCTGGGCCGCGGCGAAGTCCTCGGTCTCGAGGTAGCCGACGAGCAGTCCGTCCTCGCGCAGGAAGAGCGAGTAGTTGTGCCAGCCGGTCGCCTTCAGGGCGTCGAGCATCTCGGGCCACACGGCGGCGTGCCGCTCGCGGTACTCGTCGAGGCGGTCCGCCCGGACCTTCAGCAGGAAGCACACGCGCTGCATCAACAAACCTCCGGGGACTAGAAGTTGAACTGGTCGATGTTCTTGGCGTCGAACACGGTCGGCTTGCCGAGGCTGATCACGCCGTCCTTGCCGATCGTGTACTCGCCCATGGAGCCGGCCTTGAAGGTCTCGCCCTCCTTGCCGGTGATCTGCCCCGAGGACAGCGCGACGGCCGTCCGTGCGGCCAGCTCGCCGAGCTTGGCCGGGTCCCACAGCTCGAACGCCTCGACGGTGCCGTTCTTGACGTACTTGCGCATGTCGTTCGGGGTGCCGAGGCCGGTCAGCTTGACCTTGCCCTTGTACTTGGAGCCCGACAGGTACTGGGCGGCGGCCTTGATGCCGACGGTGGTCGGGGAGATGATCCCCTTCAGGTTCGGGTACTCCTGGAGCAGGCCCTGGGTCTGCTGGAAGGACTGCTGGGCGTCGTCGTTGCCGTACGCGACCTTCACCAGCTTCATGTTCTTGTACTCGGGCTTCTTCAGCTCGTCCTTCATGAAGTCGATCCAGGTGTTCTGGTTCGTCGCGGTCTGCGCGGCGGACAGGATCGCGATCTCGCCCTTGTAGCCGATCTGCTTGGCGAGCAGCTGCACCTCGGTACGGCCCAGGTCCTCGGCGGAGGCCTGCGAGACGAAGGCGTTGCGGCAGTCGGGGGTGGTGTCCGAGTCGTAGGTGACGACCTTGATGCCGTTCTTCATGGCCTGCTTGAGCGCGGTGCACAGGGCGCCCGGGTCCTGGGCGGACACGGCCATCGCGTCGACCTGCTGCTGGGTGAGCGTGTTGACGTAGGAGACCTGCCCGGCGGTGTCGGTCGCGCTGGACGGCCCGACCTCCTTGTACTTCGAGCCCAGTTCGGCCAGGGCCTTCTCGCCGCCCTTGTCGGCGGTGGTGAAGTACGGGTTGTTGACCTGCTTCGGCAGGAACCCGACGGTCAGCCCCTTCTTCAACTCGGCGTTCGGGTCGGCCTTGCCGGCGGTGGCGGCGGAACCGCCTTCGTTGGCGACGTCCTTCTTGGTGGTGCCGCCACCGCAGGCGGTGAGCGCCAGGGCGAGGGAGGTGACGGTGGCGAGCGCCGCGCAGCTGCGGCGGAGGGTTGTCTTGCGCATGGCTGTTGTCGTCCTTTACGAGGAAGGGCTGGTTATGAGGTGGGAGTCGAGGCGGCTCTGCGGCCCGCCCTCGCTGTGGAGATCTGCCGTACGACCCGGGGGCCGAGCACGGAGAGAACGAGCAGGACGCCGGTGACGACGATCTGGGACTGCGCGGAAACGTCCTGGAGGCTCATCACGTTCTGCAACGCCCCCAGCAGGAACACTCCGGCGATCGCACCGCCCAGCGTTCCCTTGCCCCCGTCGAAGTCGATCCCCCCGAGCAACACGGCGGCCACAACGGACAGTTCGAGGCCGGTCGCGTTGTCGTACCGCGCACTCGCGTAGTGCAGCGCCCAGAAGATCCCGGTCAGCGAGGCCATCAGGCCCGTCAGCGTGAACAGGATCAGCTTCTGCCGCTTGACCCGGATCCCGGCGAAGCGGGCCGCCTCCTCGCTCGCTCCGATCGCGAACAGCGAGCGCCCGAACGGCGTGGCGTGCAGCGCGACCACGGCGATGGCGAGCAGGACGAGGAACGGCAGGAAGGCGTACGGGATGAAGGTGTCCCCGATGCGCCCGGCCGCGAAGTCCAGGTACTGCGTCGGGAAGTCGGTCACCGCGTCCGAGCCGAGCACGATCTGCGCGATGCCCCGGTACGCGGCCAGCGTGCCGATGGTGACGGCCAGCGACGGCAGCCCCAGTCTGGTCACCAGCAGGCCGTTGACCAGCCCGCACACCACGCCCAGCAGCAAGCAGATCGGGATGATCGTCTCGATGGCCATGCCCTGGTTCCACAGGGCGCCCATCACCGCTCCGGAGAGACCGGCCGTGGAGGCCACCGACAGGTCGATCTCGCCGGAGACGACCAGCAGGGTCATGGGCAGTGCGATCAGGGCGATGGGCAGCGTGTTGCCGATCAGGAACGACAGGTTGAGCGCGTTGCCGAAGCCGTCGACGAAACCGAACGAGAACAGCAGCACCACGATCAGCAGGGCGCCGACCACCGTGTCCCAGCGGACCGCTCGGCTCAGGGAGATGTCAGCCATGGCGGGCGTTCCTCTTCTTCAGGGCGGAGGCCACGCGCAGCGCGACGATCCGGTCGACCGCGATGGCGAGGATGAGCAGGATGCCGTTGATGGCGAGCACCCAGACGGAGCTGACGCCGAGGGCGGGCAGCACGCTGTTGATGGAGGTCAGCAGCAGCGCGCCGAGGGCCGCGCCGTAGACGCTGCCGGAGCCGCCGGTGAAGACGACGCCGCCGACCACGACCGCGCTGACGACGGTCAGTTCGTAGCCGTTGCCGGTGCCGGAGTCGACGTTGCCGAACCGGGCGAGGTACATCGCGCCGGCGAGTCCGGCGAGGGCGCCGCAGAAGGTGTACGCGGCGAGGATCCGCTTGCGCACGGGGATGCCGGCGAGGCGGGCGGCCTCCGGGTTGGAGCCGAGCGCGTACAGCTCGCGGCCGCTGCCGAAGTGCTTGAGGTAGTAGGCGGTGGCGATGAGGACCGCCAGGGCGATCAGCGCCAGGTACGGCACCGCGGAGATGCCGCCGGAGCCGAAGTCGACGAACCCGCCGGGCAGGTCGGCCGCGGTGATCTGCCGGGAGCCGACCCAGATGGAGTCGATGCCGCGGATGATGTACAGCGTGCCGAGGGTGACCACGAGCGCGGGCACCTGGCCGAGGCTGACGAGCAGTCCGTTGAGCAGTCCGAAGCCGATGCCGAGCAGCACGGCCAGGGCGATCGCGACGACCGCGTTGCCGCCGCCCTGGAGGTAGGTGCCGGCGGCGAAGGCGCTGATGCCGAGCGTGGAGCCGACGGACAGGTCGACGTTGCGGGTGATGACGACGAGGGACTGGCCGGTGGCGACCAGGACGAGGATCGTCGCGTTCAGCAGCAGGTCCTTGATGCCCTGCTCGGACAGGAACTCACTGTTGCCGGCCTGGGTGACGCCGATCATCACCAGGAAGACGACCAGGATGGCGAGTTCGCGCATCTTGAAGACGCGGTCGACGAGCCGGGTGCCGCTCGACTTGGGCACGTCGGCCACGGGGGCCTCTTGCGGGGTGACGACCGTCATGCGGCGGCCCTCCCGGTGGCTGCGGCCATCACGGTTTCCTCGGTGGCGTCGGAGCGTGGGATCTCGGCGGTGAGCCGGCCCTCGTGCATGACCAGCACGCGGTCGGCCATGCCGAGGATCTCGGGCAGGTCGGAGGAGATCATCAGGACGGCCACGCCGTCGGCGGCCAGTTGCGACAGCAGCCGGTGCACCTCGGCCTTGGTGCCGACGTCGATGCCGCGGGTCGGCTCGTCGACGATCAGCACCCTGGGGCCGGTGGCGAGCCACTTGGCGAGCACGACCTTCTGCTGGTTGCCGCCGGAGAGCGTGTTGACCGTGTCGGCGATGCGGGCGTACTTCACCTGGAGCTTGACGGCCCAGTCCAGGGAGCGGCTGCGCTCGGCGCCGCGGTCCATGAGCCCGGCCTTCACTGCGGTGCGGAGTCCGGTGAGGCCGATGTTCCGCTCGATGGACATGTCCATCACCAGACCCTGGGCGCGCCGGTCCTCGGGGACCAGGGCGAGTCCGGCGGCCATGGCGGTGGAGGGGGCGCCGTTGACCAGGGTCTTGCCCTGGACGGAGACCTCACCGGCGTCCCAGCGGTCGATGCCGAAGATCGCCCGGGCGACCTCCGTGCGCCCGGCGCCGACGAGTCCGGCCAGGCCAACGATCTCGCCGTGCCGTACCTCGAAGGAGACGTCGGTGAAGACGCCCTCGCGGGTCAGCCGGCGCACGCTCAGGGCGACCTCGCCCGGCTCGACCTCCTGCTTGGGGTACAGCTCGTCGAGGTCGCGGCCGACCATGCGGCGCACGAGGTCGTCCTCGGTCATGCCGTCCAGGGGCTCGCTGGCGATCCAGGCGCCGTCGCGCAGGGTGGTGACCCGCTGGCAGATCTCGAAGATCTCCTCCAGCCGGTGGGAGATGAACAGGACGGCGGCGCCCTGTTCGCGCAGGGTGCGGACGACGCCGAAGAGGCGGGCGACCTCGCTGCCGGTGAGGGCGGCGGTCGGCTCGTCCATGATCAGGACGCGGGCGTCGAAGGAGAGGGCCTTGGCGATCTCGACGATCTGCTGGTCGGCGATGGACAGGCCCCGCGCGGGGCGGTCGGGGTCGAGTTCGACGCCGAGGCGCTTCATCAGCTCGGCGGTCGCGTTGTGCGTGGCCTTGTGGTCGATCCGGCCGAGCGCGCGGCGCGGCTGGCGGCCCATGTAGATGTTCTCGGCGATCGACAGGTCGGGGAAGAGCGTGGGCTCCTGGTAGATCACGGCGATGCCGGCGTCGCGGGCGTCGCCGGGGCCGTGGAAGGCCACGGGCGCGCCGTCGAGCAGCACCTGGCCGGCGTCCGGCCGGTGCACTCCGGCGAGTGTCTTGATGAGGGTCGACTTGCCGGCACCGTTCTCTCCGGCCAGGGCGTGCACCTCCCCGGGGAACAGCTCCAGGGAGACGTCCCGCAGGGCGCGGACCGCGCCGAAGGACTTGGAGACGTCCTTCAGTGCCAGAACCGGGGCCGGACCCGTGGTGGACGGGTGGGTCATTGGGGGCTCCTCGACGACGCCGGCGGGACGGCCTCTCGGCGTCGTGGGCGTCGTGAAAGGTTTCAACTGGGTTGCCGGGACGTTAGGCGGGCCGCGCATGTCACGTCAATGGGTTCCGGTCGAAAAAGTTTCGATGCCAGAAGGTCACGCGCTGGTCACGGGAAACCGTCTTGGCCGGAGGGGTTGACACCCCTTCGGGGGGCCCATAACTTCGCGTCCTGAATCGTTTCATTCAGTGGTGGTCACGCATGGTCGTGGCGACCCGATGTCTCAGGAGTTCTGACGTGACCGAGCTCGCCGCGGCGAAGGCCGCTCTCAAGACACAGGCCGTCGAGACGCCGTCGTGGGCGTACGGGAACTCCGGCACGCGGTTCAAGGTGTTCGCGCAAGCGGGCGTTCCACGCACCCCGCAGGAGAAGCTGGACGACGCGGCGAAGGTGCACGAGTTCACCGGGGTCGCCCCGACGGTCGCGCTGCACATCCCGTGGGACAAGGTCGACGACTACGCGGCGCTGGCGAAGCACGCCGAGGACCGCGGGGTGAAGCTCGGTGCGATCAACTCCAACACCTTCCAGGACGACGACTACAAGCTCGGCAGCATCTGCCACCCGGACGCGGCGGTGCGGCGCAAGGCCGTGGACCATCTGCTGGAGTGCGTCGACATCATGGACGCCACCGGGTCCACGGATCTGAAACTGTGGTTCGCCGACGGGACGAACTATCCCGGGCAGGACGACATCCGGGCGCGGCAGGACCGGCTGGCCGAAGGGCTGGCCGAGGTGTACGAGCGGCTCGGTGACGGGCAGCGGATGCTGCTGGAGTACAAGTTCTTCGAGCCGGCCTTCTACACGACGGACGTGCCGGACTGGGGTACGGCGTACGCCCACTGTCTGAAGCTCGGGCCGAAGGCGCAGGTCGTCGTCGACACGGGGCATCACGCGCCGGGGACCAACATCGAGTTCATCGTGGCGACGCTGCTGCGGGAGGGCAAGCTCGGCGGGTTCGACTTCAACTCGCGGTTCTACGCGGACGACGACCTGATGGTGGGCGCCGCGGATCCGTTCCAGCTGTTCCGGATCATGTACGAGGTGGTGCGGGGCGGTGGGTTCTCGCCCGAGGTCGCGTTCATGCTCGACCAGTGCCACAACATCGAGGCGAAGATCCCGGCGATCATCCGGTCGGTGATGAACGTGCAGGAGGCCACGGCGAAGGCGCTGCTGGTCGACGGGGACGCGTTGGGTGCGGCGCAGCGGGCGGGGGATGTGCTGGAGGCCAATGCCGTGCTGATGGACGCGTACAACACGGATGTGCGGCCGTTGCTGCGGGAGGTGCGGGAGGAGATGGGGTTGGACCCCGAGCCTCTCGCCGCGTACCGGCGGTCCGGGTGGGCCGAGAAGATCGTTGCCGAGCGGGTGGGTGGGCAGCAGGCCGGTTGGGGGGCGTGAGCGTCTGCCGGGTTCTGTCTTCGTTCGGGCTGCGGGCCGGTTGTGGCTTGTCGCGCAGTTCCCGCGCCCCTGACATACACACTCTCCGTTGCAAAGGAACTGTTGATGGCTGTTCATCCCGAAGCTGACGCTCTGCTCGGCCGGTCGCACCGGCTCGGGGCCGATCCGCGGAACACGAACTACGCGGGGGGCAACGCCTCCGCCAAGGGCACCGGGACCGATCCCGTCACCGGCGGGGACGTCGAGCTGATGTGGGTCAAGGGGTCCGGCGGTGATCTCGGGACGCTGACCGAGGCGGGGCTGGCCGTGTTGCGGCTGGACCGGATGCGGGCGCTCGTCGACGTGTACCCGGGGGTCGAGCGCGAGGACGAGATGGTCGCCGCGTTCGACTACTGCCTGCACGGCAAGGGCGGGGCCGCCCCGTCCATCGACACCGCCATGCACGGGCTGGTCGAGGCCGCGCACGTCGATCATCTGCATCCGGACTCGGGGATCGCGCTCGCCTGTGCCGCCGACGGGGAGAAGCTGACCGCCGAGTGTTTCGGGGACAGTGTGGTGTGGGTGCCGTGGCGGCGGCCGGGCTTCCAGCTGGGGCTGGACATCGCCGCCGTGAAGGCCGCCCATCCGCAGGCCATCGGGTGCATTCTCGGCGGGCACGGCATCACCGCCTGGGGTGACACCTCCGAGGAGTGCGAGCGGAACTCGCTGCACATCATCCGGACCGCCGAGAAGTTCCTCGCCGAGCGCGGGAAGCCCGAGCCCTTCGGGCCGGTGATCGAGGGATACGCCGCGCTGGGCGCCGCCGAGCGGCGGGAGCGGGCCGCCGCCCTCGCGCCGTACGTGCGCGCCCTCGCCTCGCGGGACCGGCCCCAGGTCGGGCACTTCAACGACTCCGAGGTGGTGCTCGACTTCCTCGCGAGCGCCGAGCACCCGCGGCTCGCCGCTCTCGGCACCTCCTGCCCGGACCACTTCCTGCGGACCAAGGTGCGGCCGCTGGTCCTCGACCTGCCGCCGACCGCCCCGCTCGACGAGGCCGTCGCCCGGCTCAAGGAGCTGCACGCCGAGTACCGCGAGGAGTACGCCGCCTACTACCGGCGGCACGCCGAGCCCGACTCCCCCGCCATGCGCGGTGCCGACCCGGCGATCGTGCTGATCCCGGGGGTCGGCATGTTCTCGTTCGGCAAGGACAAGCAGACCGCCCGGGTCGCCGGCGAGTTCTACGTCAACGCCATCAACGTGATGCGCGGCGCCGAGGCCGTCTCCTCCTACGCGCCGATCGAGGAGTCCGAGAAGTTCCGGATCGAGTACTGGGCGCTGGAGGAGGCCAAGCTCCAGCGGATGCCGAAGCCCAAGGCGCTGGCGACCCGGGTCGCGCTGGTGACGGGTGCCGGGAGTGGGATCGGCAAGGCCATCGCGCACCGGCTCGTGGCCGAGGGGGCGTGTGTGGTCGTCGCCGACCTCAACACGGAGAACGCCGAGGCGGTCGCCGAGGAGCTGGGCGGGCCTGACAAGGCCGTCGCCGTGACCGTCGACGTGACGTCCGAGGAGCAGATCGCCGAGGCGTTCCGGGCGGCCGCGCTGGCCTTCGGCGGTGTCGACCTCGTCGTCAACAACGCGGGCATCTCGATCTCCAAGCCGCTGCTGGAGACCTCCGCCAAGGACTGGGACCTCCAGCACGACATCATGGCGCGCGGCTCGTTCCTGGTGTCGCGGGAGGCGGCCCGGGTGATGATCGCCCAGGAGCTGGGCGGTGACATCGTCTACATCGCCTCGAAGAACGCCGTGTTCGCCGGGCCGAACAACATCGCCTACTCGGCCACCAAGGCCGACCAGGCCCACCAGGTGCGGCTGCTCGCGGCCGAGCTGGGCGAACACGGGATCCGAGTCAACGGGATCAACCCCGACGGTGTCGTGCGCGGGTCGGGGATCTTCGCCGGCGGGTGGGGCGCCAAGCGGGCCGCCGTGTACGGGGTCGAGGAGGAGAAGCTGGGCGAGTTCTACGCCCAGCGGACCATCCTCAAGCGCGAGGTGCTGCCCGAGCATGTCGCCAACGCCGTGTTCGCGCTGACCGGCGGGGACCTCACCCACACGACCGGTCTGCACATCCCCGTCGACGCGGGCGTCGCGGCCGCCTTCCTGCGGTGAGCGCGGCCGTGAAGTCGTACGCCGCGGTCGACCTCGGCGCGTCCAGCGGGCGCGTCATGGTCGGCCGCGTCGGCCCGGACTCGCTGGAGCTGAGCGAGATCCACCGCTTCCCGAACCGGCCGGTGCGCGTGCCGGAGGGGCTGCGCTGGGACGTGCTCGGGCTGTACGCGGGCGTGCTCGACGGGCTGAAGGCGGCCGGGCGGGTCGACTCCGTCGGCATCGACAGCTGGGCCGTCGACTACGGGCTGCTCGACGCGGACGGGGCGCTGCTCGGCAACCCCGTGCACTACCGGGACGCGCGGACCGAGGGCGTCGCGGAGAAGGTGTGGGCGACCGTGCCCGCCCAGGAGCTGTACGCCGCGACCGGGTTGCAGTACGCGCCCTTCAACACCCTGTACCAGCTGACGGCGGCCCGTTCCACTGCCCAACTCGCCCAGGCGAAACGGCTGTTGCTGATGCCGGACCTGCTGACGTACTGGCTGACCGGCGAGCAGGGCACGGAGCTGACCAACGCGTCCACGACCCAGCTGATCGACCCCCGCACCCGCGACTGGGCCCACGGCGTCGCGGAGCGGCTCGGGATCGACCTCGGGCTGTTCGCGCCGCTGCGGCAGCCCGGTGATCCCGCGGGGCTGTTGCGGCCGGAGGTGCTGGAGGAGACCGGGCTGGCCGGTCCGGTGCCGGTGACAGCCGTCGGGTCGCACGACACCGCGTCGGCGGTCGCCGCCGTCCCCGCGACGGGTGAGCGGTTCGCCTACATCTGCACCGGCACCTGGTCCCTGGCCGGACTGGAGCTGGACGCCCCGGTGCTCACCGAGGAGAGCCGGGCGGCCAACTTCACCAACGAACTGGGGCTCGACGGCACGGTCCGCTACCTGCGCAACATCATGGGACTGTGGCTGCTCCAGGAGTGCGTGCGGGCCTGGGGCGAACCGGACCTGGGCGGGCTGCTGCTGGAGGCGTCCAAGGTGGAGGCGCTGCGGTCGGTCGTGGACGCCGGTGACGCGGCGTTTCTCGCGCCGGGGCGGATGCCGGAGCGGATCGCCGAGGCCTGCCGGGTCTCGGGGCAGCCGGTGCCGCGGTCGCCGGCCGAGGTGACGCGCTGCATCCTCGACTCGCTCGCCCTCGCGCACCGCAGGGCCGTCCAGGAGGCGCAGCGGCTCGCCGGGCAGACGGTCGACGTCGTGCACGTGGTGGGCGGCGGCACGCGCAACGCGCTGCTGTGCCAGCTGACCGCCGACGCCTGCGGGCTGCCGGTGGTCGCCGGGCCCACCGAGGCGGCCGCCCTGGGGAACGTGCTCGTGCAGGCGCGGGCGCACGGGCTGGTCGGGGACCTCGCGGGCATGCGGGAGCTGCTCGTCCGCACCCAGCCGCTCACGCGGTACGAGCCGCGCGGCGGGACCGAGCGGTGGCGTGCCGCGCAGGCCCGGCTCGCCGGGGACTGACGGGGTCTCCCCCCGGCCGTACGCCCGGACTACCCTGCACTCATCCGATGATCAACCCCAAGGAGCCGCGATGCGTGTCGCTCTGTTCCTGACCTGCGTCAACGACACGCTGTATCCGGACACCGGGCGCGCTGTGGTGAAACTGCTGACCAGGCTGGGCGTCGAGGTCGACTTCCCGATGGCGCAGACCTGCTGCGGGCAGGCGCACTACAACACCGGGTACCGCCATGAGGCCGAGCCGCTCGCCCGGCACTTCTCCGATGTCTTCGGCGGGTACGAGGCGATCGTGACGCCGTCCGGGTCGTGCGGGGCGATGGTGCGGGAGCTGTATCCGCGGATGGGCGAGCGGGCCCGGGCCGAGGGCCGCGGGGACACCCTCGCGGCCACGCTGGCGCCGGTGGTGCCGAAGACGTACGAGCTCACCGAGTTCCTCGTGGACGTGCTGGGCGTGACGGACGTCGGGGCGTACTACCCGCACACGGTGACCTACCACCCGACCTGCCACGGCCTGCGCGGGCTCGGGCTCGGCGAACGGCCCCTGCGGCTGCTGCGGGCGGTGAAGGGGCTGGAGCTGGTGGAACTGCCGGGCGCGGAGGAGTGCTGCGGCTTCGGCGGCACGTTCGCGCTGAAGAACTCCGACGTCTCGGCGGCGATGGGCGCGGACAAGGTGCGCAACGCCGAGTCGACGGGCGCCGAGGTGCTGTGCGCGGCCGACAACTCGTGCCTGATGCACATCGGCGGCACGATGGCCCGGCTGCGGACCGGCATGCGGCCGGTGCACATCGCGGAGATCCTGGCGAGCACGGAGGAGGAACCGGCCGTATGAGCGGAACGTTCGTCGGGATGCCGGCGTTCCCGGAAGCCGCGCGGGAGGCCGTCGGCAACGCGACCCTGCGCGGCAATCTGCGGCACGCCACGCACACCATCCGCGCCAAGCGGGCCAAGGCCGTGTCGGAGGTGTCCGACTGGGCCGAGCTGCGCGAGGCGGGCAAGCGGATCAAGGACCACACGCTGCGCCATCTCGACCGCTACCTCATCCAGTTGGAGGAGTCGGTCACGGCCGCGGGCGGCATCGTGCACTGGGCCGCCGACGCGGCCGAGGCCAACGAGATCGTCACCCAACTGGTGAAGATGACCGGCGAGTCGGAGGTCGTCAAGGTCAAGTCGATGGCCACGCAGGAGATCGGGCTCAACGAGGCACTGGAGGCCGAGGGCATCCGCGCCTACGAGACCGATCTCGCCGAGCTGATCGTGCAGTTGGGCCAGGACCGGCCCTCGCACATCCTCGTGCCGGCCATCCACCGCAACCGGGGCGAGATCCGCGACATCTTCGCCCGCGAGATGAGCGAATGGGGCCGCCCCGCCCCCGAGGGCCTGACCGACACGCCGGCCGAACTCGCCGAAGCCGCCCGGCTGCACCTGCGGGAGAAGTTCCTGCGGGCCAAGGTCGGCATCTCCGGCGCCAACTTCATGGTCGCCGAGACGGGCACGCTGGTGGTCGTGGAGTCCGAGGGCAACGGGCGGATGTGCCTCACCCTGCCCGAGACGCTGATCTCGGTCGTCGGGATCGAGAAGATCGTGCCGACCTGGCGGGACCTGGAGGTGTTCCTGCAGACCCTCCCCCGCTCCTCGACGGCCGAGCGCATGAACCCGTACACGTCAACTTGGACCGGCACGACCGACGGTGACGGGCCGAGCACCTTCCATCTGGTGCTGCTGGACAACGGCCGCACCGACACCCTCGCCGACGAGGTCGGCCGGCAGGCCCTGCGCTGCATCCGCTGCTCGGCGTGCCTGAACGTCTGCCCGGTGTACGAGCGGGCCGGCGGCCACGCCTACGGCTCGGTCTACCCCGGCCCGATCGGCGCGATCCTCAGCCCCCAACTGCGGGGCACGGGCAGCGAGATCGACGCCTCGCTGCCGTACGCGTCCTCGCTGTGCGGGGCGTGCTACGAGGTGTGCCCGGTGGCCATCGACATCCCCGAGGTGCTGGTGCATCTGCGGGAACGGGTGGTGGAGGGCGGTGAGGTGACCCGGGAGGGCAACCGGGTCGTGCTGCGGCCCGCGAAGGGGCACGCCGCCGAGCGGGCCGCGATGCGCGCGGCGCGCTGGGCGTTCACACACCCGGGGGCGCTGCGCACCGGACAGCGCGCCGCCTCCCGGACCCGGCGCTTCCATCCCCGTACGCTGCCCGGCCCGGGCAGGGCGTGGAGCGGGACCCGGGACCTGCCGCCGGTGCCGGCCGAGCCGTTCCGGGACTGGTGGCAGCGCACGCGCGGCGGAAAGGACGGGGCCGAGTGAACAGCAGGGAACGGATCCTGGGCCGAGTGCGACGCGCACTGGCGGACGTGCCGGCCGACGAGCCACCGATCGCGCGGGACTCCGCCGACGCCTCGCCGACCACGCAGGACTCCGCCGACGAGCCACAGATCGCGCAGGACTCCGCCGACGCGTCGCCGACCACGCGGAACTCCGCCGACGCGTCGCCGATCGTGCGGGACTACCTGCGCGAGCACGGGCGGCGGACGGTCGCCGAGACGGTGGAGTTGCTCGCCGAGAACCTGGCGGACTACCGGGCGATCGTGCACCGTACCGACAGCGCGGGGCTGCCCGGGCTGATCGCGGGGCTGCTGGAGAAGCGCGGGGCGGCCTCGGTGCTGGTGCCGCCCGGGCTGGACGGGAACTGGCCGGCGGCGACCGGGGTGACGCGGGTCGCGGACCGGGCGGAGAGCACCCCGGCCGAACTCGACCGGGTGGACAGTGTCGTGACGGCCTGTGCGGTCGCGATCGCGGAGACCGGGACGATCGTGCTGGACGGCTCCCCCGACCAGGGGCGGCGCCGGATCACCCTGGTCCCGGACCATCACATCTGCGTCGTCCGGGTCCCGGACCAGGTCGTGTCGTCCGTGCCGCAGGCCCTCGAACGCCTCGACCCGGTTCGCCCGTTGACCTGGATCTCCGGTCCTTCGGCGACCAGCGACATCGAACTGGACCGGGTCGAGGGGGTGCACGGCCCGCGCACGCTGGAGGTGATCCTCGTGGGCGAGGCGTGACTCAGGGCAGGATCGAGTCGACGTAGCCGCCGTCGACGCGCAGGGCACCGCCCGTGGTCGCCGAGGCCTGGTCGGAGGCGAGGTAGACGACCATGTTGGCGATCTCCTCCGGCTCGATCAGCCGCTGCAGCAGCGACTGCGGCCGGTGCTGCCGCATGAAGGCGCGCTGGGCCTCGTCCCAGGGCAGGTCGCGGTCGACGAGCTGGTAGACGAAGTCCTCCACACCACCCGTGTGAGTGGGCCCGGCGATGACGGAGTTGACCGTGACGCCGGTGCCGGCGGCCTGCTTGGCGAAGCCCCGGCTCACGGCGAGCAGGGCGGTCTTCGACATGCCGTAGTGAATCATCTCGGCCGGGATGACGACCGCCGAGTCACTGGCGATGTTCTGCACGCGCCCCCAGCCGCGCTCGGTCATGCCGGGCAGGACGAGACGGGTGAGGCGCACGGCGGACAGGACGTTCACGTCGAAGTAGCGCCGCCACTCCTCGTCGCTGATCTCCAGGGGGTCGGCGGACTCGAAGACGCCGAGGTTGTTGACGAGGATGTCCACCTGTCCCAGGGCGTCCAGCGCCTGCCCCGCGCCCTCGTCGGTCGTCACGTCGGCGGCCACGGGCACCAGATCGGCGTCCGGGACCTCGCCCTGCATCCGGTCCACGGCCTCCTGGACGCGCGGGGACGAGCGGCCGTTGACGCCCACCCGGGCGCCGGCCCGGGCCAGGCCCGACGCGATCGCGGCGCCGATGCCCTGCGTGGAGCCGGTCACCAGAGCGGTGCGGCCCTTCAGATCGATCCGCATACCGTGTTCAGCCCTTTCCGTACGGGAGTGGTCGGGTACCCGCGGGTGCTCGCCGGGCACTCCCAGTCATACAGAAGGCGGCGCACCAGGAGGCCGATACGCGCCGGGGAGGCCAGGGGCGCATCCGACCGCGCCGGAGCACGCAAAGGCGCACACGACCTGTGAACACTACTCAGGGTTACACCCATGACCCTTTGGGTAACGACGAGTTGACGCCGGGCCATCGGCCCCAGGAGGGCAGCAGGGATGACTGTGCAGGGTGTGGACGCCGCCTCTCGGCCCACTCCCCTGCCCTGCGGAGCCTCCCACATACGCGTCCGCTGACGCTCGCACCCGGGCATCGACCGACGTCCGCTTCGCACGCCTTGCCGCGTTCCGGCTCGCCTCCCTTCCTCCGACCTCGTGGAGACCCCCATGCCGCATGCGCCCAGGCGGTCCTTACCGCCTTTAGGCCTCTCCCGCCGTACCCGACTCGCCGTCCCACTGCTCCTCTGCACGCTCCTCACCACCGCGTCGCTGTCCGGCGCCGCTCCCCCGGCGGAACGCGCCGCGCGGCTCTGCCCCGACGAGGGGCACGCGGCGCCGGCGGACTGGGCGCTCACGTCCACCGACCCGGCGAACGACCACCACGCCTACGTCGCCAACGGCTTCCTCGGGCACAGCCTGCCGCCGGCCGGCTCGGGCTACTCCGTCTCGGAGCGCAACACCGGCTGGCCCCTCAAGAGGCCCCGCTACGACGGGGCTTACGTGGCGGGCCTCTACGCGCACAACCAGCGGACGGCCGAGGACCGGCACGTCATCGCGGCGCTGCCCACCTGGTCGGGGCTCTCCGTCACGGTCGGGGACGAGACCTTCGGCCCGACGACGCCCGCCGACCGGATCTCCGGCTACCGGCAGACCGTCTTCCTGCGCTGCGGCCTGGTGCGCACGTCCCTGACGTGGACCACCGGGGAAGGCCGGGCGACCGACCTGGTCTACGACGTCGTCGCCGACCGCAAGTACCGGCACGTCGGTGCGGTGCGGCTGCGGGTGACCCCGCGCTGGCGGGGCACCGCGAGCGTCACGGACCTGATCGACGGCCGCGGGGCACGGCGGGTCTCCGCGACCGCGGACGGCCCCGGCGGGTCGGTGGAGGACCGGATCGCCGTGGCGTTCCGCACCGACGGGACCGGGGTGGACGGGGCGGTCGTGTCGACGCTGCGTCCGGACCAGGGGGTGCCGGTGCGGGGCTGGACCCGCGGCGGCGAAGGGCTGACCGCGCGGCAGTCGGCAGCCGTGCCGGTGCGCGCCGGACGTTCGTACGCGTTCACCAAGTTCGTCGGCGTCGACACCGCGTTGACCTCCGCGTCGCCCGCGCGGAGTGCCGCCGAGGAGTCGCTGCGGGCCGCGGACCGGGGCTGGGAGCGGCTGTTCGGGCGGCACGCGGCCGAGTGGGAGCAGCTGTGGAGCGGTGACATCGAGGTCGCCGGGCAGCCCGAGCTGCAGAGATGGCTGCGCGCCGGCCTGTACGGGCTGCTGGCCAATACGCGGGCCGGCTCGCCCGACAGCATCGCCCCGGCTGGTCTGACCAGCGACGACTACGCGGGGCTGAAGTTCTGGGACGCGGAGACGTGGATGTTCCCGGGCCTGCTGGCCTTCCGGCCCGAACTGGCCCGGCCGGTCCTGGAGTACCGGCACCGCACCATGCCGGCCGCCCGGCGCAACGCCGCCGCGCTCGGCCACCGCGGCCTGTTCTTCCCCTGGACCAGCGCCGACCGGGGCGATCTGCCGTCCGAGTGCCACAGCGTGGAGCCGGACCACTGCCGTACGCAGATCCACCTCCAGTCCGACATCGCGCTGGCCGTCTGGCAGTTCCATCAGCAGACCGGGGACGAGGAGTGGCTGCGGGAGCGGGGCTGGCCGCTGCTCAAGGGCATCGCGGAGTTCTGGGAGAGCCGCGTGACCCGCAACGGCGACGGCAGCTACTCGATCCGGAACGTCTCCGGGCCGGACGAGTACAGCAACTACAAGAACGACGCGGTCTTCACCAACGCCGGTGCCGCGACCACCCTGCGCAACGCCGCCCGCGCGGCCCGGGTCCTCGGCGAGCGCGCGCCGGACGCATGGACGGCGATCGCCGACGGGCTGCGCATCCCGTACGACGAGAAGACCAAGGTGTTCCGGCAGTACGACGGGTACGACGGGGCGCCCATCAAGCAGGCGGACGCCGTCCTGCTGATGTATCCGCTGGAGTGGCCCATGTCCGAGGAGGCCGCGGCCAACACCCTGGACTACTACGCCGCCCGCTCCGACCCGGACGGCCCGGCCATGACCGACTCGGTGCACGCGGTGGACGCGGCGGCCATCGGCAAGCCGGGCTGTGCCACCCACACGTATCTGATGCGGTCGATCCGGCCGTTCGTGCGGGGGCCGTTCGCGCTGTTCTCCGAGGCGCGCGGCGACCGCGCGGCCGGGGCCGGCGACCCGCACGCCGGGTTCCCGGCGGAGGACTTCCTGACCGGGAAGGGCGGCTTCGTGCAGGTCTTCACGCACGGGCTGACCGGGCTGCGCACCCGCTCGGGCGCGGTGCGCGTGGACCCGATGCTCCCGCCGCAGCTGTCCGAGGGCGTCACGCTCAGGGGACTGCGCGCGCACGGCAGGACCTACGAGGTGGCCATCGGGGCCGAGGAGACGACAGTGCGGCTGGTGCAGGGGGAGCCGTTCGAGCTCCAGACGCCGCAGGGCTCGCAGATCGTCAGCTCCACGGCGCCGGCGGTGCTGAAGACCCGCCGCCCGGACCGGGTGCCGACGGAAAACCTCGCCCGCTGCCGGCCGGCCGAGGCCACCTCGGAGCAGCCGGGCCTCTACGCGAACGCGGCCGTCGACGGGGACGGGACGACGCCCTGGTCGCCGAAGGCGGCCGAGGCGCGGCTGACCGTCGACCTCGGCCGCGCGGTGCGGGTCTCGAAGGTCGAGGTGGAGTGGACGGACGTCCGCCCGGGCTCGTTCCGGCTGCTCGCCTCCGCGGACGGGGAGCGCTGGAGCGAGGCGGTGCCCGGTGTCACCGCGCGCTTCGTGCGGGTGGAGGTCCGCGCGGCGGATCCCGGCGAGAAGGGAAAGCGGCCGGGAATCGAAGAATTGCGGGTCATTTCCTAGCCGCATAAACGGCTGTGCACCCCGGCTTTTCCGGCCGGGGTCACAGTCATTCCCTTTTCCGGAAAACACGAAATATTTGTCGGTTCATCACAGGAATACCCCCTTCAGGGGAACCTGGGGCCCCGCTATTTACGGAATTTCCGACCGCCGCCTCAATGGGATGGACCCAATTCCGTGAAAGGGAGGCCGCACCATGAGCAAGTACGACGTCGATGTTCTCATCGTCGGAAGTGGCCCGGTCGGCGCCACATTCGCACGGAAACTCGTGGACGCCGGACATCATGTCCTGATGATCGACGCCGGCGCACAGCTCTCCGGGAATTACGGAGAGCACCTCAAGAACAGCTTCCTGTACCAGAAGAACGTGGATCTTTTCGCGTCGGTGATCCGAGGACATCTGCATCCGATGTCCATCGCGTCGGACGACTCCCCGGTGGTCACTCTCGACCCGTCCTCCTTCTCGTACAACCCGGAGGAATGGCCGGGATTCGTCCTCAACAACCAGAACCCGGAGCAGAAGAAACGCGACAACCTCGCCGCGTGCGCGTCCACGTACGCCGTCGGCGGCATGGCGACGCACTGGACGTGTGCCGTCCCGGAGTTCCACGCCACCCTGGAGCGCACGTACAACGGCGAGGCCTACCCCATCGAGGCGACCACGATGGACAAGCTCTACAAGGAGGCCGCGGCGCTGCTGCACCGGTCCGAGACGGTGTTCGCGTCCTCGGCCCGCCACCTCCTGGTGCGGGAGGTGCTGCACCGGGCCCAGTTCACCAACGTCAGGGAACTCCCGCTCGCCGTCCGTACCCGGCCCGACCAGGCGAAGTCCGACGCCGTGCACTGGAGCGCCGCGGACACCGTGCTGGGCGAGCTCGCCAACCCGCGCCACTCCCCGACCCAGGGGTCCTTCCGGCTGCTGCCCGAGCACCAGTGCACGCGGCTGGAGTTCTCCGACACCGGTGACGGCGAGCAGCGGGTGACCGGCGTGAAGGTCCGCAACCTGCGCGACCTGAACGAGAAGGTGACGATCAACGCCGAGGCGTTCGTCGTCGCCTGCAACCCGGTGCTCACCCCGCAGCTGCTGTTCGCCTCGGGCCTGCAGTCCGAGTCGCTCGGCCGCTACCTGACCGAGCAGCCGATGGCGTTCTGCCAGACCGTCCTCAAGCAGTCGCTGCTCGACGACGTCGTCACCCTGCTGGGCAAGTACCCGGACGCCCAGAAGCGGGTGAAGGAGTACATCGAGAAGCAGAAGCAGAAGCAGGAGGAGAAGACGCCGGGTGCGGACCCGGTGCCGTTCCCCAAGGGGGAGCTGGAGCCGAACCTGTGGATCCCGGCCGTCCCGGGACAGCCCTGGCACTGCCAGATCCACCGTGACGCGTTCAGCTACGGCGAGGTGCCGCCCAACATCGACAGCCGGCTCATCGTGGACCTGCGGTGGTTCGGCATGTCCCGGCCGCGCCGCAGCAACCGGGTCACCTTCAGCAGCCACATCAAGGACACGTTCGGCATGCCCCAGCCGACGTTCCACTTCGAGCTGAGCAAGGAGGAGCGGGTCGACTGCGGCCGGATGATGGACCACATGATGCGGGTCGCCGCCCAGCTCGGCGGCTTCATGCCCGGCTCCGAGCCGCAGTTCCTCACGCCGGGCCTGCCCCTGCACATCGCGGGCACCACGCGCATGGGCAAGGACCGCAAGACCAGTGTCGTCGACCCGAACTCGCAGGTGTGGGGCGTCAAGAACCTCTTCCTCGGCGGCAACGGCCTGCACCCGTTCGGCAACGCCGCCAACCCCACGCTGACCAGCGTCGCCATGGCGCTGCAGTCGGTCGAGCAGCTCAAGCGCATCCTGCCGAGCGCCTGAACACGTGAAGGAGGCACGACCATGGCACAGATCAGGCTGGCCGACACGCACATCGGCATCACGCCGACCGGCTGGACCAACGACGACTTCCCGTTGCTGGGCGACGACATCACCTTCGAACAGTGCGTCAGCGAGATCGCGTTAGCGGGCTTCGAGGGGTGCAGCATCGGCCACAAGTTCCCGACCGACGTGAACGCGCTGAACGAGGCCCTCGCCCTGCGCGGGCTCAGCGTCACCGAGCCCTGGGTGAGCACGTTCTTCACCGTGCCCGGCATGCGCGGGCGGACCCTCGCGGCCTTCGAGGAGCGGATGGACTTCCTGGACGCGATCAAGGGGCCCGTGAAGACCAGGAGCATCGGAGTGGCCGAGTTCGGCAACTCCATCCACCTGATGCCCATCAGCCTGAGCGCCTCCAAGCCGGTGTTCACCGAGGACCACTGGAAGGCGCTGGCCGAAGGGCTCGACGAGGCCGGGAAACTCGCCGAGGAGCGGGACTTCCAGCTCGTGTACCACCCGCATATGGGCACCGGGGTGCAGACGCAGGGCGAGGTGGACACGCTCATGCGGCGCACCGATCCCGCGTACGTGCACCTGCTGCTGGACACCGGCCACCTGTACTGGTCCGGCGGCGACCCGGTGGCGGTGGTGGAGGCGCACGCCGGCCGTATCCGGCACGTGCACCTGAAGAACATCCGCAAGGCCGTACGCGACCGGCCCCAACTGGCCTCGGCCAGTTTCGAGGAGTTCGTCCGGGCCGGGATCTTCACGGTGCCGGGCGACCGGTCCGGCGGGGTGCCCTTCCCGGCCGTCCTCTCCGCCCTGGAGGCCAAGCAGTTCAAGGGCTGGCTGGTCGTGGAGGCGGAGCAGGACCCGCACGGGCCGCGCCCGCCGCTGTACTACGCCAAGCTGGCCCGCGAGTACCTGAGGGGGCTGGGGCTGTGAGCGCGTACGCCACACCGAAGTTCACCGAGTCCGTCATCGACGCCGATCCCCGTGACGGCTACTTCCTCCAGGCCGTCGACATCGACGGCGACGGCCGCCCCGACCTGGTCGCCTCGGGGCTCAGCGAGGGCCAGGTCGTCTGGTACCAGAACCCGTCCTGGACCAAGCGGACCATCGCGGACCTCCGCGGCCGCAAGCCGGTCGCCCTGGACGCCGCCGACCTCACCGGCGACGGCCTGCCGGACCTCGTCCTCAGCCACGACTACGGCAACTGCATGTTCGACTGCGGCCCCCAGGACGGCAAGATCTCCTGGCTCCAGAACCCGGGCACCGGACAGCCCGACGGTCCGTGGAAGCGCCGGCACGTCGCGGACCTGGTCTCCACCCACCGGGTGCGGCTGGGCCACTTCACCACCGACCGGCGCCTCCAGCTCGCCGCGTTCCCGGTGGTCGGGCCGCAGGGCGGCGCGGCCGGCGTCAACTCCCCCGTGCACATCACGGTGTACGACATGCCCGACGACGTGCTGGGCACCGAGGGCTGGGCGGGCCGGGCCGTGGACACCTCGCACTTCACCGTGGTGCACGGCGTGGTGTCGGCCCGCTTCCCGGGCACCCCGCGGCCGGACCGGGAGTCGTTCCTGCTGGCCGGCGGCGAGGGGATCAGCTGGCTGGGCCCCGGCCCGGGCCCCGGCTCGACGAGCCCCTGGCAGCACTTCACGCTCGGTGCGGGGGTGCCGCCGCAGAAGTCGCCGGAGCTGGGCCGGTACTTCCGGGGCAGCGGGAACCTCGCGGTCGGGCGGATCGGCGGCCGGTCCTGCGCGGTGATCCTCACGCTGGAGCCGTTCCACGGCAACACCGTCGCGGCGTACGTACGGCCCGACGGCACCGCCTCGCCGTTCACCAAGCCGTGGCGGCGCAAGGTGCTGAAGGTGTTCGCCCACCCCGACCCGAAGTTCGACGCCGCCGGACACCACGTGGTGGTGGCGGACTTCGACAACGACGGGGACGACGAGTTCCTGATCGGCATGCGCGGTCCCGCCCCGGCGCAGGGCGTCTGGTACTACAAGCTCGACGCGCAGGGGAACACGCTGCTCGAACAGCAGGTGAGCACGGAGTCCACGGCCCGGATCGCGGTGGCGGACTTCAACGGTGACGGCAGGCTGGACTTCGCCATCACCTCCTACGACACCGTCGGCTACTACCGGACCAAGGACCCGAAGGTGCGCCTCTACACCAACGCCTTCGCCTGGCCCTCGCCCGTCACGCCCCCGCCGGGCGGCGACGGCTGACGGCCGGCCGGGCTCCGGTTCTCCCGTGTCGCGGGGTGTCGCTGAGTACACCCCGCGATACGGGTTCTGCGGCCCGTGTGGTCATGCCGCCTTCTCCGTAGCGTCGTCGGCGAGGCACAGGGCGTGCCGCAGGAGGGGGGCGACGATGTCGCGCACCAGGCCACGGAAGGACCAGGACCGAGGACCCGCCGCCGAGGCGCTGCGGCTGGTCAAGGTCACCAAGACGTACGGGAGCGCCGACAGCGCCGTGACCGCCCTGGACGGTGTGACGCTCGGTCTCGGGCGGGGCACGTTCACGGCGGTGATGGGGCCGTCCGGCTCCGGCAAGTCGACGCTGCTGCAGTGCGCGGCGGGCCTGGACCGGCCGGACAGCGGGATCGTGCGGGTGGACGGCACGGAGCTGACGGGCGGCGGCGAGGCCGAACTGACGCGGTTCCGGCGCGGCCGGATCGGGTTCGTGTTCCAGCAGTACAACCTGCTCGAGACGCTGACGGTCGCGCAGAACACGGTGCTGCCGCTGAAGCTGGCCGGGCGGCGCGTCGACCGGCAGCGGGTGCGGGAGGTGCTGACGGCCGTGGGGCTGGGCGACCGGCTCGGGCACCGGCCGGACCAGCTCTCCGGGGGGCAGCGCCAGAGGGTGGCGATCGCGCGGGCGCTGGTCACCGAACCCCGGGTGATCTTCGCGGACGAGCCGACGGGCGCGTTGGACTCGCGCAGCGCGCGGGACGTGCTGGGGCTGCTGGGGCAGGCGGTGCGGGTGCACGGCCGGACGGTGGTGATGGTGACGCACGACCCGGTCGCCGCCTCGTACGCCGGCACCGTGCTGTTCCTCGCGGACGGCCGGCTGGCGGGCCGGCTGGACGCCCCGGCGGCGGACGCGGTCGCCGAGCGGCTGGCGCACCTGGGCGACGACGTGCCGGCGGGGGTGTGAGGGATGTTCGTACTGGCGATGCGGTCGATCCGGCAGCGGCCCGGGCGGTTCCTCGCGACGCTGCTGTGTGCGTTCCTGGGCGCGGCGATCATCATGACCTTCAACGCGATGCACGACACCGCCGGGCAGGCCGGGGTGGACGCCGTGAGCGCGGAGACCCTCTCCACGGCGGCGGGGGTGGTGGGCGGCTACGGCACCCTGCTGGTGTTCTTCGCGATCGCCTCGACGCTGACGGTCAACGTGCGCCAAAGGGCCGCCGAGATGGAGCTGTTGCGCTGCTCGGGGGCGACTCCGGGGCAGCTCGGGCGGATGGTCGTGGGCGAGGCGGTGGCCGTGGCCCTGGCCGGGGCGGCGCTGGCGGTCGGTCCGGCGATGCTCGGTGGCCGGGCGCTGCTGGGGGTGTTCCAGGACAGCGGCCAGGTCGCGCGGTCGGTCGGGTTCTCCTTCGGTCCGGTGGCCCTGGCGACCGGGGCCGGCATCACGCTCGCCGCCGCCGCGGGGGCCGCGTTCCTCGCCGTGCGGCGGGCGACGCGCCCGAGCCGGCGGCGGGGCCGGGCGCGCACGGTCCTCGCCCACACGGCCCTCGTGGCGGGAGCCGCGTCGGTGACCTCGACGTTCGTGTTCTCGGCGACGGACGCCGCGCTGATGGCGCCGCCGGCGTACGGGGCGATCCTGCTCTCCGTCGGGTGCGCGCTGCGGGCGCCCCGGCTGCTGGCGGTGGTGCTGGACCGGCTGCCGCTCGGCGGCGCCAGCGGCTGGCTGGCGGTGCGCAACCTGCGGGAGCGGGCCGGGCAGCTCGCCGGGATCCTGATGTCGCTGATCCTGTTCACCGCGATCGCCACGGCGACGCTGACCATGCAGGCGGTGGAGAGCGACGCCGTCGCCGCCTCGGGGCTGGTGAAGTCGGTCGACGCGAAGAACCTGGAGACGCTCAACTTCACGGTCGTCGGCGTCATCGTGGTCTTCGTCTGCGTCATGCTGGTCAACTCGCTGTACGCGGCGACCAGTTACCGGGAGCGGGAGTTCGGGCAGCAGCGTCTCGCCGGGGCGGCCCCCGGGCAGGTGCTCGGTGTGGTGGCGGCCGAGGGGCTGGTCCTGACGGTCACCGGCGTGTGCTGCGGCACGCTGGCGGCGCTGGCCGGGGTCGTCCCGTTCACCGTGGTCCGCAGCGACGCGGTGCTGCCGGACCAGCTGTTCGGCGTGTGGCTCGCGGTCGCCGGGGCCGCTGCGGCGGTGACGCTGGGGACGGGCCTGGCGACGGCCCGGCGGGTGCTGCGCACGCCCGCGGTGCGGGCGGTGACGTCGGCCGCGTGAGCGCCGGCCCGGCGGGCCCGGTGCGGGAACCCCGTGACAGCAGCGCTGAACAAGCGCTTAGATAGTGCTTCGTCCGCCCGCTGTCGCCGCCGACCTGGAGGCCCCCGTTGTTCACGTCCGTCGACGACGTCTCCGCACGTCTGGCCGAGACCGGCTACCTCGCCTCGCCCGCCGTCGCCACGACCGTCTTCCTCGCCGACCGCCTCGGCAAGCCGCTCCTGGTGGAGGGCCCGGCCGGGGTCGGCAAGACGGAACTCGCCAAGGCGGTCGCCGAGGTGGCCGGGGCACGGCTCGTCCGCCTCCAGTGCTACGAGGGGGTCGACGAGTCCCGGGCGCTGTACGAGTGGAACCACGCCAAGCAGCTGCTGCGCATCAGCGCGGGCCGCGACGAGACCTGGGACGAGACGCGGACGGACATCTTCAGCGAGGAGTTCCTGCTCACGCGGCCCCTGCTGACCGCCATCCGGGGCGACGAGGCGACGGTGCTGCTGATCGACGAGACCGACAAGGCGGACGTCGAGGTGGAGGGCCTGCTGCTGGAGGTGCTCAGCGACTTCCAGGTGACCGTCCCCGAGCTGGGCACCATCACCGCGACGCGCCGCCCCTTCGTCGTCCTCACCTCCAACGCGAGCCGGGAGCTGTCCGAAGCGCTGCGCCGCCGCTGCCTCTTCCTGCACATCGGTTTCCCGGACGAGGAGCTGGAGCGCCGGATCGTACGGCTGAAGGTGCCGGAGCTGGACGAGGCGCTGGCCCGCTCGGTCGTGCGGGTGGTGGGCGCGCTGCGGGCGATGGACCTGCGCAAGGTGCCGTCGGTGGCCGAGACCGTCGACTGGGCGCGCACCCTGCTCGCGCTCGGCGCCAACACGTTGGACGAGACGGTCGTCCAGGCCACCCTCGGTGTCCTCCTCAAGCATCAGGACGACCTCCTCAAGGCGTCCGCCAAGCTCGACCTGGACGCCCTGTGACCACGCGGTCGGGCGTCGCGGAGCGGCTGACGTCCCTCGTGGGGGCCCTGCGCGCGCACGGCGTCCGGATCGGCACCGGCGAGACGGTCGACGCGGCGCGGGCGGTCGAGGAACTCGGCCTCGCCGACCGGGAGCTGCTGCGCGAGGGGCTCGCGGCGACGCTGCTGCACGCGCCCGGGCAGCGGCAGGTGTTCGACCCGGTCTTCGACCTGTACTTCCCGCGTGGGGTCGGCGGCCCGGAGCAGCGGCCGGCGGGGCGGGAGGACCTGCGGGACCGGCTGGCCGACGCCCTGGCCGCCGACGACCGTGCCCTGCTGGGCCGGCTGGCGATCGAGGCGGTCGACGGTTTCGGCGGCTACGGTTCGGCGCCGGAGTCGGACGGCTGGTCGTCCTACCAGGCGCTGGAGCGGCTGCGCCCGCAGACGCTCATGGCGCGGGTCCGCGACACCGTGCGCGGCCGGGGCGGGAGTCAGGGCTTCACGGACCGGCTGCTGGAGGACGAGATCCGGCGGCGCATCGAGACCTTCCGCGCGCTGGTGGCCGCGGAGGCGCGGCGGCGGGTCGCCGAGCGGCGCGGGCGGGACGAGATCGCCCGGCGGGCGGTGGCCCCGACCGCCGACCGGGTCGACTTCCTGTTCGCCGGACAGGACCGGCTGGCCGAGCTGCGCAGAACGGTCCAGCCGCTCGCCCGCAAGCTCGCGACCCGGCTCGCGGCCCGCCGCCGGCGTGCCTCCCGCGGCACGATCGACCTGCGGCGGACCCTGCGCGGTTCGCTGTCGACGGGTGGCGTGCCGATGAAGCCGGTGCTGCGCCGGCGGCGTCCCGCCCGTCCCGAACTGGTCCTGCTGTGCGATGTGTCGGGCTCGGTCTCCGGTTTCTCGGACTTCACGATGCTGCTGGTGCAGGCGCTGCACGACCAGTTCGGCAAGGTACGGGCCTTCGCCTTCGTCAACCGGATCGACGAGGTGACCGGGCTGCTGGAGCACGGCAGCGCCGACCCCGAGGGCCTGGGCACCCGCATCCAGGCGGAGGCGGCGGTCACGGGCTACCACGGCAGCAGCGACTACGGCATGGCGTTGGGCGAGTTCGCGGAGCGCTACGCCGACGCGGTGGGTTCGCGCACGACGGTGTTCGTCCTGGGCGACGCCCGGACGAACCGCGCCGACCCGAACCTGCCGGCCGTGCGGCGGATCGCCGAGCGGGCACGCCGCGTCTACTGGCTCAATCCCGAGCAGCGCTCCCGCTGGGGCACGGGCGACTCCGTCGCGCCCGCGTACGCCGAGCTGGTCGAGATGCACGAGTGCCGCACCGCGCGGCAGCTGAGCGCGCTGGTGGCGCGGCTGCTGCCGGTGTGATCAGGCGGAGCGGCGCACGGCGGACCTCGCGGCACCGTGGGTATCGTCCGGACACCGGACCGCCGAGGCGATCCGGTGCCCGGAGGCGGACCACGCGCGGGCGGAGGTGGTCGTCATCGGGTGACACGTCCGCGCGGGCCGGTGGGTGCTATCCCTGCTTCGCGTACTCCCGGGCCGTCTGCCCCTGGAAGTCGTAGACCACGACCTGCTCGTCGCCCACGACCCACGCGTCATGGCCGGGCGAGCAGACGAAGACGTCGCCGGGTCCGACCTCGCTCTCGCCGCCGTCGTCCATGCGGATGTGCATCCGGCCCTGGGCCATGTAGCAGTTGTGGTGCATCTGGCAGCTCTCGGTGCCCGCGATCGGGCCCACGGACTCCGTCCAGCGCCAACCGGGTTCGAAGGTCGCCACGGCGAAGTCGAGATCCGTCATGTGGATGGCTTCGAGGTGGCCGCGGGGGAAATCACGCCGCTCGTCGGGCTTGTCGAGCGTCTTCACTTCCAACATGACGCGCTCCCTTCCGGCCGCGGTGCGCCGCGGCCGGGGCCGGGTCGCCCCGGCGGCCCTGGACACCGCCGTCGGCGGTCGGCCCTCTACACCTCCATGGTCCGCCCGTCCACCGGGGGCCGCCATTCGGGGCACCCGGTTCAGGTGCCGCCGCCGCACAGCGCGGCGAAGCGTTCGGCGTCGATGTTGCCGCCGGAGAGGATGACGCCGACGCGGCCCGGGAGGCGGCCCGCGCGGCCGGTGAGCAGCGCGGCCAGCGGGGTGGCGCCGCTCGGCTCGAGGACGATCTTCAGCCGCTCGAAGGCGAACCGCATCGCGTGGCGGATCTCGTCGTCGCCGACCAGGACGACGTCGTCGAGGAGCCTGCGGTTCAGGGAGAAGGTCAGCTCTCCGGGCGTGTGCAGCGCCTGGCCGTCGGCGATGGTGTGCGGGACCGGGATGCTGACGCGCCGGCCGGCCTCCAGGGACCGTTTGGTGTCGTCCCCGGCCTCCGGTTCGACGCCGATCACGCGGGTCCCGGGGTGCAGGCCCTTGACGGCCGTGCCGCTGCCGGCGACCAGTCCCCCGCCGCCGACGGGCGCGAGCAGTGCGTCCAGCTCGCCCACCTCTTCGACGAGTTCGAGCGCGGCGGTGCCCTGCCCGGCGATGACGTGCGGGTGCTCGTAGGGCGGGATGACCGTCAGGCCCCGCTCGGCGGCCAGGGCCTCGGCGAGGGCGACACGGTCGCCGGTGTAGCGGTCGTACGTGACGATCTCGGCGCCGTAGCCTGCGGTGGCCGCCCGTTTCGACGGCGGGGCGTCCTCCGGCATGACGATCACGGCGGTGGTGCCCAGCTCACGGGCGGCCAGGGCGACGGCCTGGGCGTGGTTGCCCGAGGAGTAGGCGGCGATGCCCCGGGACAGCTGCTCGGGGGTGAGGCGGGAGACGGCGTTGTAGGCGCCGCGGAACTTGAAGGCGCCCATGCGCTGGAAGTTCTCGCACTTGAGGTGGACCTCGGCACCGGCGAGCGCGTCGAGGGTGCGGGAGCGCAGGACCGGGGTGCGGTGGGCGATGCCCTCGATACGGGCGGCGGCGGCCCGGACGTCCTCGAGGGTGACGGGTGGGGTGGTGGTCGTCACGCGGGTCCTCCGGTGGGGGTGTCGTGGGCGGCCCGGGCCCGGGAGAGGTAGTTGTAGGCGGAGGCGCGGGAGATGCCGAGCCGGGCGGCGACCTGTTCGACGGCGCCGCGCACGGCGAAGACACCACGGGCGTCCAGCCCGCCGAACAGCTCCAGGCGCTCCGCGCGGTCGAGTTCCGCCCAGCTGCCGCGCTGTTTCGACTGGTGGGCGTCGACGAGGGCGTCGACCACGGAGTCGATGTCGTTGCCGAAGGTGGTGGTGGGCGCTTCCGCCGGGGCGGCGCCGGCTCCGGCGAGCGCGCCGAGCAGGGTGTGGACCTGGTGGACGGCGCTGATGTCCACGTTGACGCAGAGCGCGCCGAACACCGCTCCGGTGGAGTCCCGCAGCACCATCGTGGAGGACTTCAGCAGCGTTCCGTTCCGGGTGCGGGTGACGTAGTTCAGCTCGTCGGTGGCCTCGTCGCCGCGGGCGAGGACGCGCAGGCCGATCTCGCTCATCGCGCCGCCCACCGTCCGCCCGGTCACCGATCCGGCGACGGCGACCACGGACTTCTCCGGGTTCCGGTAGTCGTGCAGCACGACGTCGCAGACCGGCCCGAAGGTCGCGGCGATGCCTTCCACGACCGGTTCGAGCGCGGCGAGGATCGCGTCCCGTTCGGCGTCCAGGGCTTGTTCGGCGGACATGGTGCCTCCCCTCCATACGCGTCCACATTAGACCAGCAATCCAGTTCTTGGATAGTCCGTCCAGAAATTCCCAACAGTTGGCAATGGTTTTCACATGACTTCGGCCAGAACCCGCTCTTGACATTCATTGCCATCTAGCGTGGCGCCTGTCGCCGAGAAACCCCTCTGCAACCCCCTGCACATCCGCTCTGGAGGAGCCATGCCCCTGTCCACGTCCCGCCGCCTGGCGCTGCTGACCAGCGCGTCACTGGCCCTGCTCGCGGGCTGCGGCAGCTCGTCGGAGCCCGCCGGCAAGAGCGCTCCGGCGCGGGTGGCCGTGGTCGCCTCCACGAACGTCTACGGCGACATCGTGCGGCACATCGGCGGCGACAGAGTCGACGTCACCTCGATCATCAGCGACCCCGACCAGGACCCGCACTCCTACGAGGCCGACACCCAGAACCAGCTGGCCCTGTCCAAGGCGAAGGTCGTCGTCGAGAACGGCGGCGGCTACGACGACTTCGTCGACCGCATGCTGAAGAGCGGCCACAACGACTCCGCCCAGGTGATCAACGCGGTGAAGGTGTCCGGCAAGACCGCCCCGAAGGGCGGCGAGCTCAACGAGCACGTCTGGTACGACTTCCCCACCGTCGCCAAGGTCACCGACCGCATAGCCGCGGCCCTCGCCCAGGCCGACCCGGACGGGGCCGCCGGCTTCCGGAAGAACGCCGCCGCCTTCAAGGCGAAGCTCGCGCCGCTGGAGGCGAAGGAGGCGCAGATCAAGAAGGAGCACGGCGGCGAGGGGGTGGCGATCACCGAGCCCGTGCCGCTGTACATGACCGAGGCGAGCGGACTGGTCGACAAGACGCCCCCGGCGTTCAGCGAGGCCATCGAGGAGGGCGACGACGTCTCCCCCAGGGTCCTCCAGGCGAGCCTGGCCCTGTTCAGCGGCCACAAGGTGAAGGCGCTCGTCTACAACGAGCAGACCTCCGGCCCCCAGACCGAGAAGGCCGAGTCGGCGGCCAAGGCGGCCGGTGTCCCCGTCGTACCCGTCACCGAGACCCTGCCCAAGGGCAAGGACTACCTCGGCTGGATGACCGGCAACGTCGACGCGCTCGCGAGCGCGCTGGCCAAGTGACCGCGCTCCCCCGCCAGGACCGCACGCCCGTCATCAGCCTGCGCGCCGCGGCCCTGTCCTACGGCGACCGCGAGGTGTGGAGCGGCCTCGATCTCGACGTCCGGCCCGGGGAGTTCCTGGCCGTGCTGGGTCCGAACGGAGCGGGCAAGACCAGTTTCGTCCGGGCGCTGCTGGGCCGTCAGCCGCTGTCCGCCGGGACGCTGACGGTCCTCGGCCGGCCGGCGCGCGAGTCCGCCCGGCACATCGGCTACGTCCCGCAGCAGGCGGCCCTGTCCGCGCAGGCGCTGCTGCGCGCCCGGGACCTCGTACGGTTCGGCATCGACGGGCACCGCTTCGGGCCGCGGCCGCGCGGCGGCGGGGTCCGGCGCCGGGTGGACGAGATCCTGGAGTCGGTCGGGGCCGCGGCGTACGCGGACGTCCCGCTCGGGATGCTGTCCGGCGGCGAACGGCAGCGGGTGCGCATCGGACAGGCCCTGGCGACCGATCCGCGGATCCTGCTCTGCGACGAGCCGCTGCTGTCGCTCGACCTGAACCACCAGCGGGCCGTCACCGAGTTGATCGACGCCCGGCGCCGCTCCCACGGCACGGCGGTGGTGTTCGTGACGCACGAGATCAACCCGGTGCTGGGGCTGGTGGACCGGGTGCTGTACCTGGCCCGGGGCGGGCACCGGATCGGCACCCCGGACGAGGTGCTGACCTCCGAGTCGCTGTCCCGGCTCTACGGCACGCAGGTCGACGTCGTGCGCGTCCGCGGCCGGGTCGTCGTCGCCGGGGCGCCCGACGACCCGGCCTCCCCGCCGCACCACCCCGAGCAGGCCGACGAGACGGACGGAGTGCGCGCATGACACTCGCCGACGGGATCTGGCACCAGATCTTCGACTTCACCGACTACGGCGAACTCCTCGCCCTGGTCCGCAACTCCCTCATCGCCGGTGTGGCGCTCGGCCTCGTGGGCGGGCTGGCCGGGGTGTTCGTGCTGATGCGGGACCTGCCGTTCGCGGTGCACGGCATCAGCGAGCTGTCCTTCGCGGGCGCGTCGGCGGCACTGCTGCTCGGGGCGAACATCGTGGCGGGCTCGATCGCCGGTTCGCTCCTCGCGGCCGGTGCCATCGGCGTGCTGGGGGCACGGGCCCGGGACCGCAACTCGGTGATCGGCATCATCATGCCGTTCGGGCTGGGGCTCGGGGTGCTGTTCCTCGCCCTCTACAAGGGCCGGGCGGCCAACAAGTTCGGGCTGCTCACCGGGCAGATCGTCGCCGTCGACACCCCGCAGATGTCCTGGCTGCTCGGCACGTCCGTCCTGGTGCTGGTCGCCCTGGCCGTCATGTGGCGGCCCCTCACCTTCGCCAGCACCGACCCGGACGTGGCCGAGGCGCGCGGGGTGCCGGTGCGGGGGCTGTCCTTCGCGTTCATGCTGGTGCTGGGGCTGGCGGTCGCCCTGTCGGTGCAGATCGTCGGCGCGCTGCTGGTGCTCACGCTGGTCGTGACCCCGGCCGCCGCGGCGGCCCGCGTCACCGCCTCGCCGGTGCTGCTGCCCGTGCTGAGCGTGCTGTTCGCCGTGGCCTCGATCGAGGGCGGCATCCTGCTCGCGCTGGGCAGCAGCATCCCCATCAGCCCCTACGTCACGACGATCTCGTTCACGATCTACGCGGTGTGCCGGGTGGCGGGGCGGTACCGGACCCGGCGCTGGGGAGCGCGGCGGGCGGTGCCGCGGCCGGCCTGAGGCGCCTCACCGTTCGAAGACGACCCGTCCGTCGAAGATTGTGAGGTCGACCCGCGCTTCGGTGATCTCGTGCGGGTCGAGGTCCAGCAGCGGCCGGTCCAGGACGCAGAGGTCGGCCGCCTTGCCCGGCTCGATCGTGCCCTTCCAGTCGTCGGCGAAGTCCTGCCAGGCGGCGGTGGCCGTGTAGGCGCGCAGGGCGTCGGCGAGCGGCACGCACTGCTCGGGGCCGCTGGGCCGGCCGCCGGCCTTGGACTCGCGCAGCATCATCGAGGCCACGCCCTGGCGCCAGTCGGGCTCGGTGATGGGGGCGTCGGAGCTGGCGCAGACCCGTACTCCGGCGTCGAGCGCGGAGCGCACCGGCCACTGGTACGCGGAGCGTTCGGGGCCCACGACCTCGTCCATGAGGTCGGAGATGGTCCACTTGATGGCGGGGTTCATGTTGACGCCGTAGCCGTGCGCGGCGAGCTTCGCCAGGCTTCGCGGGCTGATGAAGTCGCCGTGGATGACGTAGTGCCGGGCGTCGGGGCGGGGTGCGGCGGTGTTCGCGGCGACGAAGGCGTCCACGACGGTGTCGATGGCGCGGTCGCCGGTGACGTGCACGCCGAGCTGGAAGCCGACCTCGTGGGCGAGCCGGATCATCTCGCGCAGTTCGCGCACCTGGAGGGCGGGGGTGTCGCCGTGGACGCAGAGGGCGCCGTGGCCGCCGTCCGGGTAGGGCTCGCTCATCCACGCCGTGCGGTTGGGCGGGACGCCGTCGCCGAAGATCTTGACGCCGATGGCCCGCAACAGCCGGGGATCGGCCGACTCGGGGCGGCGCAGTTCGGCCAGGCCCTTGCGGACGTCGTCGGCGGAGCCGCCCATGGGGGCGGGCAGGAGCAGGACGCTGACCCGGGCCTGGAGTTCGCCGCGCGCGGCGAGGTCGGCGTAGGCGGTCCAGTTGTCGGTGCTCAGGCCGCCGAAGAGGGTGCCCGCGCCGCCGGGGCCGAGGCCGGGCTCGGTGTAGCTGGTGATGCCGCGGGAGTGCAGCTCGCCGATCACGCCCTGGATGGCCCGGCGGCGCTGGGCGAGGGTCGGGGCGGGCAGCGCGGCCTGGACGAGCCGTCCGGCCGCCTCGCGCAGGATGCCGGTCGGGCGGCCGTCGGGGTCGCGGTCGATGACGCCGCCGGGCGGGGGCGTGGTGTCCGCGTCGATGCCGCAGCGGCGCAGTGCCTCGGAGTTGGCCCACACCATGTGGGAGGAGAAGTCGGTCAGGCAGACCGGGTGGTGCGGGGCCACCGCGTCCAGGTCCCGGCGGTGCGGGAAGCGGCCGGGGTCGGCGAGGCACTCGGCGAGGTAGCCGGGGTCCCAGCCCAGGCCGACGACCCACGTGCCGTCCGGCAGTTCCCGTGCCGCCCGTGCCACGGCCGCGGCGATGTCGGCGAGGGAACCGACCGCCGGATGACCGACGTCGACGGCGAACGGCGGCTTGGTCATCCCGTAGGCGGCCCCGTGCAGATGCGAGTCGTTGATGCCGGGCAGCACGGTCCGGCCGCCCAGCTCGACGATCCGGGTGCCGGGCCCGGCCAGGGCGCGCATCTCCGCGTCGCCGCCGACGGCCAGGATGTCCCGGCCGCGCACGGCCACGCCTTCGGCGACGGTGAAGCCGGCGTCGACGGTGAGGACCTGGCCGCCGGTCAGGACGAGGGTGGGAGCGGTGTCGCTCACGGATGACCTCATTTCGGGGAGGGGGAGGTGGGTCCGCGCCCCGTGCGGGGCCGGCTTCGTACAATTTGAGCCCGAACGACCGGACGGTGAGGTTGAGCCGCCCGGGCGTGACGCGTCAGGACCAGACGAAGGAGCCGCCCGTGCCGGGCCACCGATCGATCACCGAAGCCGAGAAACTCGCCGCGGCGAAGCTCGGGGGCATTCCGATCCGCCGGGAGCAGATGGCGGCGGTGGCGAACATCTACCGGGCCGCGTCCGCCGTGCGGCAGCACCTGGAGAACTCCGTGCTGCGCGGCTCCGACCTGACCTGGACGGCCTTCGTGGTGCTGTGGGTGGTCTGGGTGTGGGGCGAGTCCGAGACCCGGCACGTGGCGGAGGAGGCGGGGATCTCCAAGGGCACGCTGACGGGGGTGGTCCGCACGCTGGAGTCGCGGGGGCTGTTGCGGCGGGCGGACCATCCGAGCGACGGGCGGCTGGTGCTGCTGAGCCTCACCGACGAGGGCGAGGAGTTCATGCGGCGGGTGTTCCCGGCGTTCAACGAGGAGGAGGCGTTCGTCACCGCCGGGCTCAGCGACGCGGAGTGCCGCAGCCTCGCGGAGGGGCTGCGCAGCGTGGTGCTCCAGGTGGAGGAGCACGGCGAGGAGCGGCGGCAGGCCCTGCTGGGCGGCGCCGAGCCCGCCCCCCGGCGCAGCGGCCGACGGCCCCGGGCCTGACGCCCGCCACCGCCTCACCGGGCCGCGGCCCGCACGAGCGCGTCGAACAGGCCCTGCTGGGCCGGGTCCGCGTGGGCGGTGTCCTCGGGGTGCCACTGGACGGCCGTGAACCAGCCGCCCGCGCCGGGGAGTTCGAGGCCCTCGATGGTGCCGTCGGCCGCCCGGGCCGTGACGCGGAGGTCCGTGCCCGGGCGGTCGACGCGCTGGTGGTGGTAGCAGGAGGCGTCGGCCTTCTCGGCGCCCGTGGCCCGGGCGAGGACCGAGCCGGGTTCCAGGGTGACGGGGTGCACGACGTGCCGGTGCTCGTGTTCCGGGCCGCCCATGTCCTGCTCCAGGGTGCCGCCGAGGGCGACGTTGACGACCTGGAGGCCGCGGCAGATCGCGAGCAGCGGCAGGCCCGACTCCAGGGCGTGGCGGGCGACGTCCAGGTCGAAGGTGTCCTGGAGGGGGTCGACGTCGTAGACGGTGGCGTGGGTGTCGGTGGCGCCGTAGCGGGCGGGCGCGAGGTCCCCGCCGCCGGGGAGGAGGACGCCGTCGAAGCGGGTGAGCCGTTCGGCGGTGCCGGTGTCCGCCGGGTGGATGCTCACCGGCTCGCCGCCGGCCCGCCACACGGCCTCGATCAGGGCACGGGCGTTGGCCTCGGCGGCGTACCGGAGCGCGGAGGTCCGGGCCGCGAACCGGGCGGGGATCGCGATCAGGGGCCTCACAGCTGGATCCAGGTGGTCTTGAGCTCGGTGTACTTCTCCAGGGCGTGGGCGGACTTGTCGCGGCCGTTGCCCGACTGCTTCATGCCGCCGAAGGGGACGGTCAGGTCGCCCTCCTCGTAGCAGTTGACCCAGACCGTCCCGGCCCTGAGCTTGCGGGAGACCCGGTGGGCGGTGGACAGGTCGGAGGTCCACAGGCCGGCGGCGAGGCCGTACTCGGTGGCGTTGGCCAGGCGGACCGCCTCGTCGAGGTCGTCGAAGGCCAGCACGGACAGCACGGGCCCGAAGATCTCCTCCCGGGCCAGCCGGGAGCCGGGGTCGACGCGGTCGAAGACGGTCGGCTCCAGATACGTTCCGCCCGACTCCACGAGCGCGCGCTCACCTCCGGTGCACAGGCGGGCGCCCTCGTCGAGGCCGTGCCGGATGTGGTCGCGCACGCGCTCCAGGTGGGCCGGGCCGACCAGCGCGCCCATCTCCGTCTCCGGGTCGAGCGGGTCACCGACCCGCAGCTCGCGGGCCCGCCGGACCACGGCCTCGGTGACCCGCTCGGCGATCGAGGTGTGCACGAGCAGCCGGGAGGGGGCCGTGCACATCTCGCCCTGGTTGAAGAAGATGCCCCAGGCGGCGGTGGCGGCGGCCCGGTCCAGGTCGGGGGCGTCGGGCAGGACGATGTTGGGCGACTTGCCGCCGAGTTCCAGCCAGACGCGCTTGAGGTTGGAGTCGGCGGCGTAGCGCAGGAAGTGGCGGCCGACGGCGGTGGAGCCGGTGAACGCCAGGACGTCGACGTCCGGGTGGAGGCCGAGGGCCCGCCCTGCCGTGGGGCCGTCGCCGGTGACGACGTTGAGCACGCCGGGCGGGAGGCCGGCCTCGGTCGCGAGGCGGCCCAGGAGGAGGGCGGAGAGCGGGGAGTTCTCGGAGGGTTTCAGCACGACCGCGCAGCCCGCCGCGAGGGCCGGGGCGACCTTCCAGCCGGCCAGGGTCAGCGGGAAGTTCCAGGGCACCACCGCGCCGACCACCCCGGCCGGTTCCCGGGTGACCAGGGCGAGGGCGTCCGGGGCGGTGTGCGGGGAGGTGTCGGTGAGCTTGTCCGCGAGTTGGCCGTACCAGCGGAACGTGCCGATGAGGGCGCGCAGTTCGATGCCGTACGCGTCCGTGACGGGTTTGCCCATCTCCAGGGTGACGGTCAGGGCGAGTTCCTCGCGCCGCTCTTCGAGCAGGTCGGCGAGGCGGAGCAGGGCCCGGCCGCGCTCGGCGGGTGCCAGACGCGGCCAGGGCCCGCTGTCGAAGGCCCGCCGGGCGGCGGCGACGGCCGCGTCCACCTCGGCGGCGCCGCCGTCGGCGACCTCGGCGAGGACCCGGCCGTCACGCGGGGACACCACCGGGAACGCGGCCCCTCCCCCGGCCTCCTCGGCGCCGTCGATGTGATGGGCGCCGGAGAGCTGGAACGCCTTGGCGCGGCGGAGCCACTCGTCGTGGGTGACGGCCGGCATGGAGGATCCTCCTTTGATCTCGAACGATATGGGCGGGGCTGTCCGTGGGGGACGGTGCCCGTGGTCAGCCGCCGGCGGCCCTGCCCCGCGTCCGCGCGGCGATCAGGCCCAGTGCCATGACCACCGGCACGGACAGCGTGAGCCACAGGGCGGTGGTGCGTGCGCCGCCGATGAGGGTGGTGAAGTTGGCCAGGATGAGCCAGATCGCCCCGGCGATGCCGAGCGCGCCCAGCAGGGGTGCGATCAGGGTGTTCCAGGGCCGGGCGTCGAGGCGCTCGCGGCGGAAGAAGACCACGACGGACACCGACGTCAGCAGGTACAGCAGCATCATCGCCAGGACGGCGACGCCGCTGAACCAGGAGAACAGCGTCAGCACCGGGTCCTTGCCCGCCAGCGCGAAGGGCGCCACCAGGAGGACGGCCAGGGCGGTCTGCACGCACCCGGCCGCCCAGGGCGCGTGGCGGCGGTTGAGCCCGCACAGCCGGCGCGGCAGCAGCCGGTCGCGGCCGAGCGAGAACAGGTAGCGGTTGGCGGAGTTGTGGAAGGTGAGGATGCCGGCGAAGAGGGACGTGGCGAGCAGGACCGGCAGGACGTCGCCCACCCAGCCGCCGAAGTCCGCCGCGATGGGCGCGAAGACGAAGCCGGCGCCGTCGCCGCTCGCCAGGGCCTTGCCCGCGGCGGCCGTGGCCTTGGAGGCGCCGTAGGAGGAGATGAGCGTCCAGGAGACCAGGGCGAAGAAGCCGGTGACCACCACGACCGCGAGGTAGGTGGCGCGCGGCACGGTCCTGCGGGGCTCGCGGGCCTCCTCGCCGTAGATGGCGGTCGCCTCGAAGCCGAACATGGACGCCACGGCGAACATCACGGCCACGCCCGGCGCCCCGTCCAGAGCCGCGCCCGGGGAGAAGCTCTCGGCGAGGCCGAGCCCCTCGGGCCCGCCGCCCTTGACCAGGGTGACGAGGGCGAACACCGACAGGATGCTGAACTCCGCGAGGACGAAGACGGCCAGCACCTTGGCGCCCATCTCGATACCGGCGGCGCCGAGCGCCTGCACCACGGCCATGGTCGCCAGCGTCCAGAGCCACCACGGCAGGTCGAGGCCGGTGTGGCTCGCGACCAGGCCGCTGACGATGGAGCCGTAGAGGCCGTACATGGCGGCCTGGATGGTGCAGTAGGCGAAGAGCGCGAGGCCCGCGCTGCCGGTGCCGGTGGTCCGGCCGAGGCCCTTGCCGATGTAGGTGTAGAAGGCGCCCGCGTCCACGACGTGGCGGCCCATGGCGACGAAGCCCACCGAGAACAGCAGGATCACCAGCCCCGCCACCAGATAGGCGGCGGGCACGCCGGGGCCGTTGCCGAGGGCCACGGCGATGGGGGCCGCGCCGGCGATGCCGGTGAGCGGGGCCTGGGCGGACAGGACGAAGAAGAGGATGCCCAGGACGCCGAGGGCGTCGGGCTTGAGCGTGCCTGCGGTGGGCTCGTCCGGTTTCGCCGCGTGCCGGGAGACCGTCTGACTGTCCACTCGGATCACCTGCCAGAGGGGAGGAAGGATCGTTTCAGGCCAAACGAGTTGCCTCATGGTGGGGCGGAACTATCCGTTTGGCAAGGGGTGAGGGACGAGGAATCGCGGACGCGGGCGGCGGCGGGGGTGGCGGGCTCAGCCCTCGCCGCAGTCCTCGCCGCAGCCGTCGCCGCAACCCTCGCCGCCCTGCCGCTCCGCGAGCAGCCGCAGCACCGAGCGCAGTTCGTCCAGCGCCTGGTCGATGACCTCGCGCTCCCCGAAGACCAGCTGGTGCAGGACGAGCCCCTCCAGCGTCGCGAAGACCATCCGGGACAGCCCCTCGTCCACCGGGCCGGGCAGCATCTGGGTGAGTTCGCGCCGGGTGGCGTCGAAGTACTCGTCGTACAGCGACCGCAGGTGGGCGAGGAGCTCGGGGCGGCGCCGGGACTCCAGCAGCAGTTCGTACTGGAACGCCTGGAGGTCAGGACCGGATTCGACCATGTCCGTCAGGCCCGCCGAGAAGTCGGCCACCTCGCCCGTGCCCGGTGCGAGGGCGCTGCTGCTGAGGGAGGAGCGGATGGCGTGGGCGACGGCCTCCTCGATCAGGGCGTCGCGGGAACCGAAGTGGTGCACGACCAGGCCGTGGGTGACCCCGGCCTCCTCCGCCACCGCCCGGTAGGTGAGCTTGCGCAGCCCGCCCCGGGCCACGACGCGCACGGCGGCCTCCAGCAGGGCCTCGCGGCCCGTGCCGTAGTGCACGCGCTTGCGGGGGCGGCGGGCGGGCTCGGTCATGCCCGCGACCCTACCCAAGCCGTCCCGTTCAGCGACGCGGCGGCCCTCAGCGACAGGGCGGCCCTCAGCGACGCGGCGGCCGGATGCCACGGAACTCCCAGTCGCCGCCGAGCGCGGTCGACAGTACCTCCTCCGACTCGGTGGGCTGGGCGCCGACGTCGGTGCGGACGGCGGTCGGGCCGGTCACGATGTGGTTGGTGAGCCGCCCCAGTCCCTCGACCTCCACCTCCACCACGTCGCCCGGCTGGACGGGCCGCGAGTTGGCGGGCGTGCCGGACAGCAGGACGTCACCCGGGTACAGGGTGATGGTGCGGGCGATGTCGGCGACGAGGTAGTGCATGTCCCAGGTCATCTCGTCCGTCGACCCGTCCTGCACCACCTCGCCGTTGACGTGGGTCCGCAGCCGCTTGCCGTGGAAGTCCCAGTCGGTGACGAGGCCGGGGCCGAGCGGGCACAGGGTGTCGGAGCCCTTCACCCGGAGCATCGAACCGGCGTCGGTGTCGCGGAAGTCGTGCAGGCCGAAGTCGTTGGCGATGGTGTACCCGGCGATGTACTCCCCCGCTTCGCCCGGCGCGATGTTCCGCGCGGTCCTCCCGATGACGATGGCGACCTCGCCCTCGTAGTTGAGCCACTTGCAGCCCTCGGGGCGGACGATGGCGCCCTGGTGGGCGTTGAGGGCCGAGGTCGGCTTGTGGAAGTAGGTGGGCGTGTCGGGCAGCCCGATCCGGAACTCGTCGACCCGGCTGCGGTGGTTGAGGTGCACGGCGATGACCTTGGACGGAACGACCGGCGGCAGGTGCCGCGCGTCGTCGGTCTTGACGCGGCGGCCGTCCCCGGCGACGAGTTCGTCACCGTCGACGGTGACCTGGACGGCGGCTCCGTCGAGGAGGATGCGGCGGTACTCAGGCATGGGCGGACTCCTGGGGTGCGGTGGTGGGGCTGCCGGTCCAGCCGTCGGTCGGCCGGTCGAACCAGAGGTGGGCCTGGCCGGTGCCGACGGAGTTCTCGTACGCGCCGTACTGGCGGGCCCGGGCGGTGCAGTGCCGCTCGCCGAGGGCGCCGGCCATCATCAGGTAGTGGAAGAACTTCGCCTCGGGCTTGAACTTCCAGAACTCGTCCATGGTGTCGAGGACCTTGTCGTGGCGGCCCTCCTTGAACCAGGCGATGCGCTCCAGGTCGGCTTCCCGCGCCTCGGGCGTGCGGATGTGCACCGGGTCGCTGGCCTCGTGGTCGCGCAGTTCGCGCAGCGGCCAGAAGGTGTGCGAGAGGGCGCCGGAGGCGATGAGCAGCACCCGTCGCCCCGGGGTGGCGGCGACGCCGTCGGCGAGCGCCCGCCCGAGCCGCAGGTGGTCCTCGATGTCACCGGTCTGGCAGACCCCGATGGTGACCCATCGCTTGTCGGGCAGGCCCTCGCCCAGGTATTTCCAGAGGTTGATGGTGGCGTAGTAGACCGGCAGGTACGCGTCGTCGATCGGGGTGATCCAGGTGCCGTGCTTGTCGGCGAACGAGGCGATGCTGTGGGCGAGTTCGGGGTCGCCCGGGTAGTCGTACGGCATCCGGCACATGCCGCGCGGCAGCTCCTCGGAGGTGAAGAGTCCGGCTCTGCGCTGCTGGGCGGTGACGACGAACTCGACGGTGGTGGCCCAGTGGGAGTCGAGGACGACGACGGTGTCGTAGTCGTCCCGCTCGAAGACGTCCCGGCGCAGCTCCCGGAGCCCGGTGACGAGGGTGATCTCCTTGCCCTCGTTGAGCTCCAGGCGGTCGGCCTCGGGAAGCACGATGGTGGGGACGTGGGCGAGCAGCCCGGCCCCGACGATCTCACCCATGGTCCTGGCTCCATCCGTTCGGGGCGGTGACGGTGTTCTTCAGGTCGCAGTAGAAGTCGAAGCTCCAGGTGCCGCCCTCGCGGCCGACCCCGGACTGCCGGGAGCCGCCGAAGGGCGCCTGGAGGTCCCGTACGAAGAAGCAGTTGACCCAGACGGTCCCCGCGACGAGCTGCGCCGAGACCCGCTCCGCGCGCTCCCGGTCACCGGTGGCGACGGTGGCGGCCAGCCCGAAGCGGGTGTCGTTGGCGAGCCGGACGGCTTCGTCCTCGCCGGTGAAGGTCTGCAGGGTCAGGACGGGCCCGAAGACCTCCTCCTGCACGATCTCGGAGTCCTGGGTGACGCCGGTGAGCAGGGTCGGCGCGTAGTACTGGCCGTCCTTGCGGTGCCCGCCGATGACCGCCCGTGCCCCGGCGGCGACCGCCCGTCGCACGAAACCGTCGATCTTCCCCAGCTGGCGGGGGTGGATGGTGGGTCCGATGTCGGTGGCCTCGTCCCGCGGGTCGCCCTGCCGCAGGGCCGTGGCCTTCTCGACGAACCGCCGGGTGAACTCCTCGGCGACCGGCTCCTCGACGAGCAGCCGGGTGCCCGCGAGGCACACCTGCCCGGCGTTGTCGTACTGCTCCACGGCGAGGTCGACGGCCAGGTCGAGATCGGCGTCGGCGAAGACCAACAGCGGTGACTTGCCGCCGAGTTCGAGACTGAGGGGCGTGAGGTTCGCCGCGGCCGAGGCGGCGATCCGCCGCGCGGTCGGCACCGAGCCGGTGAAGCTGATGCGCCGCGCGTCGGGGTGCGCGGTGAGGGCGTCGCCGATCTCGGAGCCGTACCCCTGGACGACGTTGAGGACACCCGCCGGCAGTCCGGCCTCCGCCGCGATGTCGGCCAGCAGGGAGGCGGTCAGCGGTGACCATTCGGCGGGCTTGAGGACGACGGTGTTCCCGGCGGCGAGGGCGGGGGCGACCTTCCAGGTGGCCAGCATCAGCGGCGCGTTCCACGGCGTGATCAGCACGCAGGGCCCGGCCGGATCCCAGCTGACGTGGTTGGTGTGTCCCCGGGTGTCGAAGTCCTCGTGCTCCAGCGTCAGCAGCCAGTCGGCGAAGAACCGGAAGTTGTGGGCGACGCGGGGCATGACGCCCCGCCGGTGCGACCGCAGCAGCGCGCCGTTGTCGGTGGTCTCCACGATCGCCAGCTCTTCGAGACGCTTTTCGACACCGTCGGCGATGGCGTGCAGGATGCGGGCGCGCTCGCCGCGCGAGGTGCCGGCCCAGGCGGGAAAGGCGTCCCGGGCGGCGACGACAGCGTCTCCGGCCTCGTCGGGCCCGCCCCGGGCGATCTCGCCCAGCACGCTGCCGTCGATCGGAGAGTAGTCGGTGAAGGTGCCGTCGGAGGCGACCCGCCGCCCGCCGATCCAGTGCCGGGTGTCGACGGAAACACCGGCGACGGTGATTTTCTCAGGCATGAGAAGGGTTCCATTCAAGCGAGGGGAATTTCAGCTACCTAGGGGCGCGGGGAACTGCGCGACAAGCCACCACACACCCGCACCCGACCACGGGCACTACGCGGCAGACGCTCCCGACGTACCGACTTCCAACAGCCGCCCCCCATCCCAAACCACCCCGACCTGCCGGTAATACGCGGCGATCGGCTCCCGCACCTCCAGCCGGGCCAGTTCCTCTGTAGGCGCCTCGAACAACTCCAACTCGGCGTCCCCGACCCACGGTTGACCACCTTCGAAGGAAGCCGCACCACTCTCGACCAGCTCGTCGAGCGCCAGCCCCTTCCCCTTCTCGATCGACGGCAGCCACCGGTGATGCGCCATGGGGTGGGCGTTGACGAACCCACCGCTCTGCGACGGCTCCCGCAGCGTCACCACGGCCTGCGCGATACGCCGGTCCGCGGCGGCCAGCGTCGCCCCGAACCGCGCCCCCGCCTCGATCCGCGGAGCGGGCCCGTACGGATGCGGCCGCGTCTGATGAATGGAGCCCAGCTTCTTCGGATACCCCTGGTGCAGCCCCCGCGCGATCGCGAAGTCCTTGTCGACCCAGATGTGGACGCACCGCGAGTACGTCCGCCCCCCGTACCGGCACCGCACCACCGCGAACGCCTCCTTGTACTGCGCCCGCACGGGATCGAGCAGCTCCTCCCCGGAGGCCGAGCAGGACTGCCAGTCGGCCCAGATCAGGGCGACCGCGCCCGGATCCTCGTCGGCCAACTCCAGTGGCTCGGGGAGCAGTTCACGCACCCGCGCCGGATCGGTCCGGTACTCGACCGTCAACAGGTCACCGGAGTACCGCCACGGCGGAGAGGGAATCAGCGACGACGCACCCGTCGCCGTCTTGGGATGGAAGTAACCACGAAGACCGGTCACGGAAGGGCTCCTTACGAGGTGAGGGCGGGCTGCTTCAGCAGATCGGCGCGGTACCGGGCGGCGGCGCGGGCCGCGGCAGGCCCGCCGAGCGCGACGACACCGACCAGCAGTCCGTCGCGGTGGTAACCGGCCAGCACGTCCCCCGAGGGGTCACCGTCGAGGACCCGGACATCGCCGAGCCCCAGCGCGGGCGCACCGAAGGACTGCAACCGGAAGTCGTGCTGGTCGCTCCAGAAGGTGGGCAGCGGCGCGAAGGGCGCCAGGCCGGCACCGCCCGCCACCAGCACCTTCGCCGCGTGCTTGGCCGAATCCGTCGGCACGGACCAGTGCTCGACCCGCCGCGGCACACCGTCGTAGCGGGCGTTCGGGAAACGGGCGACGTCACCCACCGCGACGACCTCGGGCCGGCCGCCGACCCTCAGGTGCTCGTCGGTGAGCACGCCGTCGCCCAGGTCGAGCCCGTTGCCGTCGAGCCATTCGGTGTTGGCGACCGAGCCGACGGACTCCACCACCACGTCGGCGGCGAGCACGGACCCGTCGCTCAGCACGACACCGGTGACCCGGTCGTCGCCCTCGAACCCGGCGACCCCCGAGCCGAGCGCGAAGCGGACCCCGCGTTCCTGGTGCCGGCGCAGCAGCAGGCGTGCGAGCAGCTCCCCGAGCGGCCCGACCATGGGCAACGGCAGCGGATCGACGACGGTGACCTCTGCCGCACCGAGCCCGACCGCGGTCGCGGCGACCTCGCAGCCGATGAACCCGGCGCCGACCACGACGACCCGCACGCCCGGCCGGGTCAGCTCGGCCCGCAGCCCCCGGGCGTCGTCGATCGTGCGGACGGTGTGCCGGCCGGCGACCGGCCCGGGGCAGCGCAGCCGCCGGGGCCGCATCCCGGTGGCGACGACCAGCCCGGCGTACGACAGCACCGAGCCGTCGTCGAGTACGACGGTCCGCTCGGCGAGCCGGGCCCGCACGGCCTTGGTGCCCAGCCGCCATTCCACGTCGGCCGCGGACGGCTTCGGCGTGAAGGCGAGCGAGGCGAAGGACGCCTTGCCCGCGAGGACCTCCTTGGACAGCGGGGGCCGGTTGTACGGCGGGTGCGGCTCGTCGCCGACCACCGTGATGCCGCCGGTCCAGCCCGCGGCGCGCAGTTGCTCGGCGGCGCGCAGTCCGCCGAGGGAGGCGCCGGCGACGACGATGCGCCCGCTCATGTCAGTCCTCGATCCGGATGGCCTGGAGCGGGCAGACGTCCGCGGCCTCCTCGACCTCGTCGCGCAGGGCGTCGTCGGGGTCGGGGACGTAGGCCAGGCGGCCGTCGTCGTCCATCCGGAAGACGTCGGGGGCCGAGAAGACGCACTGGCCGTGGTCCTGGCACTTGTTCATGTCGACGACGACCTTCATGGCCGGTCCTCCTGAATGTGAGGGCGTCGAAGCGGAAGGGAAGAGGGGCCCGGCCGGAAGGGGCCGGGCCCGGGCCAACGGGGTGCGGTGGACGCGCCCCGAACTCGTTTGGCTTCAAACAAGGTAGGCAGGGGCAGGGGCCTGGTCAATAGCTATCCGGATGGATAAATTCTTGCCCCCGCCCTCTTGCGGCACCCTTCACCCACCCCTACCGTTTGGCATCAAACAAGATCCGGGCGGTCCTGGCTCCGCCGCGCCCGGCCGCTCGCTCCCACGCCACCCGCCTCCCCGGCCCCCGTGTCCCGGAGGTGTCCCGACGTCCGCCCGAGGAGACAACGGTGAGCGCTCACGACCTTGAAGAAGTCCGCCGCCACATGGACCGGCTCGCCGCCGACGGCATCGACGTGGTCCGGGTGACCTATCCCGACCTGATCGGCACCGACCGGGCTCGAGACGTGCTGCTGGAAGAGCTGCCCCGGGCGTGCGAGCACGGGCTGGCGTTCTGCCGGGCCGTCTACCACACCAGCCCGCAGGGCGACGTGGTCCCGGTCAGCGGCGGGCTCGACGCGGGCCTGCCGGACATCTGCGTCCGGCCCGACCTCGACACGCTGGTGCAGCTGCCCTGGGAGCCGGGAGTGGCGGCCTGTCTGGGCGAGGTCGTCGACCCGGCGACCGGCGCCCCCGCGCCCGAGTCGCCCCGCGACCTGCTGCGGTCCGTCCTCGCCCGGTGCGCCGAGCACGGGTTGCGGCCGGTGGTCGGGCCGGAGCTGGAGTACTTCCTGTGCGACCCGGACCCGGCCGGAGGCTGGCGCCGCTACGCGCCCGACCCCGGGGTCGTCTACACCGCTGGCCTGCGCGCCGACCCGGACAACCACCTGCTGCGCACCCTGCGCCACGTACGCGATCTGAAGGTCGGCGCGATCAGCGGCAACCACGAGTTCGACGGCGGCCAGATCGAGATCAACCTGGCGCACTCGGACGCCGTGTCGGCCGCCGACCGGTCCTTCCGCTTCAAGGCCGCGATCAAGGAACTGGCGCGGAAGGAGGGCCGGCTGGCCACCTTCATGGCCAAGCCCTTCAACGACGCGGGCGGCTCCGGCTTCCACCTCCACCTGTCCTGCGACGACGAGGAGGGCCGCAACACCTTCGACGACCCGTCCGGTGCGTACGGCCTGTCGGCCACCGCCCGGCACGCCGTCGCCGGCGTCCTGGCGCACGCGCCCGCCCTGGCCGCGCTGCTCAACCCCACGGTCAACTCGTACAAACGCTTCGGCCCCGACACGCTCGCGCCCTGGCTGATCGACTGGGGCCTGGACAACCGCAGCGCCATGGTGCGCATCCCGCCCGAGCGGGGCTCCGGCGCCCGGCTCGAACTGCGCCTCGGCGACGCGAGCGCCAACCCGTACCTGGCGATCGCCGGGACGATCGCCGCCGCGCTGCTGGGTGTCCTGGCCGGCGAGGAGCCGCCCGCCCCGCTGGAGGGCTACGGCTACGACACCGCCCGCTCGGCCGTCCTGCCGCAGACCCTGTCCGCCGCGCTGGACGCGCTGGAGGCGGACACCGCCCTGACCGACCTGCTCGGCAAGGGCTTCACCACGTCCTTCCTCTCCTACAAGCGCGACGAGGTCGAACGCTTCCACCGGCATGTGACGGACTGGGAGTTCACCGAGTACGCCTACCACCTGTGACGCCCCCTGTGACGCCGAGGAGCACGCCGATGACGACCGAGACCCTGCCCGACGCGGCGCGCGAGCCGCTGCCCCTGGCCGACGTGGACCTCGCCGACCTGGACCGCTTCACCGACGGGGTCACCCCCTGGCGGATGTTCCACACGCTGCGCCACGAGGACCCGGTGCACTGGCAGCCCGAGGAGGCGCCCAACTCCGGGTTCTGGGCGGTGACCCGGCACCAGGACATCGTCCGGGTGGACCGCGACCCGGAGACCTTCACGTCGACGAGGTTCGTCAACCTGGAGGAGGTCGACGACGACCAGATCAAGAAACGCGCCTCGATCCTCGAACTGGACGGAGTCCGGCACCGGGCGCTGCGCAGCGTCATCCAGCGGCAGTTCGGCGCGAACGTGATCAACGGCTACACGGACTTCCTGCGCGGCCTGACCGCGAGGACCCTCGACGCCGCCCTCGCCAAGGGGCGCTTCGACTTCGTCGCGGACGTCTCGGCGGACTTCCCCATCAACGTCCTCGCCCGGCTGCTGGACGTGCCGCCGGAGGACAACCAGAAGCTCATCGACTGGGGCAACCGCATCATCGGACACACCGACCCCGACTACGCGGACGTCCTGCTGCACAGCGAGGAGAGCGAGCGGTACCGCGACCTGCCGTTCCGCTCCCCCGCCTCGCTGGAGGTGTTCGAGTACGGCCGGGAACTGGCGCGGCAGCGGCGCGGCGGCGACGGCACGGACCTGATCTCGCGCCTGGTGAACACCGTCCCCCGGGACGGGGTCCCGCTCTCCCCGCAGGACTTCGACAACTACTTCCTGCTCCTGGTCGTCGCCGGCAACGAGACCACCCGGCACACCATCTCCCACTCCATGCTGGCCCTCATCCAGCACCCCGAGCAGCTCGCCCGCCTCCAGGAGGACCCCTCCCTGATCCCGGTCGCCGTCGAGGAGTTCCTGCGCTGGGCCTCCCCCGTCTACCACTTCCGCCGCACCGCCACGCGCGATGTCGAGCTGGGCGGCAAGCGGGTCAGGGAGGGCGACAAGGTGGTGATGTGGTTCGCCTCCGGCAACCGCGACGAGGAGGTCTTCGGCAACCCCTACGACTTCGACGTCACCCGCCGGGACAACGACCACGTCACCTTCGGCAAGGGCAGCCCCCACCTGTGCCTGGGCAACCTCCTGGCCCGCACGGAGATCCGCATCATGTTCGAGGAGCTGATCCCGCGCCTGGCCGGTATCCGCCTGGCCGGTGAGGTGCCGCGCGTGCGCTCCAACTTCGTCAACGGCATCAAGAAACTGCCGGTGGAGGTCACGCTCGCCTGACGGGCCTCCGGGCGGGCCGGGCTGCGGCCAGGCGGGAAAGGGGGCGCGAGCGGCAGGGGCCCCTGCCGCTCGCGCCGCGTCAGGCCGCGACCGGCGCGGGGGACGCCGGCGGCCGGGCCTCCTCCGCCTCGGCCAGCAGCGTCATGAGCGTGGCCCGGGCGCGGGCCACTCGGGAGCGGACCGTGCCGACCGGGCAGTCGCTCAGCTCGGCTGCCTCCGCGTACGGCAGTCCGAGCAACTGGGTGAGGACGAACGCCTCGCGCCGCTCCCGCGGCAGCGCGGCCAGCAGCTCCCGCAGCGCCACGCCGTCGTCGAAGCCGGGCAGGCCGCACGGCTGGGCGTGCTCGACCGCCAGCTCCCAGTCCGGCAGGTCGGCGGGGCGAGGGCGTACGGCGGTGCCGCGGATGCTGTCGGCCACCGCGCGCCGGGCGATGGCGAGCAGCCAGGCGCGGGCCGAGGAGCGGCCCTCGAACCGGTGCAGGCTGCCGAGCGCCCGCAGGAACGTGTCCTGTGCCAGATCGTCCACGGCCTGCGGATCGGCGCACAGATGGGCGACGTACCGGATGACGTCGCGGTGCAGGGCGCGCACGAACCGGTCGACGGCCGCGGAGTCACCGCCCCGGGCGGCCAGCGCCCAGGCGGTCGCCGACTCGTCGGCCGAGGCCGGTCTCGCGGTGGCGAGGGGCGGGGCAGGAGTGATCACCTGATGTCCTTCTCGGATGTCCGGGACCACGCGCGCACGGGCGGGCGCGCCGGCACCCTGAGGGTCCGGCGGGGCGCACGCCCGGCCGCGTGGTCCGGTGAGCGGGGATGCGGTCGTACCCGTACGGCGCGCTCGGGCCGGCACGAGCCCGGGCAGCCGCGTGCAACGCGCGGCGCGCGCTCGGGCCGGGCGGGCCCGAGCTGCCGCAGGTAACGCGGCGCGTGCCCGGGCCGGGCAAGAGCCCGGGCGGCTGCGGGCGACGCGCGCGTGCCCGGGCCGGGTAGGGCCCGGCCAGCCGCTGGCAGCGCGGCGCACCGACGTACGCGGGGACGACCGAGACCGGGGCGCGCAGGGGCGGCCCCGGGGATGACCGGCCGCCGTCAGGCGGCAGCGGCCCCCGCCGGAGGTCCCCGGGAGGTGATCGCGTGGACGAGGAGGGAGAGGCGCGGCGCCCGGTCGGAGGACGCCCGCCGGACCCGCACGGGCGGGGGCGCCGGTGTCGGCAGGGCGAGCAGCAGCCGCAGGGGCGCGGCGAGCCGGCCGCCCACGGCGCGCAGCAGCCGGAAGGCGGCCCGTTCGCCGTGGCCCAGCCACAGTCCGCACAGCAGGGCGGCCAGGAGGTGGGCGGCGAGCATGCCGAGGGAGGAGTCCCCGCCGGGGGCGTTCCCCATGTGCCCCATGTGTCCCATGTGCGCGGACATGGACTCCAGGGAGTCCGCGCCGTGTCCCATGGATGCCATGTCCATGGAGTGCGCGCCCGGGGCGGGGGTTCCGGTGGCCGGTCCGGTGCCCTGCGCCTGCGGTGCGAGCGAGAACGCCGAGTGCAGGGCCGTCTGGACGGCGACGGCGACGGCGACCACGAGGCGGAGGCCGCGCTCGCGGCCCGCCAGGCACCAGCCCGCCGCACCCGTGGCGGCCCAGCCGGCCACCAGGGTCGGCAGGGGCACGTGGTCGCCGGACATCATGACGTGGCCCAGGGCGGCGAGCACGACACAGACGGCCGCGAACACCGCGGCCCGTATCGCGCGAGCACACCACCCAGCTGTCATGGCGCCTCATCCTCGCATCCGGCCCCGCCCCGTCCCCCATGGGTACGGACATACTCCCGGGACACTCAATCGGCGAGATGTGATTCAGGCCACTGTCCAGGAACGGGGATCAGGGGCTGAGCGCCGGACGGCGTCGCGTCAGTGGTGGGCGTGGACGACGGCGTGGCCCTTGCCCCGGCCGATCATCCACTTGTTGACCGGGGTCGTGATCACGAAGGCGACGACGAAACCACCCAGCAGCGCGGACCAGAACAGCGCGTCCGTCAGGTGGGCGTCCATCGCGCCCGGGGTCAGGGCGATGATCGCGTTGTCGACGAACTCCATCACCGTGATCGAGACCGTGTCCGCGGCCAGCGCGACCTTGACCGCCGCCGCGAGCCCGAGGCCGGCCCGCAGGACGGCGAACAGGGTGAACGAGTAGCCGAAGAGGAACGCCAGCCCGATCGCCAGCACCATGGTGGGCAGGTTGCCCCATCCCAGCGCGGTGCCGATCACCATGCCGAGGATCTCGCCGATCGCACACCCGGTCAGACAGTGCAGTGTCGCCTTCACGGCGGTCCCCCAGGACGCCGTCCCGTGCGAGTGCTCCGCGGGGTTGTGAGTGGTGTGGTCCATGACTCCGAGCGTATACCCCCTAGGGGTATACCGCCAGAGGTCGTGACGCCGAGTCGATCTAGAGTGCTCGCCATGACGACGCAGCCGCCGCGGTCGACCCGGCAGACACAGGCCTATCTCTCCGAGCTGTTCTCCCTGGAGGGCCGGGTCGCGGTGATCACGGGCGGCAGCTCGGGCATCGGCCGCGCCATCACCGGCGCCCTCGCCCGGGCCGGGGCCAGCGTCGTGGTCGTGGCCCGCACCGAGGCCGGCCTGACGGCGACGGTCGGGGAACTGACGGCCCAGGGCTGCCGCGCCGCGTCCGTGAGCGCGGACCTGAGCACACGCGCGGGGGTGCGGACGGCCGCCGAGCGGGCGGTCGAGGCGTTCGGGGAGCCCGACATCCTCGTCAGCAGCGCCGGCATCAACCTGCGTCCGCCGATGGACGAGCTCACCGAGGACGTCTGGGACGCCACGATGGCCGTCAACCTGGAGGCGCCCTTCCTGCTGGGGCAGCGCTTCGGCCCCGGCATGGCGGAGCGCGGGTACGGGCGGATCCTGCACATCAGCTCGCAGCAGGCGCACCGGGCGTTCGTCCAGAGCGGTGCCTACGGCGCCTCCAAGGGCGGGCTGGAGGCACTGGCGCGGTCCCAGGCGGAGGCGTGGTCGCCGCGCGGCGTCACCTGCAACGTCCTGGTCCCTGGCTTCGTCATGACACCGCTCAACGCGCGGCTGTCGTCGGACCCGGAGAAGGTGGCCGCCCTCGCCGCCCGCACGATGATCGGGCGCAACGGCCTGGCCGAGGACTTCGCGGGCGCGGCGGTCTTCCTGGCGAGCCCGGCCTCCTCCTACATCACCGGGCAGTCGGTCTTCGTCGACGGCGGGCTGTCCGTCCACTGACGCGGCCCGGGCCGGTCAGCCCGCGGACGGGCCCTTCCCCCACACGAAGACCTCCGTGCTCGGGCCCCGTTCGGAGAACCGGCCCGACGCGGAGGCCTCCCGCAGCAGCCGGCGCAGATCCGCCTCGAAGTCGTCCCGGCGCCCTTCGAACAGGTGCGGAGCCGAGTACGACATCGAGAACACCCAGGCGACGACGTCGTCGACGCTCCGCTCCAGCGCCTGCCCGCCGGGCACGACGAGCCGCCGGGGGCCGGTGAATCCCGCCCGGGCGAACACCTCGGCCTCACCGCCCGGCGTCCCTCGCGGCAGCACGCCGCGGCCCGCTCGCCGCACCGGCCCCAGGTAACGCCTGACCAGTTCGTCCACCGCCGCGTAGGGGACCGCCGGGTGCGGCAGGCCGTCGACGGTCCGGACCTCCGTCTTCAGGTCGGAGATGTGCACGAGGGCCCCACCGGGCCGGAGCATGGGGCGGACGGCCGCCGCGACCAGGTCCCGGTCCATCCAGTGGAAGGACTGACCGAAGACGGCGACGGAGAACGTGCCGAGCCCCGCGGGCAGGGCTTCGGCACGGGCCCGCACCCACCGGGACTTGTCCGCGACGCCCCGGTCGGCGGCTCCGCGCGCGGCTTCGGCGATCATGCCGCCGTCCGGGTCCACGCCGACGATCTCGCCGAACAGATGCGCGAGGCGCAGCGCGATGATCCCGGGCCCGCAGCCCACGTCGATGAGGCGCCCCCGCCCGTCGAGCCGCAGCGCCTCGGCGAGCGCGTCCGCCAGCCCGGGCGCGTACGGCAGCCGCCCCCGCTCGTAGTAGGCGGCCGTCCCGGAGAACAGCGTGTCGTCCCACTCCCAGTCGGCGACCACGCCGCCCACCACCCTCACCGCACAGAACTCCGCCACCACCCGGCCGGGCGACCGGCCCGATTTTCCCACGGCCGGGCCACCCCTCACCGGAACTCCCCCGGCCGGGGACGCGGCCGACGGGCGAGTGTCAGCGGCCGGTGCCACGCTGGGCAGACAGGACCTGCGAAAGGGATGCATCGCCATGATCACCACCGAGTACGCCCCCGGTTCCCCCTGCTGGCTCGACCTTGGCGCCCCGGACGTCCCCGCCGCCGCGGCCTTCTACGGCGCGGTGCTCGGCTGGGAGTACGAGTCCATGGGCGAGAGCGAGGACTTCGAAGGCGGGATGTTCAAGAAGGACGGCAAGACCGTCGCCGGACTCGGCAAGCTCACCGAGGAGGGCGCCCGCTCGGCCTGGATGCTCTACTACTGCGTCACCGACGCGGACGCCACGACCCAGGCCGTACAGCAGGCGGGCGGCATCGTGCGGGTGGCGCCGATGGACCTCGACGAATGGGGCCGCATGGCGCAGTTCAGCGACCCCCTGGGCGGCCAGTTCGCCGTCTGGCAGCCGGGGACGAACCGGGGCATGGAGCTGGTGGACCAGCCGGGCTCGCTGTCGTGGGTGGAGCTGTACACGAGCGACGCCGCGGCGGCGAAGGAGTTCTACGGCGGCCTCTTCGGCTGGCAGTTCAGCGACATGCCGCTGCCCGGCGGCGGGGGCACGTACACGCTCATCACCCCCGCCGGCCTGCCCGAGGAGCGCATGCACGGCGGCCTCATGGAGATGGGCAAGGAGAACCTCTCGCTGGCGAACGGACAGCCGTACTGGCACCCGGTCTTCGCGGTCGAGGACTGCGACGCGGCGGTGGCCAGGGTGAGGGAGAACGGCGGCAGCGTGCAGATGGGCCCCGAGGACGCGGAGGGCGTCGGCCGGCTGGCCGTCTGCCTCGACCCGGCGAACGCGGACTTCGTGGTGCTCACCCCGGCGGAGAGCTGAGCCTGCCGCGTCACCACCAGCGATGCCGGTCCCCGGCGATGCGCCGGTCCCCGAGCGGCTGCACCGCACGGGCGTTGCCCTCCGGGAAGAGGCTCCGGTAGTGCGCCAGCGCCGCGGCGGACGCCTGCACCGGATGGGTGAGCACCGTCCAGCGCACTCCGGTGACGTAGGGGCAGGTGGTGGTGGAACCGAGGTAGCGGTACGACTCGGTGCAGGGCGGCAGCAGCGCGTCGAGCGTCACACCGGGCACCTGCCAGGGCTCCTCGCGGCGGCGGGCCGAGGCCAGCAGCCGGTCCAGGGAGTCGTTGGCCTCGCCCGGATGGAGGAAGACGCCCAGCACCGCGTACTCCTTCGCACCGGCCCCGGTCTCCGCTTCGTCCCCGAGCGTCCGTGCGTACTTCAGGTGCTGTTCCATCGGGAACGCCACCCCGCCGACGGTGTGCTCGGAGGGGGTGTGCCAGTGGACGTCCTCCAGCCGGTAGGTGGCGTCGCCGACGCTCAGCAGGCACCCCGCGCCGGTCGGCGGCTCGGCCTTCACCGTGCCCTCCTCGGGCCGGTCGCAGTCGGGCCGGTGCTCACGGGGCCGTTCGAAGCGCAGGCTCAGCGCGAGCCGTGCCGGATGCCGCAGGCGCAGCGGCGGCACGGCCGAGACGTCGGTGGCCTGCGGCCGGATGTCGACGGGGCTCTGCGACAGCAGCGGCGTGTCGGCTGCGGGCTGCGCGGGGGCGGTGAGAGACACGGGCGAACCCCTTCGGGCTGAGGGCGGGCAGGCGGCAGGAGGGGCAGGCGGCAGGCGGGCAGGCCGGGCAGCGATCACCCGCATGCTTTCCCTCCCCCGCTCGCGGAACGCGGCAGGTCACCTGGACTGCTGAACATCCCGCAGCACGGGGTTGACCCGGCTTCGCCCCCGACCGACCGTCGACTCCCCCCGGTTGAGCCGTAAACCTTCTTGCATATGATGCGCAAATGCGCGACTACACCATCAGGGAAGCCACGGCAGCCGACGTCGACGGGGCCCGGGTGGTGATGCTCGACACCGTGTACCGCGACTTCGACACCGGTTACGTGCCGCGGTGGCACGCCGACATCATCGACCCGGTGTCGTTCTACCTCGCGCCGCCGCGGCACACGCTCCTGGTGGCCGTCGACGAGCGCGACGGGACGGTGGCGGCCACGGCGGCGCTCGACGCGCGCGGGCCGGCGCATCCGCCGAACCCGCGCTGGCTGGCCGAGCGGTTCCCCTCGGGTGAGACCGCGCAGCTGCGGCGGGTGTACGTGCGCCCCGAGCACCGGCGGCGGGGCCTGGCCCGGGAACTCGTGGCGGGACTGCTGGAGTTCGCGCGGGCCGACGGCGGTTACCGGTCCGTCTACCTGCACACGTATCCGCACTCACCCGGCGCGATGGGCCTGTGGCTGGCGCTGGGCAAGGTGCTGTGCGACGAGCGCGAGGACGTGCCCGGCGGGGGCAGCGGGGTCGTGCACTTCGAGATCCCCTTCGCCTGAGCACAGTGGTGTCGAAATCGTCCTCCGTGACCAGGGGCCTCGCCGCCCTGCGCGTCCTCGCGCGGGGCGGGGGCCCGACGCTGCTGTGGCGGGCCGTCCTCATGGCCGCCCTGGTGGGCGCGATCGGCCTGCTGCCGTGGCTGTCGCGCACCGACCCGGCACTGACCGTGCTCAAGGCCCGCTCGGCCGACCGCGACCCGACACCCGAGACGCTGCGGGCCGTCCGTGACCAACTCGGCCTCGACGACGGCCCGCCGGCCCTGCTCGGCCGCTGGCTGGGCGGGCTGCTGCACGGGGACGCGGGCACCTCGTGGGTGTCCGGCACGCAGGTGCTGCCCGGCGTGGTGCAGGCGCTCGGCGCGTCGCTGCTGCTGATGGCGGGAGCCCTCGTGGTCGCGGCGGGCACGGCGGCGGTGTGCGCCCGTACGCTCCGGCTCGGCTCGCGGCGGCGGCTCGGTACGCGCGGCCCCGGCGGCACGGCGACCGCCGTGCTGGCGGCGCTGCCCGAGTTCCTCGTCGCCTCGGTGCTGGCCTCCGTGATCGGCGTGCAGTTGGGCTGGCTGCCGGCCCTGGGCTGGTACGGGCCGCAGTGGATGGTGCTGCCCTCCCTGGCCCTCGGTCTGCCCGCCGGGGCGGTTCTCGGGCGGATGCTGGACGACCTGCTGCCCGGCGCGTTCGCCGAGCCCTGGGCGCTGGCCGCCGCTGCGCGCGGGGTGCCGCCGAAGTCCGTGGCGCGGCAGGCGGTGCGCCGCTGCGTGCCCGCGCTGCTGCCGAACCTGGGCCTGTTCGTGGTCGGCCTGACCGGCGGCTCGGTCGCCGTCGAGCAGATCTTCGACATCCCGGGCCTGGGCCGGCTCACCCTGCAGGCCGCCCTGGCCCAGGACCTGCCCGTGCTGCAGACCGGCACGCTCGCCCTCGTCCTGCTCGCGGCCGCCGCCGGGCTCCTCGCCCGGCTCACGGCCCGGCTGCTGATCGGGCCCGCGCTGCGCGACGGCGCCCTGCACTCCCTGCACCCCCCCGGTCCGCCCGCGCCACGCACGCTGCCCCTGCTGTACGGGGCGCTGCTCGCCGCCGTCATCGGCTTCGGCCTGCCCCGTGACGCGCTCGCCCTGGACGCCCTGGGCCGGCTGCAAGCCCCCTCCCCGGCGCACCCGTTCGGCACGGACGCGCTCGGCCGGGACGTCCTCGCCCGGGTCTCCCACGGCGCGCTGACCACCCTCGGCACCGCCCTCGCGGTGAGCGCCGCCGCGCTGGCCGTGGGCCTGCTGCTGGGGCTGCTGCCGCGGCTGTCCGGGCCGCTGGTCGACCTCGTCAGCGCCGTGCCGCCCGTCCTGGCCGGTCTGCTCGTCGCCGGCGTCGCGGGCAGCGGCCCCTGGACACCGGCGTTCGCCGTGGGCGTCGTGGCCTGGGCCCCGCTGGCCGCGCACACCTCCTCCCTGCTGCGCCAGGAACGGGCGACCACCCACCTGGCCGCCACCCGCGCGCTGGGCGCCGGGCGCCGCTACCTGCTGTGGCACGAACTGCTGCCCGCCGTGCTGCCGCCGGTGGCCCGGCACGCGCTGATCCGGCTGCCCGGCATCGCGCTGAGTCTCGCGGCGCTCGGCTTCCTCGGCCTGGGCGCCCAGCCGCCCTCGCCCGAGTGGGGCCTGCTGCTCGCCGAGAACCAGCCGTACGCCGAGCGCGCCCCCTGGGCCGTCCTCTTCCCCGCCGCCGTCCTCGCCCTGCTCGGGGCGCTCGCGGTGACGGCCGCGGGCGGCGTACGGCTGCCCCGGCGGCGCGAGCGGCCCGAAAGCCCGGCCGGGCCGCCCGGGGAACCGGGCGGTTCCGCCCCGGGCCGGGGGCGGAACCGCCCCGACGCCCTCCTCGTCCCCGTGTCCCCCTCACCGACAGAAGAACGATGACCGACCGCATATCCCGCGTGCTGCCCCGCCGAACCTCCCGTACGCCCAAGGCCCCCCGCGCCCCGCGCGAGAGCACCTGGCGGCTCTGGCGGGACCTGTCCCCACTGCTGCGGCTGCTGATCCTCACCCAGCTCGCCTTCAACATCGGCTTCTACGCCGTCCTGCCGTTCCTCGCCGAGCACCTCGGCACCGCCATCGGCATGGCGGGCTGGCTGGTCGGGTTCGTCCTCGGGCTGCGCACCTTCAGCCAGCAGGGGCTGTTCGTGGTCGGCGGCTGGCTCGTCGACCGGTGGGGCGTGCGGCCGGTCGTGCTGGCCGGCTGCGTGCTGCGCGTCGCCGGGTTCGCGTGGCTCGGGTACGCGGAGGCGAGCTGGGCCGTGATCGGGGCGGTGCTGGTGATCGGTTTCGCCGCCGCGCTGTTCTCCCCCGCCGTGGAGTCCGAGGTGGCCCGCCAGGCGGTGGCCTGGGAGGAGGAGGGGCACGGCCCGCGCACGCGGGTGCTCGCCCTGTTCAGCGTGGCGGGGCAGGCCGGGGCCTTCGTCGGACCGCTGCTCGGCGCGCTGCTGCTCGCCGTCGACTTCCGCACCGCGTGCCTGGCCGGTGCCGCGGTCTTCGTGCTCGTCCTCGCCGGGCACCTGTGGCTGATGCCGCAGCACATCCCCGGCCGGGTCCGCGTCCGGGAGCGGGGCGGAGCGCGCGTGCTGCTGCGCAACCGCCGCTTCCTGGCCCTGTGCTGCGCGTACGGCACGTACCTGCTCGCCTACAACCAGCTGTACCTGGCCCTGCCGGACGAGGTGCAGCGCGCGGCGGGCTCCCAGGCGCCGCTGTCCTGGTTGTTCGCCCTGTCGTCGGTGCTCGTGGTGTTCGCCCAGCTCCCGGTGACCCGCTGGGCGGGCGACCGGCTCGACCTGCGCCGCTCCATGGCCGCCGGGCTGCTGCTGATCGCCTCGGGCTTCGCGGTGGTGGCCGCCGCCCGACCCGCCGGGTGGACGGGCACGGCCGGGCTGCTGCCGGCCGCCGGGTTCGTCGTGCTGCTCACCGTGGGGCAGATGCTGGTGGTGCCCGCCGCCCGCGCCTGGGTCCCCGACCTCGCCGAGGAGGGCCGGCTCGGCCTGTACATGGGTGCGCTGTCCTCCGTCTCCGGCCTGATCGTGCTCGTCGGCAGCGCCGCCACCGGCTCCCTGCTCGACTCGGGCCTGCCGGCCGCGGTGCCGTGGCTGGTCCTCGCGGCCGTGCCGGCGCTGGCGGTGGCGCTGCTGCCCCGCCGGGAGGGACGGTCGGCCCCGGCGGCCTGACCGGGCCCGGCAACCGGGCGGACGGGAGCGTCACTCCGCAGGGCGACGGCGCTCCCCCGGGTTTTCCGGGACCGTTCCGTCCGGGATCACCGCCGAGGAACACACTGATCATCCGGCGCCAGTATCCTGGGTCGGCTGCGGCACCCCCCACCAATCCCCGTGCGAACGCGGGGAGTTCGGTCTGCGGCAACCTTCCCACACGCATGAGACGAGGACGAGTGCTGCTAGCGGGCCGCTACCGGCTGGATGTTGAGATCGGGCGCGGTGGAATGGGAGAGGTCTGGCGCGCGTACGACGAGACGCTCGCCAGAGCGGTGGCGGTCAAGCTGCTGCTGCCCCAGGACACCGACGCCACGGCGGCCTCCCGGTTCCGCCTGGAGGCCCAGACCGCCGGGCGCCTCAACCACCCGAACCTGGTCGGTGTGCTGGACTTCGGCGAGTACGACAACCGGCTGTACCTGGTGATGGAGCTGGTCGAGGGCGACAGCCTCGCCGGGGTGCTGGCCGCGTCGGGCGCGCTCCCGGCCGGACGGGTGGCCGACCTCGCCGCCCAGGCCGCCGCGGGACTCGCCGCCGCGCACGCGCAGGGCATCGTCCACCGCGACATCAAGCCCGCCAACCTGCTGCTGGACACGGGCGGCACCCTGAAGATCGGCGACTTCGGCATCGCGCGCTTCCTCGACGATCCCGGCGCCGCGCTCACCGCCACCGGCCAGATCGTGGGCACCGGCCTCTACCTCGCGCCCGAACGCGCCCTGGGGCAGCCCGCCGGGCCCGCCTCCGACATGTACTCCCTGGGGTGCGTGCTCTACCAGCTCCTCAGCGGCCGACCGCCGTTCCAGGCGGACACCGCCGTCGCACTCCTCCACCAGCACCTCGACAGCGCCCCCGTGCCGCCCCGGGAACTGGGGGTCGCCGGGCTGCCGCCGGCCTTCGAGAACTACCTCCTCGGGCTCCTCGCCAAGCAGCCCGAGGACCGGCCCTCGGCCCAGCAGGCCGCCGAGTGGTTCGCCGGCGGCGCCTGGCGGGGGCTGCCCGAGCCGCTGCCGGAGGCCGCGTCCCCGGTGCCGTCCGCCGCGCCGGGAGCGTACGCTCCGGCCGAGCCCCGCAGCGTGACCACCTACGCGCTGCCCGGCGCCCCCTCGCTGCACACCACCCGTACGCCCCAGGCCGGGCGTGGCCGCCGCTCCGCGCCCCGCGGGGGCCTCGGCAACCACCGAGCGGCCGCGACGATCGCCGCGGCGGCCCTCTTCGTCGCCGCGATGCTCGCCGGCATGCTCTGGTTCTCCCCCGACAACACGGCGACCAAGGGCACGGAACCGGACGCGTCACCGTCCGCGAGCAGCCCGGCCGCCACCCCCGCCGACGGCCCGGCCTCGCCCCTCTCCTCCGACCCGGGGACGGCCACCGCTCCGACCGCCGGCACCGTGGCCGATGTCACCCCGGCCACGACTCCGTCCACAGCCCCGGCCGCCCCCTCGCCGACCCCCAGCCCCGCGGCCCCCACGCAGGAGGCGGCCACCGGCGCGCCGGAGAAGGCGGAGAAGCCGCGGCAGGAGATCCCGCGCCACGTCCGGCCGGTCGGGGACGGCGACGACGACGGGGACGACGGGGGCGACGACTGACACGACCCGCCCTCCGACGGCCGGGGTGCCCCCGTCCCGGAGCCGGCCCGCCCTCCGACGGCCGGGGCGCCGTCCGTCTCGCGTGGATCCGCGGCGTCATGCGCCGGTGTGCGAGCGGGCGCCCCCTCACGCGCCCCCTGCGTGGCTTGTCATCGTCCTTATCCCGGCCTTATTGTCACCACGCCTTGGTGAACGGGAAATCCGGTGTGATGCCGGTGCGGCCCTCGCCACTGTGAATCGGGAAGTCCGGCTCCGGCCCTCACGGGCAGCCACTGGGTCCTGAAGGACCCGGGAAGGCGGAGCACGGGCGGTGGTACCCGTCAGCCAGGAGACCGGCCAAGGCGCGTCAACCATCCACGAGGTGCTGGAGAGGGTCTGCTGAGCCATGCACATTGCCGAGGGTTTCCTGCCTCCGGCGCACGCGGTCGCCTGGAGCGTCGCGTCGGCGCCGTTCGTCGTCCACGGAGTCCGGTCGCTCACCCGTGAAGTGCGCGAGCACCCCGAGAGCACACTGCTCCTCGGTGCCTCCGGCGCCTTCACGTTCGTCCTGTCCGCCCTGAAACTGCCGTCCGTCACCGGCAGTTGCTCCCACCCCACCGGCACGGGGCTGGGAGCCATCCTGTTCCGCCCGCCCATCATGGCGGTGCTGGGCACCATCACCCTGCTCTTCCAGGCCCTGCTGCTCGCGCACGGCGGCCTCACCACGCTCGGCGCCAACGTCTTCTCCATGGCGATCGTCGGACCCTGGGCCGGATACGCGGTCTACCGGCTGCTGCGGCGGTACGACGCGCCGCTGATGGCGGCCGTGTTCTGCGGGGCGTTCGTCGCCGACCTGACCACCTACTGCGTCACCAGCGTGCAGCTGGCGCTCGCGTTCCCCGACCCGGGCAGCGGATTCCTCGGCGCGCTCGGCAAGTTCGGTTCCATCTTCGCCGTCACACAGATCCCGCTCGCGGTGAGCGAGGGCCTGCTGACCGTCCTCGTGATGCGGCTGCTGATGCAGTCCAGCAAGGGCGAACTGACCCGGCTGGGCGTGCTCCTCGCCGGGAAGCGGTCGCGGACCGGCACCGAGGCGGTGGCCCGATGAGCCGGAACACGAAGATCAACCTGGTGCTGCTGCTCGCCGTGGCCGCGCTCGCCGTGCTGCCGCTCGCGCTCGGCCTCGGCGACCACAAGAAGGAACCGTTCACCGGCGCCGACGCCCAGGCGGAGACGGCGATCACCGAGCTGGACCCGGGCTACGAGCCCTGGTTCTCACCGCTGTACGAGCCGCCGTCCGGGGAGATCGAGTCGGCGCTGTTCGCCCTCCAGGCGGCGATCGGCGCGGGGGTCCTCGCCTACTACTTCGGCCTGCGGCGCGGCCGCCGCCAGGGCGAGGAACGGGCCGCGGCCCGTCAACAGGCCGCTGACGGGGGTGCCGTGGGCGTCCCCGGGGAGTCCCCGGCCGAAGGGGCCTGAGCCGCGTGCTGCCGATCGACGCGGCGGCGCACGGCAGTCGCTGGCGCCGCCGCCACCCCGTGGACAAGGCCGTGCTCGGACTCGGCCTCACCGTGCTGGCGGTCTCGCTGCCGCCCTGGCCGGGCGCGGCCCTGGTGCTCGTGGCGGCGCTGTCCCTGCTGCTGGGGCCGGCCGGTGTGCCCGGGCGGCGGCTGTGGCGGGCCTACCGGGTGCCGCTCGGCTTCTGCGTGACGGGCGCGCTCACCCTGCTCGTCCAGGTCGGCGGGCCGGGGCGCTTCGTCTCCCTCGCCGGTGACGGGCCGGTGCGGGCCGCCGAGTTGCTGCTGCGCACCTCGGCGGCCTCCCTGGGCGTGCTGCTGTTCGCCTTCACCACGCCGATGTCCGACCTGCTGCCCCGCCTGGTGCGGGCGGGCGTGCCCGCGCCCGTCGTCGACGTCGCGCTGGTGACGTACCGGATGAGCTTCCTGCTCCTGGACTCCGTGCGCCGCGTCCGGGACGCCCAGGCCGCCCGGCTCGGGCACACCAGCCGGGCCGCGGAGTGGCGGTCCCTGGCCGGGCTGGGCGCCACCGCGTTCGTCCGGGCCTTCGACCGGGCGGCCCGCCTCCAGGCCGGTCTCGCCGGGCGCGGCTACGACGGCACCCTGCGCGTCCTGGTGCCCGAGGCCCGGGTCTCCGTCCGTTTCACCACGGCCAGTTGCGCGCTCCTCGCGGCGCTGGCCGTCCTCACCTTCGTGCTGGAAAGGCCGCTGACATGAGCGAGGCCGCCCTGGTCGCCCTGCGGGGCGCGTCCTTCGCCTACGAGGACGGCCCGGCCGTGCTCAGCGGCCTCCACTTCGAGATCCGCGAGGGGCGCGCGCTCGCGCTGCTCGGCCGCAACGGCAGCGGCAAGACCACGCTGATGCGGCTGCTCAGCGGCGGACTGAGGCCGCGCGAGGGCCGGCTGACGGTCGACGGGCAGCCGGTGACGTACGACCGCAGGGGCCTGACCCGGCTGCGGACGACCGTCCAGCTGGTGGTGCAGGACCCGGACGACCAGTTGTTCGCGGCCTCCGTCGAGCAGGACGTGTCGTTCGGGCCGCTGAACCTCGGCCTGGACGACGCGGAGGTGCGGGCGCGGGTGGCCGAGGCGCTCGACGCCCTGGACATCGCCGCCCTGGCCGACCGGCCCACCCATCTGCTCTCCTACGGGCAGCGCAAGCGGACCGCCATCGCCGGCGCGGTCGCCATGCGGCCCCGGGTCCTCGTCCTCGACGAGCCGACGGCCGGGCTCGACCCCGACGGCCAGGAACGGCTCCTCGGCACGCTCGACGGGCTCCGCGCCCGGGGCACCACGGTCGTGATGGCCACCCACGACGTCGATCTCGCCCTGCGCTGGGCCGACGACGCGGCGCTCCTCACCCCGTCCGGCGTGCGCACCGGGCCCGCGCCGGTGGCACTGGCCCGCACCGATCTCCTCCGGGAGGCGGGGCTGCGGCTGCCGTGGGGCGCCGCCGCGGCGGAACTCCTCCGGGCTCAGGGCGTGCTGACCGAGTCGGCGCCGGGCCCGCGTACGCCGGACGAGCTGGCCGCCCTCGCGGCGGGACAGCGGCTGGGGGCGGCCGGGAGCGGCGGCTGACGAGGAGGGCGCGCCGGTCAGTCGAAGTACGACTGGAGCGAGCCGCGGCGGCGGACGTCGAGCGTCGCGCAGTGGAACGAGCCGCCGAACGGCGCGTAGTGCAGCAGGTCGCACGGGATCGGCTCGAAGCCCCACTTCTCCAGCGCGCGCAGCATGCCGGTGTGGTGCCGCTCGGCGATCACCCGCCGCTCGTCGACCATCAGCACGTTCATGCTGAGCCACTTGCCGCACATCGAGGTGACCTTGAGGAGCCGCTCGTCGATCGGGTCGGGCTCGGGGGCGACCAGGACGTCCCAGGAGTCCAGGATGCCGGGCAGCCGGTCGACGTCGATGTACTCGGGGTTGACCAGCACCTTTCCGGGCGCGAGCAGGACGAACGTGGTGTCGATGTGCATGGGCGTGCGGCAGCGGCTCTCGATCTCGTGGATGCGGTACCCCGGCCCGAGGTGGCGGCGCAGCCACTCGATGCCCATCGCGTTGGTGACGTTGCTGCGCGTGACGAACAGGTCGCGGCCCGCCCGGACGAAGTCCGCCGCATCGAAGACGGGTTCGAACTCGGTGAGGATGTACCGCATGGGGTCGCCGTCCTCCGGGACGCGGAAGTCCGGATCGAACAGCTCGTCCGTGAGCTGCGGTTTGGGGGCCGCGGTCCAGCGCGCGCCGCGCCGGAAGTAGTCCTTGAGGATGGGGCGGTAGGAGTGCGTCTCGAAGTACCGGCAGGGCCACGCCATCGGGGTCTCGATGATCTCGTCGCCGATCACGAGCATGCTGTCCCGGGGACAGGTGTTGCAGAAGCCGCGTGAGGACCAGTCGGGGGTGGCGAAGCGGCGCCGGTGGTCGACCGCGTCCGGGCGCCGGACGGTGACGCCGAGGGACTCCAGCAGGGTGACGAACCCGTCGATCTCCTGCTGCGCCTTCTCGATGAGCATCCGCGGGTACCGGAAGCCCGCGGCGAGCCCCTGAAGCCGCCCGGCCCAGGGGGGCACGTTGCAGGTCACCACCGGGTGGTCGGAGGGGATCGTGGCGCCTTCGAGGCGTCCGACGATGATCTCCTCCAGCGGGTCCCACTCGGTGTGCGAGTCGACCGGCGACACGAGCTGCTCCGCCGGCTCGCCGTTCGCGGCGGGTACTCCGGGGTTCTGCAGGACCGTCATGCTCACCCCCTGGGGATCGCGGGCTTCACCGATGCGCCACCCGTGCCCGGTTACTCACCGTGGTCCGCGGGAGCCGTCCGCGTCAACGGTCGCGACGCCCTCGGTACCCAGCCGGTTGCCCCGAATTCGCTTGTCCACGCTCGCGGCGCCGCACTACGTTGCCGAGGTGGATCTCTTCTCACGCTCCTGGACGGCGTTGCGCGAGGCTGTCGCCTCTCTCTCCGACGAGGACTTCGCCCGGCCGTCCGGCTGCGCCGGCTGGCTGGTGCGGGACCTGGTGTGCCATCTGGTCATCGACGCCCAGGACGTCCTGATCACCCTCGCCACCCCTTCCGACCGGGAGCCGACCCGGGACGCGGTGACCTACTGGGAGGTCTCCGGCACACCGCCGACGGGCGACGACCCGCTCGACGCGCTGACGGTCCGGCTGGCCGCGGCGTACCAGGAGCCGCACCTGCTCACGTTCCACCTGGACGACGTCGGCTCCGCCGCCGGCCGCGCCGCCCTGCTCGCCGACCCGGCCGCCAGGGTCGGCACCCGCGACGAGGTCCTCACGGTGGCCGACTACCTCTCGGTGTACGTCCTGGAGTGGACGCTGCACCACCTCGACCTGATCGCGTACCTGCCGGACCCGGAGCAGCCGCCGGCGGAGGCGCTCACCCGGTCCCGCGAGCTGCTGGAGCGGATCGTGGGGAGTCCGTTCCCCGCGTCGCTCCACGACGTGGACGCGCTGCTGGTCGGCACCGGGCGGCGGGCGCCGACCGAGGCGGAGCGGGCCGAGCTCGGCGAGCTGTCCGCGAGGCTCCCGCTGTACCTGGGCTGACGCGTTCCCCGGCCGGCCGGTCAGGCTCCCGGGGAGGACGATCCCGCTGCTCAGGGGCCCGCGGTCGGAGGGTTCCGGCTGAGGTGGGAGCATGGGGGCATGGACATCCGCCGCCGGAACAACGTGCACATCACCGGTCGCGACGACGCGCCGGTGCTGCTCCTGGCCCACGGGTTCGGCTGCGACCAGAACATGTGGCGCCTGGTGGTGCCCGCGCTGGCGGAGCGGTACCGGGTCGTGCTGTTCGACTACGTCGGCTCCGGCGGCTCGGACCTGTCGGCGTGGAGCGAGGAGAGGTACGCGTCGCTGCACGGCTACGCGGCGGACGTCGTCGACGTGTGCGAGGAGCTTGACCTGCGGCGGGCGGTGTTCGTGGGGCACTCGGTCAGCGCCATGGCCGGGGTGCTGGCGGCGCAGGCCGCGCCCGAGCGGATCGGGGCGCTCGTGATGGTGACGCCCTCGCCCTGCTACATCGACGACGAGGGCTACCGCGGCGGCTTCAGCACGGCGGACATCGACGAACTGCTGGACTCCCTGGAGGCGAACTACCTGGGCTGGTCGTCCGCGATGGCCCCGGTGATCATGGGGAACCCGGACCGGCCGGAGCTGGGCCGGGAGCTGACCAACAGCTTCTGCGCCACCGACCCCGACATCGCCCGGGTCTTCGCCCGTACGACCTTCCTCTCCGACAGCCGCCAGGACCTGAAGAGCGTGTCCGTGCCGACGCTGGTGCTGGAGTGCGAGCAGGACGCCATCGCGCCCCGCGAGGTCGGCGCCTACGTGCACGCGGCGATCCCCTCGTCCCGCCTGGTCACGCTCGCCGCCACGGGGCACTGCCCGCAGCTGAGCGCGCCGGAGGCCACCGCCGAGGCGATCCTCGGCTTCCTGGAGTCCCGGCAGTGATGTGCCGCGCGGGCGGGATGCCGGAGCCCGCGGGGAACGGGCCCGGTACGGACGCGGCGTTCTCCGCGCTGTTGGAGGACAGCGCGGAGGACCTGTACGAGTCGGCGCCGTGCGGCTATCTGTCCACGATGATGGACGGCACCATCGCCAAGATCAACGCGACGCTGCTGGACTGGCTCGGCCTGGAACGCGAGGCCGTGGTGGGCCGCAGGCGCTTCGCGGATCTGCTCACCGTCGGCGGCAGGCTGTACCACGAGACGCACTTCGCGCCGCTGCTGCGCATGCAGGGCGAGCTGCGCGGCGTCGCGCTGGAGATGAGGAGGCAGGGCGGCGGCCGGCTGCCGGTGCTGGTCTCCGCCGTGGTCAAGCACGGCACCGGCGGCGAGCCCCTGCTGATCCGCACCACCGTCTTCGACGCCTCCGACCGCCGCTCCTACGAAGAGGAACTGCTGCGCCGCCGCAAGGACGCCGAGCAGGCCCGCGTCGAGGCCGAGCAGGCCCGGGCGGAAGCGGAGCGGGCCCGTGCCGAGTCCGAGCGGGCCCATGCCGAGGCGGACCAGGCCCGGCGGCAGGCCGAAGCCGACCGGACCCGGCTGGCCGCCGCGCTCGCCGTCCTGCAGCAGTCCCTCGTGCCGGACTCGCTGCCCGCCGTACCGGGCCTGGAGACGGCCGTCCACTACCACACGGCCGCGCCCGACCAGCTCGGCGGCGACTTCTACGACCTGTTCCCCGTCGCCGGCGACCGGTGGGCGTTCTTCCTCGGCGACGTGTGCGGCAAGGGCCCCGAGGCCGCCTCCCTCACCTCGCTGACCCGCTACACCCTCCGGGCGGCCGCGCACCACGATCCGGAGCCGGCCGCCGCCCTGGCCACGCTCAACGCCGTGCTCCACGAGCGGTACACCGCCGACGGCGACCCCCGCTACTGCACCTGCGTCTTCGGCGTCGTCGAGCCCGGCGGCGAGGACGGGTCCGCGACCGTGCGCATCGCCTCCGGCGGCCACCCGCCGGCGCTCGTCCTGCGGTCCGACGGCAGCGCCGGGTACCTGCCCACCCCCGGCGGCATGCTCGTCGGCATCCTGCCCGGCGCGCCGATCGGCACGGCGGAGACCGTCCTGGCCGCCGGCGACACGCTGGTGCTGTACACCGACGGCCTCACCGAGGCCCGGACCGGCCCCGCCCGCGACGCCCTCTACGGCGAGGACGCCCTGCGCGCCTTCGGCGCCGACCGCGCCCCCGCCGGACCACGCGAGGTCATCACCGCGCTGACCGGGCTGCTGGAGAGCTTCGGCGACGGTCTTGACGACGACACGGCCCTGCTCGCCCTCGGCGTCCCCGCCGCCCCGACCCCGATACGCCCGACCACGAGCCCCACCTCATGAAGCCGCTGACCATCGACCACCGCTCCACCGCGACCGGCCCCGTCCTGCGCGTGGCCGGTGACCTGGACTTCAACCAGGCCCCCGAACTGCGCCGCAGGATCGGCCTGCTGCCCCTCGCGCCGGGACAGTGCCTCGTCCTCGACCTGTCCGGGCTGGAGTTCTGCGACTCCTCCGGCATCACCGCCCTCCTCGCCGCCCGCCAGCACGCCCTGGCCGCGGAGGCCGACGCCGTCCTGGCCGCCGTACCGGCGCACCTGCTGCGCGTCCTCACCCTCGTCGGTCTCGACCAGGTCTTCACTCTGCGCCCGCACAGCGACCCCGCGTCCTGAGTCCGCCCGCCGTGCCCCTTGGCGCTCCCCGCACACCACCGCCGGGCCGGAAAACACTTGGACTGAGCGGTCGCCGTCGCGGGACACTTCCGGACTCGAACCGAAATCCACACATCCGTTGCGGCGATGGCCCCTGCCCGCCCACAGCGCGTGGCGGCGGGCCACAGGACGACACAGGGGTGGGATGGAAACGCCTGGAACACGCAGGGTTCAGCCGGGCAAGCGCTCGGTGCTTCTCGCACTTCGTTACTACGGACGGGAGTTGGCCCGGCTCCGCCGGTGGACGGCTCCCGCGATGCTGCTCTCGGCGCTGGGCAACATCGGCATCAACTACGTCGCGCCGCTGATCGTCGCCAAGCTCGTCGGCGACATAGCCGGTGACAAGGACGTCACCGTCGCCTCGGCACTGCCGTACGTGCTGGGCTTCGCCGGGGTCCTGCTGGTCGCGGAGGCACTGTGGCGCATCGCCCTGCACTGCCTCAACCGGCTCGACGCCCTCGGCATCGAGCACCTGTACGTCATCGGGATGGACGAGCTGTTCGCCAAGGACGCCACGTTCTTCCACGACAACTTCGCCGGCTCGCTGACCAAGCGGGTCCTCAGCTTCGCCTCCCGCTTCGAGCCGTTCGTGGACACGCTGACGTTCCAGATCATGGGCAGCTTCGTGCCGCTGACGTTCGGCGCGGTGGTGCTGTGGCGCTACGAGCCGCTGCTCGTCGTCGGCCTGCTGTCCATGATCGCGCTGACGGCGGTGCTGGTCGTGCCGCTCATCCGCCGGCGGCAGCGGCTCGTCGACGAGCGTGAGGAGGCGATCGCCCGGGTGTCGGGCCATGTCGCCGACAGCCTGATGAACATGGACACGGTGCGGGCGTTCGCCGCAGAGGAGCGCGAGGCCGCCGAGCACCGCTCCCGGGTCGCCACGTCACGCCGGCTCACCCTGCGCTCGTGGGACTACGGCAATCTGCGCATCGACACGCTGGTCGCGCCGATGTCCGTGGTCACCAACACGGTGGGTCTGCTGCTCGCGGTGACGCTCGCCGGAGGCTCCCTCGGTGTGGAGGGGATCGTGGTCGCCTTCACGTACTACACCAACGCGACCCGCATCATGTTCGACTTCAATCAGATCTACCGCCGGCTGGAGAGCTCGATGACGGAGGCCGCGCAGTTCACCGAGCTGCTCCTGACGCCGCCGACCGTCCTCGACCCGCCGGAACCGGAGCCGCTGCGGCCGCGGGCGGCCGATGTCCGCTTCGAGAAGGTGACGTTCGCGCACCGGGGTGGCCGGCCGCTGTTCGACGGGCTCGACCTGACCGTGCCGAGCGGGGCGAAGCTCGGCCTCGTGGGCCGGTCCGGCGGCGGCAAGACCTCGCTGACCCGGCTGCTGCTGCGGATGACGGACATCGACGGCGGCCGCATCCTGATCGGCGGCCAGGACATCAGCCGGCTGCGCCAGGCCGACCTGCGCGGTCAGATCGCCTACGTGCCGCAGGACCCGGCGATGTTCCACCGCACCCTGCGGGAGAACATCGCGTTCGCCCGGCCGGACGCCAGTGAGGCCGAGGTCCGCCGGGCGGCCGAGGCGGCGCACGTCACGGAGTTCGCCGACGCGCTGCCGGACGGCTTCGACACCATGGTGGGCGAGCGGGGCGTCAAGCTGTCCGGCGGTCAGCGCCAGCGCGTCGCCCTCGCCCGGGCGATCCTGCGGGACGCGCCGATCCTGCTGCTGGACGAGGCGACCAGCGCCCTGGACTCGGAGAGCGAGCTGCTCGTCCAGGAGGCGCTGTGGCGGCTCATGGAGGGGCGGACCGCGCTGGTGGTGGCGCACCGGCTGAGCACGGTCGCGGGCATGGACCAGTTGGTCGTCCTGGACCGCGGCCGGATCGTGGAGCAGGGCACGCACCAGGAGCTGCTCGCGCTCGACGGGGCCTACGCGAAGCTGTGGGAGCACCAGTCGGGCGGGTTCCTCGACGACACCGCCGGGCGGGCCGAGGTGCTGTAGCGCCGGCCCGGGGGCCGTCTCCCCGCCGTGGGGAGGCGGCTTCCGGACGGTGTCCGGCGTCACGTCAGGTCCAGGCGGGTGTGCACGAGGTGGGCGAGGTGGGTCAGTGTCCGGTCGCTGCTCATCAGCTCGGCGGCCGTGAGGCGGACGTCGAAGTGCTCGCCGGCCCGCACCAGGAACTCGGTGCTCAGCAGCGAGTCGAGGCCGAAGTCGGTCACCGGCCGGGACGGGTCCAGTTCGTCGGGGTCGCTGTGCAGGACGGCGGCGAGCAGCCGGGTCAGGGTCCGGGCGATGGCGGCCCGGGCGTCGTCGGATGTCATGGCGGACAGTTCCCGCAGCAGGTCGGCGCGGCCCTCCGGGTCGGGGGCGGCGTCCGCCGGGACGATGCCGGTGAAGCGGGCCGTGGCCAGGGCTGGCAGCAGGCGGCGGGCGCGGCTCCAGCGGTAGCGGCCGATGCCCGCCACGTCGGTGCCCTGCTGGAGCAGGCCGCCGGCGGTGGCGAGGGCCTCGGCGACGGAGAGGGGCTGGAAGCCCCGTTCGGCCATGGCGTCGCCGATGCCGTGCCGGGCGACGTATCCGGTCTCGCCGATCGGGCCGAAGGCGAGGGTCGTGGCCGGCCGGCCCTGGGCGCGGCGGGCCCGGGTCTGGGCCTCCAGGTAGGCGTTGCCGGCCGCGTACGGGGCCTGGCCGGCGTTGCCGACGGCGGCGGCGATCGAGGAGTAGGTGAGGAACAGGTCGAGGTCGTGGTCCGCGGTGACGCGGTGGAGCAGGGCCGCGCCGTCGGCCTTGGGGGCGAGGACGGCGGTGAACCGGTCGTCGGTGAGGTCCGCCAGGGCCGCGTCGTCGAGGTGCATCGCGGCGTGGACGACCCCGCGGAGCCGGTGCCCGGTGGCGTCGACCGCGTCGACGACCCGGCGCAGCGCCGCCTCGTCGGTGACGTCGGCGGCGTGGGCGGTGGCGTGGACGCCGCGCCGGGCCAGTTCCTCCAGCAGGGCCGGGGCCTCGGGGGTGGCCTGGCCGCGGCGGGAGACCAGCGCCAGGTGCCGGGCGCCGTGGTCGGCCAGCCACCGTGCGGTGGCGGCGCCGAAGCCGCTCGCGCCGCCGGTCACGAGGTAGGTGCCGTCGGCGTCGAGGGCGGGCACGTGGGGTGCGGGGCGGACGGGGACGGGCTCGTCCAGCGGGTGCTCGAAGGAGACGACGACCTTGCCGATGTGCCGGGAGTGCTGGAGGACCTGGAAGGCCTCCTCCACCCGGGCGGCGGGGTGGACCGTGTGCGGCAGTGGCCGGTAGACGCCGCGGTCGATGTGGGAGACGAGGTCCGCGACGAGGCGGGCACCGCGTTCGGGATCCAGGAGGACGTGGTCGAGGTTGAAGCCGATGAAGGTCAGGCTGCGGTCGAAGGGGCGCAGCGGCAGCGTGTTGTTGAGGTAGATGTCGCGTTTCCCCAGTTCGACGAAGCGGCCGTTGGGGCGCAGCAGGTCCAGGCCGTGGGCGATCGCCTCACCGCTGAGGGAGTTGACGACGACGTCGACGCCCCGCCCTTCGGTGACTTCGCGGACGCGCGGGACGAAGTCCAGGCTGCGTGAGTCCAGTACGTGCCGGACTCCGAGGCTGCGCAGCAGGTTCCGCTTGGTCTCGGTGCCGGCGGTGGCGATGACGCGGGCGCCCCGGGCGTGGGCGCACTGCAGGGCGGCCAGGCCCACGGCTCCGGCGCCGCCGTGCACGAGCACCGTCTCCCCGGCTGCCAGGCGGGCCTGCTCGACCAGGGCGTGGTGGATCGTCAGGAAGGCGACGGGGAAGGTCGCCGCCTCGGCATGGCTCATGCCGTCGGGGATCTTCAGCAGGGCGTGGGCGGAGGTGACGCCGTGGGAGGCGAGGGCCGCGGGGACGACACCGCAGACCCGGTCGCCGACCGCGAAGCCGGTCACGCCGGGTCCGACGGCGCACACGATCCCGGCACCGTCGGTGCCGAGGCCGCGGCTGAGGGGGCTGTCCTCCACGGCTTCGGGCGGCAGCAGGCCGTTGGCCCGCAGCGGGTCGCGGTAGTTCAGCGCGACCGCGCGCAGCTCGACGGCGACTTCCCCGGGGCCGGGGAGGGGGACGGCGGTCTCCCGCCAGATCAGGCGCCGGGCCGGTCCGGGGTCGCGGGTCTCCAGGAAGAAGGGGGCGCCGGTGCGGACGGCGGGGGGCTCGTCGGCCGGGTGCTCGACGTGCCGGGGGGTGAAGCGGCCGGACGGTGTGAGGACGACCTCGTCCTCGTCGGCGCCGTCGGTCCCGTCCGGGGAGTGGCCCGGGGTGAGCAGTTCCGCGGCCAGCCGCCGGGCGTCGGCGGCCGGGTCGGCGGTGCGGTCGAGGGAGACGCGCCGCAGTCCCAGGCCGGGCTGTTCGTTGGCCAGGGTGCGGGCGGCGCCCCAGACGGCGGCGTCCTCGGGGTGCGCGGGGCGTTCCGGGGCGGGAAAGAGGCCGGTGGGGCGGGTGACCAGCCACACCTGGGGCGGGCGGTCCTCGGGCCGGGTGCGGCAGGCGGCGGCCAGGGCGCTCAGGACGCTCGCGCGGTGGGTGGTCCGGGCGACGAGCTGCCGCGGGTCGGGCTCGGCGAGGAGCAGGACGATGCGCGGCGCGGCCTCGGCGGGCAGGGCCGTCGTCCATGCGCCGGTGTCGGCGGGGGCGGTCAGGACGGTCGCCGGGCCGAGCAGTGCGGCCAGTTCGCGTGCGGTGGGGGTCTCGGTGTCGGTCTCCGTGGCGACGATCCAGGCCGTGTCGGGCGGTGGTGCGGGCAGGGCGGGCGGGGCCGCCGGAGCGGCTGGTGCGGCGGCCGCCACGACCGAGTGGTCGGCGGGCCCGGTCTGCCAGGGGGCGGTGAAGCCGCACCGCTCCAGCAGGGGGATCCAGGCGTCGTGGGGCAGCAGCCGGGTGGTGGGGCGCAGGGCCCGGTCACCGCGCTTCCACCAGGACTCCAGTCCGCCGAGCAGCAGGGCGTCGAGCCGGTCGTGGTGCCGTTCGGTGGCGAGCAGGTGGCCGCCGGGGGCGAGGAGCGAGCGCACGTGTCCCAGCGTGGGGGCCAGGTCGGCCGTGGCGTGCAGGGCGTCGCCGGCCAGGACGAGGTCGAAGCTCGCCGGTGCGAAGCCCTGGACGGCCGGGTCGGCGTCCGGGTCGAGGGTGCGGTACTCGATGAAGGGGCAGGCGGCGAAGCGGTGCCGGGCGCGGGCGAAGGGGGCGTTGGACGGGGCGGTGCAGGTGTAGTGGGCGCGGTCGGCCGGGAGCAGCGGCAGCACGGCGGCGGTCAGGGCCGTGGTGGTCGCGCCCACCTCCAGGACGCGCAGGGGGCGGTCGGCGGGCCAGTCGTGGACGATCCGGTCGAGCAGGGCCTGCACGACGCGGTGGGTGAAGCGGTGGGCGGGTGCGGTCTCCTGCCACTGTTCGAGGAAGGTGTCGCCGACGGACAGCAGGTCGCGGGGGTCGAGGTCGCCGCGCAGCACCTCGGGCAGCTGCCGCAGCTGACTGTTGATCAGCAGGGCGACCGGACCGAACCGCGGGTGCTCCGCCACCAGGCTCCGCAGCGACTCCTCGGGGGACGGTGTGGCGTCGGTCAGCCGCCAGGTCTCCCCGTCGGCCTCCGCCAGGCGGTGCTCGGCCAGCAGGGGGAGCATCAGGCGTACCAGCCTGCGGTGGCGCGGTGCCAGACCCCGGCCGACCAGGTCCGGCATGGTGAACGGCTCGCCGGGGCGGGGCGTCAGGTCGCGCAGGACCGCTGCCCAGCAGGCCGCGCCGGCCCTTTCGGCGGCGGCGGTGAAGGCCGCGTGGCCGCTGTCCTCCCATGCGGCGCGGGCGGCGGCGATACGGCCTCGGGCGGCCTTGGCCAGTGCGGCCGGAGCGGGCAGCGGGGACGGCGGGGCGGGCGTCGAGGGGTGCGGGGCCGCGCGCAGGACGGTGCGCTGGACGGTCAGCGGGGCGTGGTCGGAGAGGCGGGCGCGCCGGGTGCGGCACTTGTCGATCTGGGCGCTGACGGTGCCGTCGAGGTCGGCGTAGGTGATGTCCCAGCAGATCTCGTTGGCGCTGCGGCTGCGGCGCCGCAGGTGGACGACGCCCTCCTGCGCGGGGGTGCGCCACACCCGGACCGCGCCGAAGGCCGAGGGCAGGTAGCCGGCGGCTTCCGGGGTCGGCCGGTCGGCCAGGGCGACGGTGGCCTGCAGGGGGCCGTCCAGCAGGACGGGGTGGACGGTGTAGCCGTCGGCGGGGTGGTCGAGCCGGTACCGGGCGAGGAGTTCGCCGTCGCCGACGTCCAGGCTGTGCAGGAGCTGGAACCCCGGGCCGAGTTCCAGTCCGACGCGGTGGCAGTGCTCGTAGTAGTCCGGGCCGGTGAGGGCGCGGGGGCAGCGGGCTTTCACCGCGGCGATGTCCAGCGGTGCGGGGGCGGTGCCCAGCCGGGTGCGCACCTGGGCGCGGACGACCGGCTGGACCTCGGTGTCGCGGGTGTCCCTGCTGCTGATGGTCAGGGTGCCGTCGGCGGGGGTGACGGCGGTCTGGAGCGCGGCTCCCGCCGGGTCGGGCCACGCGATCGCGAAGGGGCGGGAGATCTCCAGGTGCCGCACCTCCACCGGGCGGTCCAGCGCCCGCAGTCCGGCCGTGACGGCCATCTCCACGTACGCGGCGGCGGGCATGAGCACGTTGCCGCCGACCCGGTGGTCGCCCAGCCAGGGCACGAGCTGGGGTTCGACGCCGCCGTGCCACAGGGGGTGGGGCGCGGGCTGGCGTTCGCCGAGCAGGGGGTGGTCCAGGGCCCCGGTGCCGCTGGTGTGCAGGACGAGGTCCTGCGGGGTGCCGTGCCAGTGCCGGTCGCGCTGCCAGGGGTAGGCGGGCAGGTCGGCGACCCGGCCGGGGTGCGGGAAGTGGGTCTGCCAGTCCACGTCGGCGCCGGCCGCGAGCAGGGCGGCGACGGCGGCCGTGGCCTCGCGCGGCCCGTCCCCGTCCCGGTGCAGGGTCGGCACGTACGTCAGAGCCGTGCGGCGCAGGTAGGGGCGCAGGACCGGATGCGGTCCGATCTCCACGACGATGCCGACGCCCTCGTCCGCGAGCCGGCCCATGGCCTCGGCGAAGCGGACCGGTTCGCGCACGTTGCGCCACCAGTACGCCGCGTCGAGCTCCGGCCCGGCCAGCGGGGTGCCCGTGACGGTGGAGACGAACGGCACCCGTGCCTCGCCGGGGGTCAGGCCGGCGAGGGCGGCGCACAGCGGTTCCTCGATGGGGTCCATGACGCGGCTGTGGAAGGCGTAGTCCAGGTCCAGTTCGCGGAAGAAGACGTCCCGGGCCGTCAGGCCGGCGCCGAGGGCGGCCAGCGCGTCGGGGTCCCCGGCCACCGTGACGTCGTGGTCGCTGTTGATCCCGGCGATCTCCAACGCCCCGTCGAAGCGGGCCAGTTCCGCTCGGACCGCGTCCTCGGCCAGCCCGACGGCGGCCATGCGGCCCCGGCCCGCGGTGGTGGCCTGGGTGCGGCTGCGCTGGGCCAGCACCAGCGCGGCCTGCTCCAGGGTCAGCGCCCCGGCCGCGTGGGCGGCGGCCACCTCGCCGACGCTGTGCCCGGCGACCGCGGCGGGGCGCAGTCCCTGGGAGGCCAGGAGGGCGGTCAGGCCCGTCTGCACGGCGAACAGCACCGGCTGGGCGATCTCGGTGCGCGCCCAGCGTGCCGCGGTGGGGCGCTCCAGCTCCTTCGCGACGGACCAGCCCAGATGCGGGGCCAGCGCGGCGTCGGTCTCCTCCACGGCGGCGCGGAAGACGGCCTCGGCCGCCATCAGTCCGGCGGCCATCCCCGGCCACTGGGAGGCGTTGCCGGAGTAGACGAACGCCACGGCGCCCCGCTCGGCCCTGCGGGCCACGGCCCCGCCGGCCGGCGCGTCGGTGAAGAGGTTGTCCAGCGCGTCGGCGGCCTGCCCCGCGTCGGCGGCGAGCACGGCGGCACGGTGCGGGTGGGCGCTGCGCCGCAGCGTGCTGGTGCGGGCGAGGTCGTAGAACTCCTCCGGTGCCGCGCCGCGCAGCCGTTCGGCCATCCGCGCGGTCAGCTCCCGCAGTGCCTTGGGCGACCGCGCGGAGACCACCACCGGCAGGGGCCGGTCCACCGGCTGCGGCGCGGGCGGCCCGGGAGGAGGCGGTACGACGATGGCGTGGGCGTTGGCGCCGCCGAAGCCGAAGGAGTTCACTCCCACCGCGGCGCGTTCCCCGCGGGGCAGTTGCACCGGTGTGACGGTGGGCGCCAGGCCGAGGGCACCGAAGTCGATGGCCGGGTTGAGCGGCAGGGCGTGCAGCGAGGCGGGGGCGGTCCGGTGGCGGAGCACCAGGATCGCCTTGAGCAGTCCGGCCATGCCCGCCGCGGGCTCCAGATGGCCCAGGTTGGACTTGACCGAGCCGATGGGCAGCGGTCCGGCGCCGCGCCGGGTGCCGAGGGCGCGGCCGACGGCGCGGGCCTCGGCGGGGTCGCCGACGGGTGTGCCGGTGCCGTGCGCCTCGAAGTAGACCAGGTCGTCCGGGCCGATGCCGGCCTCCTCGCACACCGCCCGCAGCAACGCCTCCTGGCCCTGCGAGCTGGGCAGTGTCATGCCGGTGGTGCGGCCGTCGCAGTTGCTGCCGGTGCCGGCGAGGACGGCGTGGATCCGGTCGCCGTCGGCCACCGCGTCCGCCAGCCGCTTCAACACGAGGACCGCGCCGCCCTCGGCCCGTACGAAGCCGTCGGCGTCGGCGGAGAAGGCCGCGCAGCGGCCGCGCCGCGACAGCATGCCCGCGTAGGAGAACCCGGCGTACGAGAACGGGTTCACGAGCACGTTGACACCGCCGGCCAGGGCGACGCGGCTGGTGCCCTCCCGCAGGGTGCGGCAGGCGCGGTCCAGTGCCACCAGGGACGAGGAGCAGGCCGTGTCGATGACCATGCTGGGGCCGCGCAGGTCGAAGGCGTACGACAGGCGGTTCGCCACGATGGACAGGGTGCCGCCGGGCATGGTGTGCGGGCTGGTGTGGTCCTCCAGGATCGACTGGACGGTGCCGTAGGCCGGGTCGGAGACGCCCATGTACACGCAGGTGTCGGACCCGGCGAGCGCCTCGGCCGGGAGGGCGGCGTCGTCCAGCGCCTCGGCGGCCATCTCCAGCAGCAGCCGCTGCTGCGGGTCGAGGTGGGCCGCCTCCTTGGGCGAGATGCCGAAGTACGCGGCGTCGAAGGACGCGATGTCGTCGAGGAAGCCGCCGGCGGCGGTGTAGCTGCGGCCGGGCCGCACCGCCCCCGGATCGACGAACCGGTCCTTGGGAAACCGGTCCGGCGGCATCTCCCCGATGAGGTCGCGCTCGTCCCGCAGCGCCGCCCACAGCGCGTCCAGGTCGGTGATCCCACCCGGCAGCCGGCAGCCGATGCCCACCACCGCCACCGACCGGTCGTCCCGTCCCACCGCCATGAACTGCCCCCCTGCTGCCCTGGGTTCGTCGTCCGAGCGGGGTGACACTGCCCTGGCGGCCCGTCGGCCAAGGTTCGTTTCACCCGTGGGTGTGATCCCGGTCCGCCACACGAGTGATCGTCATGTCACCGTGCGTGACCGGCCGTTACGGTGGCGCGGTGCTCGAAGCTCCGCGTGCCCGCTTGACAGCCGTCGCCGTCCATCTGCCGTCCCGCTACCGGACCATGGAGGAGATCCGGGCCGGGATCGCCGCCGCCGGAAGCCCCTACGTCCCGCCGCCCGGCCTCCTGGAGGACATCACCGGTGTGCGCGGTGTCCACGCCGGCGAGCCGGGGGTGTGCGCCTCGGACCTCGCGGTCGCGGCCGCCCGCAAGGCGCTCGCCGACGCCGGGACGACCATCGACCGGGTGGATCTGCTGCTGTTCGCCGCCACCTGCCACGACATGCTCGAACCGTCGACCTGCCACCTCGTGGCCGCCAAACTCGGCGCCAGCTGCCCGGTGTTCGACGTGAAGAACGCCTGCAACAGCGTCCTCAACGCCATGGAGGTGGCGAGCGCGTTCATCGCCACGCGCCGCTACCGCACGGTGCTCATCGCCTGCGGCGAGGTGGGGTCCATGGTGACGCGCTGGCACGTCCCCGACCACGAGGCCCTGTTGCGGGCCATGCCCGGCTACACGGTCTCCGACGCCGGCGCCGCCCTGCTCCTCACCGCCGGGCCCGCCGGGGACGGCGACCCGGGGGTGCTCGCCCTGCGGTTCGCCGCGGACTCCACCGCCTGGAACGCCTGCACGGTGAGCGGCGGCGGCTCGATACACCCCCGGGCGTTCGACGACGAGCACCTGACGATCCGGCTCAACGGCGACCTGCTGCGCACGACCGCGGTGGAGGGCCTGACGTTCCTCCGGCAGGCGGCGGAGCGGGAGTTGGCGGCCGTCCGCTCCAGCGCCTTCATCGCCTTCCACCAGATCGGCATGCCGCAGTACCAGGAGATGGTCGACAAACTGCCCCTGCCCGCCGACCGGTGCCTGCCCGCCGTCGCCGAACACGGCAACTGCGCCGCGGCCTCCCTGCCCCTGCAACTGGTCAAGGCACGGGAGACCGACCGCATCGAGCCCGGTGACACCGTGGCGATGCTCGGCCTGGCCAGCGGCATGAGCTTCGGTCTGGCGCTGGTGCGCTGGTGACCGCCGACAGCCGGCGCCTGTCCGCCGCCGCGCGCACCTCCGTCCTGCAGGAACTGCTGCCCGGCTACCCGGCGCGCGAGCACTGGCGGCTCGTTCCGTCGACCGGCCAGCACTACCTCGACGTCGGCAGCGGCGTGCCGCTGCTGTTCCTGCACGGCAACCCGACCTGGAGCTACGCCTGGCGCAAGCTGCTGCCCACGCTGGTCCCGCACGCCCGGTGCCTGGCCCCGGACCTGCCCGGCCTCGGCCTGTCCCAGCACCTGGCGCCGCCGCCCGGCCCGGCGGACCGCTACCTGTACCAACTGGACCACCTGGACGCCCTGTACCGCCATCTGGTCCGTGACGAGGGCGTCCCGCCGAGGGGGTGGACGTTCGTCGTGCACGACTGGGGCGGCCCGCTGGGCTTCGCGTGGCTGCTGCGCAACCCGGGCGTCGTCTCCCGCCTGGTGGTCCTCAACACCATCGCCTTCCCCTGGCCCGACGGCTACCGGCTACCGTTCTACCTGCGCTGGATCCGGGACCACCGGCCGGTGGCCGCCGCCGTCCACGCCACCAACGCCTTCGCCCGGGCCACGGTCCGGGTCGGCGTCACCCACCGGCTGAGCGCCGCCGAGCGGCGCGCCTACCTGCTGCCCCATCTCCGCCGCGACAACCGCCGGGCGATCACCGAGTTCGTCCGCGCGATCCCCCGGGGCCCCGAGGACGCGGCGTGGCGGCTGCTCACCCCGCCCGAGGGGGCGGACGACCTGGGACGGCCGCCCCTGCTCCTCGGCTGGGGCATGCGTGATCCGGTCTTCACGCCGCTGGTCCTCGACGAGTGGATCCGCCGCCACCCGCACGCCGTCGTCCACCGCTTCCCCCGTGCCGGCCATCTGGTGATGGACGACGCCGGGGCCGAACTCGGCGTCCACATCCGCGACTTCCTGCGAGGACAGCGATGACCGTCGCACCCGATCGTGTCTTCACCCGCCTGGCCCGGCTCACCGAGCACCCGCGGGCGACCGTCCTCGTCCGCTGCGCCGGCGCCCTGTCCACCGAGGAGGTGACGGCGGCCCAGCTGCTGGACGGCTGCCGCCGCACCGCCGACGCGCTCCGGGCGGCCGGGGTGCGGCGCGGCGACAAGGCCGTGGTCATGACCCGGGACGCCTACCGGCTCGTGGCGTCCGTCTACGCGTTGATCTCGCTCGGCGCCGTCCCCGTGCTGATCGAGCCGCGCGCGGAGGTGCGGCGCTGCCTGGACGAGATCGCCCCCGGTGTGTTCATCGGGGAGCCCCTGGCCCATGTGGCGCGGCGGGCCCTGGGCTGGGGCCGCGGCCGGGTCCGTACGGCTCTGGTCACCGGCCGCGGCTTCCCGGGCCGCGGCCGGTTCCTGGGGGAGAGCCTGCCGTTGGAGGTGCCGGACGGCAGCGGCCCGGCTCCGGGCCTCCCGGAACCGCGGCCGGACGATCTGGCGATGATCGCCTTCACCTCGGGGTCCACCGGCCAGCCCAAGGGCGTGGAGTACCGCCACTCGACCCTGGCCGGACAGCTCGCCGCCCTGGACGCCGTGCTCGGCGCCGAGGCGGGTGACGTGCTGCTGTCCTGCTTCCTGCCGTTCGCCGCGCTGGGCCCGCTGCTCGGCGTGACGACCGTCGCCCCGCAGGTCGACCATCTGGCCCCGGCCCGCACGCCCCCGGGACACCTGGTCGGGCCGCTCCTGGGCCACCGGGCGACCCTCGTCCTCGGCTCACCGGCGGTCCTCGCCCTGATCGCCGGGCACTGCGTCCGCCACGGCCTGACGCTGCCCTCGGTCCGCCGCGTGCTGTCGTTCGGCGCGCCCCTCCGCCCCCGGCTCGTCGACATGCTGGCGCAGGCCCTTCCGCCCGGGGCGGAGATCCTCAGCGTCTACGGCGCCACCGAGTGCCTGCCGGTCGCCGCGATCGACGCCGACGCGTTGCGCGTGAAACCTCCGGCGGGGCACGCCGGCACCTGTCTGGGCCACCCCCTGCCCGGTGTCAGGGCGCGCGTCCTCGACGCGGACGGCACCGGGCTCGGGGAGATCGCCGTCGCCGGGCCCATGGTCAGTCCGGCCTACCACGCCCGCCCCGACGCCACGGACGCCGCCAAGTCGCTCACGGACGGGGCCCTGTGGCATCGCACCGGCGACCTGGGACGCCTCGACGACGACGGCCGCCTGTGGTACCTCGGCCGCACGGCCCATCTCGTGACCGGCGCGGGCTTCACCCTCACCACCGAGGACATCGAGGCCGCCGCCGACACCGCCCCCGGCGTCCGCCGCACCGCCCTGGTCGGGGTCGGCCCCGCCGGGCGGCAGCGGGCCGTGCTCTGCGTCGAACCGGAGCGCGGCGCGCGGAAGGAGGCGGTCGTGGACGCGCTGCGCGCCGCCCTCGGCGGCCATCCGCACGCCCGGAACATCGCCACCGTGCTCTTCCGCCCGCGCTTCCCGACCGACATCCGCCACAACTCCAAGATCGACCGTGCCCGGCTCGCCGCGTACGCCGCCACGGGAGGCCGGCCTTGAGGGTCCTGGTCACCGGCGGAAGCGGCTTCCTGGGGCAGGAGATCTGCCGCCGGCTCGTCGCCCGCGGCACCGAGGTCTCCTCCCTCGGCCGCCGCCCGAGCCCCGCCCTGGAGGGCCTCGGTGTCCGGCACCACCAAGGAGACCTGGCCGACCCCGCCGCCGTCTCCCGCGCGGTCGCCGGCTGTGACGCCGTCCTCCACAACGCCGCCCTCGCCGGGGTCAGCGGCCCGCTCGCGCCGTACTGGAGGACCAACGTCCTCGGCACCCGCAACGTCATCGACCAGTGCCGCGCCCACGGGGTCGGCACGCTGGTCCACACGTCGACCGCCAGCGTCGTCTTCCGGCCCGGTGGGCTGGAGAACGCGGACGAGCGCTGCCCCTACCCCGACCGGCACCTGGCCGCCTACCCGCGCACCAAGGCCGTCGCGGAAGCCCTCGTGCTGGCCGCCCACTCCCCCGGCCTGGCCACCGTCTCCCTGCGCCCCCACATCATCTGGGGGCCCGGCGACCCGCACTTCGCCCCGTCCCTGGCGCGGGCCGTGCGCGCGGGCCGGCTGGTGATGCCCGGCGACGGCGGCAACCTCGTCGACACGACCCATCTGCACACCGCCGCCCACGCCCACCTGCTCGCCCTGGACGGGCTCCGGGAGGGCCGCCCCATCGGGGGCCGCGCCTACTTCATCACCCAGGACGAGCCGCGCCCACTGCGCGAGATCACCGCCCATTTCCTGCGGGCGGCCGGGATCGACGCCGCCTGGTGCGGCGTGCCGCGCCCGCTGGCCCGGGCCGCCGCGACCGCCTGCGATTCCGCCCTGCGGCTGACCGGCCTCGCCCGCACCCACGCCCTGAGCCGCTTCCTCGTCGCGGAGCTGCTGCACCCGCACTGGTTCAGCGTCGAAGCCGCCCGCCGCGACCTGGGGTTCGAGCCGCCGATCACCTTCGACGCGGGCATCGCGGCGCTGTCGGGGGCGTGAGCGCGGCACGCGTCAGGCAGTACGCCGTCGCGGCGTCTCCTCAGCCGGCGCAGGCCCGCCCGGTGCCGCACGCGGCGGGCCGGAGCGGGACGCCGTTGCCGCGCAGCACCTCGCGGACGTCCAGGATCAGGGTCGGCGCCGTGGTGCGCTGCTCGGCTTCGACGGCCATGCGGTCCTCGGCGAACACCCGCTCGGTGAACCGCTTGATGAACGGCCAGGCCAGGTGGAGCGCGCCCGGCATCCGGGGTTTCTCGATCATGAGCAGGCCGTAGGTGTGACAGGTGCGCTGCTCGGCGTCCTCGGGCACGTAGGCGGCCCAGAGGCGGAAGGCCGGGCGCTCCGCGTTCTCCGGACCAGGTCCAGCGTCTGGTACGGGTACTCGGTGCGGATGGTCATGAGGTCGCGGGAGTCGCTGCCGCCGATGCCCTCGGCCGCCAGCAGGCTCGCGCGGCGGTTCCGCTTCCCGCCCGCGTGCTCGAACAGGTACCTGGCCTCCACCGACCGGGCGTCGCTGCGGTGGTCCAGCAGTTCCGGGCGGAGCTGCCGCGGTCATACCTCTCCCTCGCGCGTACCCGGGCGGGGCGGCCGCCCGTCCCCACAGGCGTCGCCGACCCGCCGGCGCGGGCGTCCCGGCCTCCTCCATGCTGGGGGCCGCGTCCCGTTCGCGCCCCGCACAGAGCGTACGGACGGGTGAGGGACGGGCGTGGCGAGGGTCCGGCCGTCGCGGCGCCCCGGAGGGCTCAGTGGGCGAAGGGCGGGGGGAAGCAGCCGGTCTCCAGGTAGGGGCCGTTGGCCAGCGCCTGGAAGTTCGACTTCTGCACGAACGCCGTGACGCAGGCGTCGTCATGGACGCGCAGTCCGACCATCGCCCCCTCCGGCGTGACGTAGCCGCCGTTCTCGTAGCGCGAGCGCATCCCCGTGATGGTGAGCTCCCCACCGAGCCGGGTGCCGTCCTTGGCGACGCGCTCCTCCTCGTAGCCGAGCCGGAGCAGGGCCGTCCGCACCGACGCGGGGTCCCACGTGTGCTGTTCCCACAGCCGCTTGAGCACCGGCCTGATGCGGTCGGCCTCCCGCTCGGCGTCCTTGGCGTGGGCGGGGGACATCTCGCCGGGCAGCCGGTGGGCGTTGTTCTCCTGGTAGTGCGGGGCCCCGTCACCGGCCCCCGGCTCCACGTACGGCGACGCTCCCGCGGCACCGGGCGTTCCGCTGGTCGGCGAGGGCGAGCCGGTGGGGGGCGACGACGTGCCGGTGGCGGGCGAGGGCACGCCGGTGCTGCCGGGAGCGGCTCCGGCCGCCGGTCCCGAGGCGTGCTCCGTACCGCAGGCGGTGAGGGTGAGGCCCGCGGCGAGGACGAGGGCCGCGGCGGCCAGCGGGACCCGCCGGGCGGACGTTGAGGTGGACATGAGACAACCCTCTCATCACGCCCGGCTCACGGCCCCCGAAAGCCCCGCTTTCCGGCCCCGCCCGGGGCCGTCACCTCCTGGCCACCAGCTCCTTGAGCGCGATGTTGAGTTCGAGGACGTTCACCCGGGGCTCGCCCATGAAGCCCAGGGTGCGGCCCTCGGTGTGCTCCTCGACGAGCCTGCGGACCTCGGCGACGGGCAGGCCGTTCCGCTCGGCGACCCGGCGGATCTGCAGGGCGGCGTACTGCGGGGAGATGTCCGGATCCAGGCCCGAGCCGGACGAGGTCACCGCGTCGGCCGGGATCTCGGAGGCCCTGACCGGGTGGCCGGGCACCGAGTTCTCCTTGATGACCGCGGCCTTGGCGGCCTCGACCTGCCGGACGAGTTCGGGGTTGTCGGCGGCCAGGTTGGTGGCGCCCGACAGCAGCAGCCGGTACCGCGTGTTGAGGGTGTTGGTGCCGAGCCCGTGGGCGGGACGCCCCTGGAACCACTTCAGGTCCGGCTCGGGGGCCTCCTGCCCCTTCTTGAGCGGCAGGTCGTACGACTGGCCGATGAGGGACGAGCCGACGACCCTGCCGTCCGACCTGATCTCGGAGCCGTTCGCCTGGCCGGGGAACAGCCCCTGCGCGATGCCGGTGATCACCAGCGGATAGATGACGCCGGTCACCAGGGTCAGCACCAACAGGGCGCGCAGCCCCGCGCCCAGCAGCCGGGCGGTGTTCGTCACGGAGTTGTTCATGTCCTTCACCCGATCCCGGGGATGAGCGAGATGAGCAGGTCGATGAGCTTGATGCCGATGAAGGGCGCGATCAGGCCGCCGAGGCCGTAGACGGCGAGATTGCGGCGCAGCATCCTGTCCGCGCTGACCGGCCGGTACCGCACGCCCTTCAGGGACAGCGGCACCAGCGCGATGATGATCAGCGCGTTGAAGACGACGGCCGACAGGATCGCGGAGTCGGGCGAGGACAGCCGCATGATGTTGAGCTTGTCCAGGCCCGGGTAGACGGCCGCGAACAGCGCCGGGATGATCGCGAAGTACTTGGCGACGTCGTTGGCGATGGAGAACGTCGTCAACGCGCCCCGCGTGATGAGGAGTTGCTTGCCGATCTCGACGATCTCGATGAGTTTGGTCGGGTCGGAGTCGAGGTCGACCATGTTGCCGGCCTCCTTGGCGGCCGACGTGCCCGTGTTCATCGCCACGCCGACGTCCGCCTGGGCGAGGGCCGGGGCGTCGTTGGTGCCGTCGCCGGTCATCGCGACGAGCTTGCCGCCCGCCTGCTCGCGCTTGATGAGGGCCATCTTGTCCTCGGGGGTGGCCTCGGCGAGGAAGTCGTCGACGCCTGCCTCCTCGGCGATCGCCTTCGCGGTCAGCGGGTTGTCGCCGGTGATCATGACGGTCCTGATGCCCATGCGGCGCAGTTCGCCGAACCGCTCGCGCATGCCGTCCTTGACCACGTCCTTGAGGTGGATGACGCCCAGCACCCGGGCGCCGTCGGCGTCCTCGACCGCGACGAGGAGCGGGGTGCCGCCCGAGGCGGAGATCCGGCGGGCGATGTCGTCCGCGTCCGCGGCGACCGTGCCGCCCTGCTCCTCGACCCAGGCGGTGACCGAGGCCGTGGCGCCCTTGCGGACCTTGCGGCCGTCGACGTCGACACCCGACATGCGGGTCTGCGCGGTGAAGGCGACCCACCGGGCGCCGACGAGCTCGCGCTCGCGCAGTCCGTGCCGCTCCTCGGCGAGGACGACGACGGAACGGCCCTCGGGTGTCTCGTCGGCCAGCGACGACAGCCGTGCCGCGGCGGCGAGTTCGGCCTCGGTGACACCGCGCACGGGGACGAACGCGGCGGCCTGCCGGTTGCCGTGCGTGATGGTGCCGGTCTTGTCCAGCAGCAGCGTCGACACATCGCCCGCGGCCTCCACCGCCCGACCGGACATGGCGAGCACGTTGCGCTGCACCAGCCGGTCCATGCCCGCGATGCCGATCGCCGACAGCAGCGCGCCGATCGTGGTCGGGATGAGGCACACCAGCAGGGCGACCAGCACGACCATCGAAAGGTGCGTACCGGCGTGGTCCGCGAAGGGCGGCAGGGTGGCGCAGGCGAGCAGGAAGACGATCGTCAGCGAGGCGAGGAGGATGTTCAGCGCGATCTCGTTGGGTGTGCGCTGGCGTGCCGCGCCCTCGACCAGGCCGATCATCCGGTCGATGAAGGTCTCCCCCGGCTTCGTCGTGATCCTGACGACGATCCGGTCGGACAGCACCTTCGTACCGCCGGTGACGGCGCAGCGGTCGCCGCCGGACTCCCGGATGACCGGGGCGGACTCGCCGGTGATGGCCGACTCGTCGACCGACGCGACGCCCTCGACGACGTCACCGTCGCCGGGGATGGTGTCGCCGGCCTCGCAGACGACCAGGTCGCCGATCCTCAGCTCGGTGCCGGGGACGACGGTGCCGTCCGCCCGGCGGGCCACGCTGTCGGTCCTGGCCCGGCGCAGGGTGGCGGCCTGCGCCTTGCCCCTGCCCTCGGCGACCGCCTCGGCCAGGTTGGCGAAGAGGACGGTGAGCCACAGCCAGGCGCTGATGGTCCAGCCGAACCAGTCGCCGGGGTCCTCGAAGGAGAAGACCGTGGTGAGCAGGGACCCGACCCACACCACGAACATCACCGGCGACTTGACCATCACCCGGGGGTCGAGCTTGCGGAACGCGTCCGGCAGGGACGTGAGCAACTGCCGGGGTTCGAAGAGGCCCGCGCCGACCCGGCCCTCGGGAGCCCGGTGCTCCGGCGGCGTGTCCTGGCGGGGCACCGGTTCGGTGCGCGTGGTCATGAGGCCAGTCCCTCCGCGAGCGGGCCCAGGGCGAGGGCGGGGAAGTACGTCAGACCGGTGATGATCAGCACCGCGCCGACCAGCAACCCGGTGAACAGCGGTTTCTCGGTGCGCAGGGTGCCCGCGGTGACCGGGACCGGCCGCTGCCCGGCGAGCGAGCCGGCCAGCGCCAGGACGAAGACCATGGGCAGGAAGCGGCCGAGCAGCATCGCGAGTCCGGTCATGGTGTTGTACCAGTCGGTGTTCGCGTTCAGGCCGGCGAAGGCCGAGCCGTTGTTGTTGGCGGCGGAGGTGAAGGCGTACAGGACCTCGGAGAAGCCGTGCGCGCCCGGGTTGAGCATCGAGTGCGGCGGTGTCGGCAGCGCCATGGAGGCCGCCGTGCAGACGAGCACCAGGGCCGGGGTGACCAGGATGTAGCAGGCGGCGAGCTTCATCTCCCGCGCGCCGATCTTCTTGCCCAGGTACTCGGGGGTGCGGCCGACCATCAGGCCGGCGATGAACACCGCGATGACGGCGAGGACCAGCATGCCGTAGAGGCCGGAGCCGGTGCCGCCGGGCGCGATCTCGCCCAGCATCATCGAGAGCATCGCGATGCCTCCGCCGAGGCCGGTGAAGGAGGAGTGGAAGGAGTCCACGGCGCCGGTCGAGGTCAGGGTCGTGGACACCGCGAAGATCGAGGACGAGCCGACGCCGAAGCGGACCTCCTTGCCCTCCATCGCCCCGCCGGCGGCCTGGAGCGCGGGGCCGTGGTGCGCGAACTCCGTCCACATCATCAGCGCCACGAAGCCCAGCCAGATCGTGGCCATCGTGGCGAGGATCGCGTACCCCTGCTTCACGTTCCCGACGAGCACGCCGAAGGTGCGGGGCAGCGAGAACGGGATCACCAGGAGCAGGAAGATCTCGAAGAGGTTGGTGAAGGGCGTCGGGTTCTCGAAGGGGTGGGCGGAGTTGGCGTTGAAGTAGCCGCCGCCGTTGGTGCCCAGCTCCTTGATGGCCTCCTGCGAGGCGACCGCGCCGCCGTTCCACTGCTGCGGACCGCCCAGGAACTGGCCGACCTCGTGGATGCCGGAGAAGTTCTGGACGGCACCGCAGGCGACGAGCACGATCGCCGCGACGCAGGCGCCCGGCAGCAGGACGCGGGTGACACCGCGCACCAGGTCCGCCCAGAAGTTGCCCAGTTCACCGGTGCGGGACCGGGCGAAGCCGCGCACCAGCGCCACGGCGACGGCCATCCCGACCGCCGCGGACAGGAAGTTCTGCACGGCCAGACCGGCCGTCTGCACGACGTGCCCCATGGTCTGCTCGCCGTAGTACGACTGCCAGTCGGTGTTGGTCACGAACGACACGGCCGTGTTGAACGACTGCGCCGGGCCGACCGAGGCGAAGCCGAGCGAGCCCGGCAGGACGCCCTGGAGCCGCATGAGCAGGTAGAGGAACAGGACGCCGACGGCCGAGAAGGCGAGGACCCCGCGCAGGTACGCGGGCCAGGTCATCCCGGCGTCCGGGTCGGCACCGATACTCCGGTAGATCCACTTCTCCACCCGCAGGTGCTTCGTCGAGGAGTAGACCCGGGCCATGTAGGTGCCGGCGGGGACGTGGACCAGCGCCAGCGCGCCGACAAGGGCCAGCAGCTGGAGCACTCCGGCGAGGACGGGGCCCATCTCAGAACCTCTCCGGGAAGATCAGGGCGAGGACGAGGTAGCCCAGCAGGGCGACGGCGACGACCAGGCCGACGACGTTCTCGGCGGTCACAGCTTCGTCACCCCCTTGGCGACGAGAGCCACCAGCGCGAAACCGGCGAGGGCGGTGACGACGAAGGCCAGGTCGGCCATCGCGAACTCCTGAGTGAGGTGCGGTGAGAGGGACGACTGAAGCAAAACCCCTTCCGGACGGGACCGGGCCACTCGTTGACGGCTCCCATACGGCCACGCCCGCGGCTTTGACGGATCCCTGACGCCCCCGGCGGCCGGACCCGGTCGCCGCCGGAGGGCCGGATTCCGCGAGCCGTGACCAGGTAAATGTCACAACTGCCGTGGTAATCAGCACTGTTGTGGTGCGTGCGAGACGCGGGCGGTACCCGAGCGAGCCTTCCGGAAGGGGAATGTGCGGCATGGATCCTGTGATCGTCGGAGCGGTGGTGACCGTGGCCGTCACCGTTGTCAACGGCGTTGTGAAGGTCGCCCAACGGCGTCTGAACGCCGATGTGGAGATAGCGCGCATCACCGAGTCCGGGCAGACCGACCGGATCCGCTGCCTCACGGCGCGACAGGTGCGCCCCGGCCGCCCCGCGCGCCCGGTGCCAGCCGACGGGAACGGGGGTGGGCGCCGTGGAGGACGCGCTCAGTACTGAGATCGATCTCGTCGACCATGTCGAGATCAGCCCGGCGCCCCTGCCCGGCATCGAACTCGCCGAGGCGCTCCACCACGAGCAGTACCCGGCGCTGGTCCGGTTCCTGCTGCTGCACGGCGCGTCCTGGGCGGAGGCGCAGGACGCGGCCCAGGACGCCTTCACCCAGATGTGCGCGCCGGGTCTGTCGTTGACGCACCCCCGTGCCTGGCTGCGCACCGTCGCCTGGCGGTCCTGGGTGAGCCAGCAGGTCAAACCGGAGGACGCCTGCGCCGACATGCCCGAGCCGGAGACCACCCTGCGCTGGCAGACCCCGGCCCACGCGGCCGAGCTCGGGGAGGAGGAGCGCCGGGTGATCTCCCTGCTGCTCCAGCTGCCGGCCAAGCAGCGCGCCGCCATGGCCTGGCACCTCGACGGCTTCACCACCGAGGAGAGCGCCCGCGCCATGGGAACCACCCGGGCCGCCGTGCGTCAGAACCTGGCCCGGGCCAGAGCGGCCCTGAAGGAGGGCCTGCGTCTGGAAGGCCGTCACCACGAGGAGAGGAGGGCGACGTGACGGACCGCGATGCGCGTACGCCCGGGTCGCCGTTCTGCCGCGAGGACGTGCTGGACACGCTGCTGGCCCGTGTCCACGACCGGTTGGGGACCGCCGTCACCGACCGCGTCACCGCACAGGGCGGGCCGCCCGAACTGCGTCCCCCGGACCTGGCGCTGGACCGTCTGCTGGCAGCCGCCCACCGCTCGATCGGGCATGCGGTCACCCGGCGCCGGTCCCGTGAGGCCCGCGCCGCCCTGGCCCAGCGGAACCCGGAGCTCGAGGCACGCCTCGCGGAACGGGGCCCGCTCTTCAACCGGCCCTCGCCGGTGCGGGTGAAGTACCGTCAGGAGGCGCTGCGGCTGGCCCACCGCTACTGGCCGGCCGACCTGGCCGCGGGCATGCGGGCGGCGGTCCGCATGGTGCAGAACCTGACCGACCTGCTGGAGGGCACCGCCCGGACCGTCGCCGAAGCGGAGCTGGTGGTCGAGCAGCTCCGGGAGAGCCTGCGGGCGATGTCCCGGCTGCCCAAGCCGCAGCGGCCACCGGTGACGCTCACCGGCCTGGACTACCTGGTGGCCGTCGAGTCGGTGCTCGCCGAGCCCGCCGAGCGGCTGCTGCACGACCTGCACCGCATCCAGCAGTTGCTCGACGAGGAGCTGGAACCGGCGATCCTCACCCTCGAGTCGTCCTCGCCCGGCTATGTGTTCGGTGTGGACGCGGTCGCTCAGGACCTCATCGACGATCTGACCCAGGGCTGCGACCAGGCGGACGCCCTGGCCAAGGCCGTCGCCGAGGTGGAGCGGGCGAGCAGCGACTTCGTCGGGGCGGACCTCAGCAGCGCCAAGCTGGACGGTGTGCTCCTGGAGGGGATCCTGTGGGACGCCACGACCGTGTGGCCCGGCGAGTGGGAGAGCCTCGTCCGCCGTGCCTCGCTGCCGTCCGGCGAGGAGCAGGGGGTGCTCATCGTCGCCGCGGAACCGTCCGAGACCGTCATCCACGCCGAGGCGTGACGGGGGCCGCCCGCCTTCCTCACCGTGCGGATCGAGCCGGGCACGGTGATCTTCCCGCCGGGGCCGGCCGGGGGAACCCGGGCCGGCCCCGGCGGGCCGTCGGTGTGCCGGCCCGGCTGAGGCGGCGGCCGTCTCACGCGCCGGGGCCGGGGTCCGGCCGGACCGCCGTCTCGATGCCGGCGCGGGCCGCTTCGAGCTGGGCGGCGAACGCGATGCCGAGGAAGAGCGCGACGGCCGTGAGGTTCGCCCACAGCAGCAGGGCGATGAAGGCGGTGAGCGGCCCGTACACGGCGCCGAAGGCACCGCTCTCCTCGACGTACAGCGCGAGCAGCCAGGTGGCCGCCACCCACAGCAGCAGATGCACGGCCGAGCCGAAGGCCAGCCAGGTGTAGCCGGGCTGGACGCGGCGGGGCGACCAGCGGAAGATCACGGCGGAGGCCACCCAGGCCAGCGCGAGCCCGACGGGGACGTCGAGCACCTCCCACCACTGCGCGCCGCCGCCCGCCCACCCGGCGGTGTCCGCCACCGCGTCGCCCACGGCCTCGCCGGCGACGAGGACGACGAACCCCAGCACCAGGGGCAGACCGGCGGCGAGCGCGAGAACGATCGCCCGGGTGTACTTGCGCGGGAAGGGACGGTCGCGCTCGATGCCGTAGATGCGGTTGGCGCCGCGCTCGATCTGGCCCATGGCCGAGGCGAGGTTGAGCAGCGCGAAGCCCAGACCGAGCCAGAGGGCGAGCGTGCTCCAGACATCGCCGTGGGCGGTGCGCCGCGTCCCCTCGAAGGCGTCCTCGACGATCTCGGCGCTGGCGCCGGGCACGATCCGGCCGAGCGTGAGCTCGATGACCCGGCCCACGCCCTCGGTGTGCACCGACGTGGCCAGCCCGACCAGCGCGACGGTGCAGGGAACCAGCCCGACCACCACCTGGAAGGCGAGGGCCCGGGCGTTGGTGAAACCGTCGGCGTAGCGGAACCGGGCGAAGGAGTCGGCCAGCAGCCGCAACCCGCCGTAGTGGCGCAGGGCGGTGAACGCCTCGTCTCCGGAGAGCTCGTCCCCGATCATGTCCCGGGTCTGCGGGACGTGGACGGCGGTACCCATGGCGGACGCTCCTTGTCGTGACGCTGCTCCCGGTCCGGGTGCCCCGGGAACCTTCCCGTCCGACCTCGCCCTTGCGCCATGCTTCCGGGGTCGTCCCCCGTTCGGCAGTTCCGGCGGCGCCGCCCGAGCCCCCCTCCGGTGGCCCGGGCGGCCACCGAAGGGGGGCTTCTGCCTGCGGGTCAGTCCTCGTCGCGCAGTCGGTCCACCAGGGCGGTCAGGGACTCGGTCTCCTCGGTGTGGCCCAGGGCGGTCAGCCGGGAGACCGCCGCGTCGAGACGGGCGAGGGCGGGCGCGGGGCGTTCGAGGTAGATGCCCTCCACGGCACCCGCGAGGCGGACGCACTCGGCCCACTCGCCGGCCTGGTCCTGGTCCGCTCCCGGCTCGCCGAGGAGGGCGAGGGCCTTCTCCAGGGCGGCGAGGGCGTCCTCGTACTCGCGGGCGTAGGCGTTGACCCGCCCGTGTTCGTAGGCCAGGGCCGTGTCCAGGGAGCGGCCGTGGGCCTCGAACCCCGCGGCGCGGGCCTCGTCGGCGATCCGGCCGGCGTCGGCGAGGAAGGCCCGGGCGCCGGCCAGACCGTCGGGGCCCTGCTGCTGGGCCTGGAGGCGGGCGAGTTCGCGCAGGCAGTTGCTGAGCTGCTCGTGGCGCGGTGCCCGGGCGTGGGCGGCGAGCGCCTGGTCCGCGACCTCGCGGGCGCGGCCGAACTCGCCGGACTCGCCGAGGAGTACGGCCGTCTCCGCGGCGATCATGGCGTGGCTGCCCGGGTCGTCGTCCCAGCCGGCCGACTCGGCCGCGAGGGCGGCGAACTCGGCGGTGGCGGCCTTGAGGTCCTCCCCCGCGTGCAGCGCCCGGGCGCGGGTCAGGCGCAGCTGGGCGACGAGCCGGTCGTCCAGTTCTCCGGCGGCGACGTCCGGCTCGGCCAGCAGGGAGTCGAGCAGGGCGATGCTGTCCTCGACGCGGCCGAGGTCGAGGCTGAGCTGGGCCGCGTTGCTGTAGGCGCAGTACGCGTCCGTGCGGCTGCCGTGGCGCAGGTCCAGTTCCGCCGAGCGCGTCAGGTGCCGCAGCGCCTCGTCGGTGCGGCCCAGGTGCATGCAGACCTCGGCCAGTTCACCGTGGAGGCGGGCGGTGTCGACCGCGTCGGCCGGCCAGTCGGCGGCCAGCCGCAGGGCTTCGGTCAGGTCGGCGTGCGCGGCCTGCGCGTCCCGCAGGCCGAGCTGGAGCCGGGCGCGCAGGCCGAGCGTGCGGGGCAGGTGCCAGGCGGGGCCGTGCGTCTTCAGCCGGTCGAGGAGGGCGTCGATCTCGGTGACCGCGGTCGGCAGGTCGCCGGAGATGGCGTGCGTGCCGGCCCGCAGCAGCAGGGCGCCGGAGATCTGCCCGGCGATGTCGTGCCGGGTGGCGAAGGCGTGCAGCAGCTCCACCTCGGCGAAGGCCGCGGCGGCGTGCTCCTCGCTCCCCGAGGCCTGCAGGCGCAGGCCGAACGCGGTCGCCCGCATCCGCAGCAGGCGGGACTCCTGCTGCGGGGCGAGGCCGGGCGTCTCCTCCTGCAGGCGGACCATGGCGGCGTGGGCGGCGGTCAGCGCGGCGGCCTTCGCCTCGGCCCTCTCCGGGCCCTCGGCGGGGCCCTCCGGGGGGATCTCGGCGGTGGCGAACAGCGCGCCGGCGCGAGCGACCGCGGCGTGACCGGGCAGGCCCGCGTCGTCGTACAGGGCCGCGGCCTCCTCGAAGAGGGCGGCGGAGTCGGCGAACTCGTCCTTGTCGCCGGCCCGGCTCGCCTCGTCGGCCAGCAGGTCCGCGCGCAGGCGCACGAGCGGGCCGACGGCCGGGTCGTCGGGGTGGGTGTAGTCGCGGGCGGTGACGAGGGTGCGCAGCCGCGCCCAGCAGGCGCGTCCGTCCGGGTGCCCCTGCTCCTCCAGGGCCCTGGCCCGGACGATGAGTTCGGGCAGCGACTCGGGGACGGGGGCGGCCGTGCGGGCGGCGGGGGCGGGGGCAGCCGGGGCGGCCGGGGCCACGTCGTCGAGGGCGCGGGTGCGCAGGGTCAGTTCCAGCGCGTCCAGGAGCGGAGCCCGGTCGAGGCGGGTCGTGCGGCGGTCGGTGTGGGTGGTGGTGCCGTTGCGGGCGTCGAAGCGGGCGGCGAGGTCGTCGGCGCGGCCGCGCACCTCGGCGCGCAGTGCGGCCACGGTCCAGGTGCGGCCCGCGTATCCGGCGGCGGGCAACTCGCCGTGGCCGAGCGACTCGACGCGCTGGAGGAGGACCTCGACGCCGGTGAGGAAGTCGAGCTGGTCCAGCGGCGAGTCGACCTCGTCGAACAGGTTCCGGTTCTCGGCGAGCAGTTCCAGGCCGCGCGCCTCGTTGCCGGTGAGCGCGCAGAACTCCAGATGCCGGCCGACCTCGCCGGACATCGAGGGGTTGCGGCGGCAGCCGCGGTAGCCGGCGAGGTGCAGTTCGCGGGCCCGGTCGGTGCGGCCGGTGCGCAGCAGGGGCAGCAGCGCGTGCGACACGGAGCGGGCCGGCTCCTCCTGGCAGGACTCCTTGCCGGCCAGGACGGGCTCCCAGGCGCGCAGCGCCCGCTCGTCGTCGCCCGCGGCGAGGTGGTACAGGGCCCGCTGGCAGGTCTCGCAGGCCTCGCAGTCGCTGAGCCGGGTGCGGGTGCGGCCCGCCCACAGCTCGTAGGCGAGGGTGGTGTCCTCGCCGACGTGGGCGGCGAGCTGGTACGCCTGCCCGTAGTAGGGCTGGAGGCCGAGCCCCTCCTTCTCGTACCGGTCGCGCATCTCCGTCAGCCACTGGCGCAGGCTGGGCAGCGGTATCTCGGGCAGCTGGCGCAGGGCGTTGGCCACCCACTTGAACCGCCAGAACAGCAGGTGCCGCAGATTCTCGGTGAAGACGTCGGGCTGCTCGTCGAAGAGGGTGAGCAGGCGCGCGAAGACGACGGGCGACTTGCGGGGTTCGGAGCCGTAGGTGTACGCCTCCTGGAGTTCGAGGAGCGCGTGGACGAGCGGGACGGGCTCCTCGAACTGCTCGGCGGCGTCGACGAGTTCCTCGGCCGTGACGGTACGGGTACGGCCGTAGGGGCGCCGGTCGTTCTCCTGGAGCGCCTGGTACAGCTCGTCGATGGTCTGGGGTGCGGTCGTCGGCATCGTCAGCTGTCCTTGCGGAGGGCGTGGGCGAGGAGGTCGAGGAAGGAGCGGTTGATGAGGCTCGACTCGGCGGGCCTCAGCGGGCGGCGGGACAGCATCGCGGCCTGTCCGTAGAGGGCTTCGGCGCTGGTGCGGGCCAGTTCGGGCTCGTCGATGGTGACGGCGGTGCGCACCAGCGGGTTGAGCTGGTTGAGGATCAGCTGGGCCCGCGGGGCCTCCTGGCGCAGGGCGCCGAGGATGTCGCCCCACAGGCCGCCCTCCTGCTCGCGGGCGAGCTGGGAGCGGGTGCGCTCGTGCCGGGCCTCGCGGCTGTCGACGAGGAGGGCGGGGGCGGAGGCGGGCTGGAAGGTGCGCAGCGCGACGTCGCAGTCGAAGACGGCGAGGGCGTCGCGGGCCTGGGCGAGGTAGGCCGCGGCGGCGAGTTCCGTCTCGCGGTCGACGGGGTCGAGGTGGGCGGTGAGGGTCGCCGGGTCGAGGTCGGCGACGGCGACCTCGGGCCTGACCTCGGGCAGGCGGTGGACCAGTTCGCGGTCGTAGGTGTAGCCGCCGTTGACGACGCCGAGTCCGGCGGCCGAGGCGATCGCCGCGACCTGGCGGAACTCCTCCACGGTCGACGTCACCAGCACGGTGCGGTGGGTGCGCGCGAACTCGTCGAGGGTGCAGTGCCCGTCGGTGGTCTCGAACGGCAGCCAGGGCAGCAGCATCCGCAGGATCTCGTCGTCGTGCACGGCGAGGGACTTCACGGCCAGGTGGTGGGCCTGGAGGAAGCGGTGCAGCAGGTCCGGGTCGCTGGCGGCGGCCCGGGCGATCCAGGCGCGCAGCCGCTCGGCGAGGGCGTCGCGGACGGCGGCGAGGGTGTCGTCCTCGTACAGGGACTCGCGGGACGCCGTCGGGCGCAGGCTCTCGGCGTCGAGGACGCAGCGGACGAAGAACGCCCAGTCGGGCAGGATCTCCTCGGCCTGCTCGGAGAGCAGCATGCCCTTGACGTGCACCCGGTGGCCGTGGCGGCGCCCGGCCGGGACCGTCTCGGGCAGCACACAGGCGATGCCCTTCAGGCCGACGGCCGGCAGGTCCAGCTCGATGGTGTCCAGCGGCTTGAAGCCGAACACCTCCTCGCCGTACGCGGCCAGGGCGCGGGAACGGGCTCCCGGGGTGGGGTACGTGCGCGCCCAGGGGGCGGGCTCGGGGTTGACGGACGCGCCCGGGGCGCCGGGGCCGGCCGTGCCGTCGTCGAAGGTCACCGGGTGGCGCAGCAGGGACCCGAAGTGGCGGGCCAGGGCGTGCACCTGGGCCGGGCGGGTCCACTCGCCCGCGTCGGCGCGCGGGGTCAGCGTGACGGTGGTGCCGGGCCGGGGGCGGGCGGAGGCGGGCAGGGTGCGGACGGTGTAGCTGCCGTCGCCGCGTCCGCGCCACTCCACGGCCGGGGCGTCCGGGGTGCGGGCCGAGCGGCTCAGGACGTGGATCTCGTCGGCGACCAGGAAGCAGGAGAGCAGGCCGATGCCGAACTGGCCGATGAAGTCGCCGCGCTGCTCGGCGATCCGGTCGGCGCGCTTGCTGCTGCGGCCGATGGTGGCGAGGAAGCTGTGGACGTCGGCCTCGGTGAGTCCGACGCCGTCGTCCTCGACGCGGACCACCGCACCGTCGGCGTACAGGCGGACACCGAAGGCGTCGGCGGGGGCGGCCGGTTCGAGGGTGTGCCGGGCGGTCAGCGCGTCCACCGCGTTCTGCATGAGTTCGCGCAGGTAGACGCGGGGGCTGGAATAGAGGTGGTGGGAGAGGAGGTCGACGAGGCCGCGCAGATCCACCTGGAAGGTGCGGTCGGCGCCGGCCGGGGTCGCGGCGGTGTCGGGCAGAGTCATCGGCAGTCCGGAAGTGCGAGGGGTGACGGGTTTACGGGCGTACGGCACCGGAGCCGGGTCCGGTGAATGGACGGGCGGTGCGGGACCGGTGTGTGCTCCGAGGGGGCGGCGCCGGGTGCGTGGTGCGCCGGGCCGGCCGGGTGGTCAGGCGCGACGGTGGCTGGTCAGGCGCGGCGATGGTGGCGGGCGAACTGCTTCTCGGGCTCGCCGAAGTACGTCCAGGGCCACTTGGTGTAGGCGCCGTCCAGGGTCTGGAAGACGCGCCGGACCGTGTGGCGCTCGCCGGCCAGCGACAGGGCCATGGCGAAGATGTTGAAGTCGTGCTGCCAGCCCGGGCGCCACACGTAGGCGGGGTGGAGGATGCTGTGGTCGGCCGCCTCCCGCAACTGCGCCCGGATCTCGTCGGTTTCCAGGTAGTCTCCGCGCTCCGACTCGACCCACTCCTCGATGTACGCCATGGCGAGCACACAGCCGAGGCGGTGGCCCTCCGGGGCGCGGGCGGCCGCCTCCTGGGCGAACGCCAGGGCCTGCCCCGGCTCGCCGCCCCAGCGGGGCTGCAGCTGCGACACCCACTCGATGTGGGTCTCCAGGTCCAGCGGGTCGCGGCGCAGGGCGGCCCCGAGCCGGGTCTCGTTGACGGCGGATCCCAGCGACATGCCGCGGCCCGAGGTGAGGAGGCGGCGCCACGGGGTGACCCACTCCGGCCGCAGTTCGGCGGCTTCGAGCAGCTGCTCCTCGGCGATGTGGAGCCGCTCGTGGAAGACCCGCCACTGCTCCTGCGTGACGTCGACGGCACGCGCGGCGGTGCGTGCCTCCCAGCCCCAGATGATGTGGCGCGTGCCGGATATCAGCAGGGCCGTCGCCCGGTGCTCCTTGTCCTCCTCGACGGCCCGGCCGATCCAGTCCTGCACGCCGTCCAGTTCGGCCAGCTCGCCCAGGACCTGGTGGTCGCGGCCGAGATCGAAGGGCGCCAGCGCGGCCTTGACCGCCTCCCAGTCACCGGCGTCGGCCGCCTCGACCAACGCGAGCACCCGCGCGTCCCCGAGCGCGCGCAGTGTGTACATCCCGCTCTTCTGCCTGCGCGGGACCGGAAGGGCGTGCGGATCCGCCACCGGTCTCTCCGCCCCCCTGCCGAACAGCTTGCCGAACATGCCGCGCCCTCCCCTGGTCCCGCGTGATCGTTCGGAGCAGCATAAACGCCCCCACCGACACCGCTTCCACAGGGTTTTCACCCGTGTTTCACCACCTCCGCCCCGGCGTCGTCCGGAGGTCGTCGCCGGCGCGTCCGCGTACGCTCAACATCGTTGTGCGGTCGGGGATTTGGAGGGCGGGGGACATGGAGCGTGACGAGCTGATCAGGCCGGTGGCGGACCTGTTGAAGGAGCACGCCGGGGCGGCGCCGGGGCGGGTCGCGTACGCCGACTCCTCGCGCAGCGTCACCTACGGCGCGCTGGAGCGGCGCGCCCGGGGCCTGGCGGCGTACCTCGTCCGGACGGGGCTGCGCCGCGGCGACCGTGTCGCGATCTGCCTCGGCAACCGTGTGGAGACGGTGGAAAGCTGCCTCGCCGTCCTGCGGGCCGGGGTGATCGGCGTCCCGCTCAACCCTCGGTCCTCGGACGCGGAGCTGGCCCACTTCCTCCAGGACAGCGGTGCCGCGTTCGTCATCACGGACGCCCCGCGCCTCGCCCGGCTGCGGCGCCTGGGACCGCCGTACGACGGCCTGGGCGTCCTGGTCGCGGGGGCCGGCCCGGTCCCGGCGGACGTCCAGCTGCTCGACAGCGCGGCGGAGAGCGGCGCGGACGTAAGCGGCGGGTCCGAGAGCGACGGGACCGAGAGCCACGGGACCGCCGAGATCGACGCGCTCGGCCTCGACGATCCGGCCTGGATGCTCTACACCTCGGGCACCACCCACCGGCCGAAGGGCGTGCTGTCCACACAGCGGGCCGCGCTGTGGTCCGTGGCCGCCTGCTACGCCCCGGTGTTCGGTCTCTCGTCCGACGACCGGCTGCTGTGGCCGCTCCCCCTGTTCCACAGTTTCAGCCACTCGCTGGCGATCCTGGGCGTGACGGCCGTGGGCGCGAGCGCGAGGATCGCCGGGGAACTGCCGGCGCCGGGCGGTCTGCGGCGGGAGCTGCTCACGGCGTACGAGGAACTCGGCGGCCCCTTCACCCTGCTGGCGGGCGTGCCGGCGACGTACCACGGGCTGGTCGACTCGCCCGGTGCGGCCCCGCCGGCGCCGCGGCTGTGCCTCGTGGCGGGCGCGCCGAGTGGTCCCGCGCTGCGCGCGGCCGTGGAGGAGACCCTGGGGGCGCCGCTGCTCGACGCGTACGGCAGCACCGAGACCTGCGGCATGATCGCGGTCAATCGGCCCGAGGGGCCCCGGGTCGACGGTTCCTGCGGGCCGCCCGTGCCGGGGGTGGAGGTGCGTGTCGTCGATTCGGGGAGCGGCGCGGACGTCCCCGACGGTGAGGAGGGCGAGGTCTGGGTGCGTTCGCCCGGCCTGATGACCGGTTACCACGGCCGGCCCGAGGCGACTGCGGCCGCGCTGCGGGACGGCTGGTACCGCACCGGTGACCTCGGCCGCCGCGTCGAGCACGGCCACCTGCGGCTCACCGGGCGGGTCAGCGAGCTGATCATCCGGGGCGGCGAGAACATCCACCCGACGGAGATCGAGCAGGCCCTGCTGCGGTGTCCCGGCGTGTCCGACGCCGTGGTCGTGGGGGAGCCGCACGACGTGCTCGGTGAGGTGCCGGTCGCCTTCGTCGTACCGGGCCCGGACGGGATGGATCCCCGGCGGGTGCTCGCCGCGTGCCGGGACCTCCTGGCCGACTACAAGGTGCCGGCCCGGATCCGCGAGATCACCGCCGTCCCGCGCACCGCGTCCGGCAAGATCGCCCGGCACGAGCTGAACGCCCCGGCGGGGGCCGCCTCCCGCACGGGCGGCACCGGGCCCACGGCCCCGCACGAGGCCGCCTCCCCCACCGCCGGCACCACGCCCGCCGCCGCGCACGAGGCCACCGCCGGCAGCATGTCCACCACCCTGCGCGAGCGGCTCCTGTCGCTGTCGCGGGACGACCGGCAGCGCGCGTTGCGCGAGACGGTGCTCGCCGAGACGGCCGAGGTGTGCCGGCTCGCCCCGGACGAGCCGCCCGGCCCGGACAGTCCCTTCGCCGATCTCGGCATGACGTCCGTCGGCGCCGTCGAACTGGTGGACCGGCTCGCCGCGCTGACCGGCCTGGACCTGCCGTCGACGCTGGTCTTCGACCACCCGACGCCGGAGGCGGTCGCCCGGTACCTGAGGGTCGTGCTCCTCGAAGCCCGGCCCGAGGACCGCCCGGGGCCGGAGAGCGGACAGGACGGGTCCGCCGAGGACGATCCCGTCGTCATCGTCGCCATGGCGTGCCGGTACCCCGGTGACGTCGAATCCCCCGAGGACCTGTGGGAGTTGGTGTCGCGGGGGCGGGACGCCATCTCGGAGTTCCCGGCCGACCGGGGCTGGGACCTGGACGCCCTGTACGACCCCGATCCCGACCGGATCGGCACGTCGTACACGCGGCACGGCGGGTTCCTGCACCGGGCCGCGGAGTTCGACGCCGGGCTGTTCGGGATCTCGCCGCGCGAGGCGCTCGCGACGGATCCGCAGCAGCGGCTGCTCCTGGAGACGTCCTGGGAGGTGTGGGAGCGGGCCGGGATCGACCCGGCGTCGGTGCGCGAGAGCGACACCGGTGTGTTCGTGGGCGTGATGTACGGCGACTACGCCACCCGCCTCACCCGTCCCCAGGAGCTGGAGGCGCACCTGGGGCTCGGTTCGACGGGCAGTGTGGCCTCCGGGCGGCTGTCGTACGTGTACGGTCTGCGCGGTCCCGCCATCACCGTCGACACCGCGTGCTCGTCCTCGCTGGTGGCGCTGCACTGGGCGGCGCGGTCGCTGCGCTCGGGCGAGTGCTCGCTGGCGCTGGCCGGCGGGGTCACGGTGATGGCGACGCCCAAGTCGTTCCTCGCGTTCAGCCGGCAGCGCGGGCTGTCGCCGGACGGGCGCTGCAAGTCGTTCTCGGCGGCGGCGGGCGGTACGGCCTGGGGCGAGGGCGTGGGGCTCGTGCTGCTGGAGCGGTTGTCGGACGCGCGGCGAGGCGGCCATCCGGTGCTGGCCGTGCTCCGCGGCTCCGCCGTCAACTCCGACGGCGCGTCCAACGGGCTCACCGCGCCCCACGGCCCCGCCCAGCGGCGGCTGATCCGGCAGGCGCTGGCGGACGCGGGGCTGCGCCCCGGTGACGTGGACGCGGTGGAGGCCCACGGCACGGGCACCACGCTGGGCGACCCCATCGAGGCGCAGGCCCTCCTGGCCACGTACGGGCAGGACCGGGAGGAGCCGCTGTGGCTCGGGTCGGTCAAGTCCAACCTCGGGCACACGCAGGCGGCGGCCGGAGTCGCCGGCGTCATCAAGATGGTGCAGGCCATGCGGCACGGGGAGCTGCCGCGGACCCTGCACGCCGAGTCGCCCACGCCGCACGTCGACTGGTCCTCGGGCCGGGTGGAACTGCTGACGGCCCCCCGGCCCTGGCCGGCTTCGACCCGACCGCGGCGCGCGGGGGTCTCGGCCTTCGGAATCGGCGGAACCAACGCCCACGTGATCCTGGAAGAGGCCCCGGGGGCGGCTGTTTCCCCGGAGCCGGGGGACGCGGCGCCCGGGGCGGCCGGCTCCGCCGGGCCGAGGGACGCGGCCGGCTCCGCCGGGCCGAGGGACGCAACGCCCGAGACGG
>NZ_JBEXTS010000007.1:0-136527 GCF_040628815.1 Streptomyces sp. NPDC006140 | reverse complement strand
CGGCCGACTCCGCCAGGCCGAGGGACGCAACGCCCGAGACGGCCGACTCCGCCAGGCCGAGGGACGCAACGCCCGAGACGGCCGACTCCGCCAGGCCGAGGGACGCAACGCCCGAGACGGCCGACTCCGCCAGGCCGGGGCATGCGGCGCCCGGGACGGCCGGTTCTCTTGAGCCGGCCTCGGCCTTGCCCGCTCCGTGGCTGCTTTCCGCCGCCGACGAGACGGCCCTGCGCGCCCAGGCCGGACGGCTCGCGAGTGCGGTGGCGCGTCGGCCGGAGCTGCTGACCGCCGACATCGGCTACTCGCTGGCGGTGTCGCGCGGCGCCCTCGCCCACCGGGCACTCGTGCCGAGTGGTGACCGGACCCGCATGCTGGAGGCACTGCGCGCCCTCGCGGCGGGCCGGAACGCGCCGGGAGTCGTCCACGGGGTGGCGGACCCGGAGATCCGTACGGCGTTCCTGTTCACCGGACAGGGCTCCCAGCGCCCGCGTATGGGTGCCGAACTGCGCGCCGCGTTCCCCGTCTTCGCCGCGGCCTTCGACGAGGCGTGCCGGCACCTTGACGACCGTCTCCCCCGGCCGCTCGGCGTGGTGCTGTCCGCCGAGCCGGGCTCACCGGAAGCGGCCCTGGTGGACCGTACGGACTTCGCCCAGGCCGGACTGTTCGCCTTCGAGGTGGCCCTGTTCCGGCTGCTGGAGTCGTGGGGCGTGCGGGCCGACCGGCTGGTGGGCCACTCCGTCGGCGAGCTGGCGGCCGCGCATGTCGCCGGTGTGCTGGATCTGCCCGACGCGGCGACGCTCGTCGCGGCGCGCGGCCGGCTGATGCAGGCCCTGCCCGGGGGCGGCGCGATGGTGGCACTGGACGCGACGGAGGAGGAAGTCCTGTCGCGCCTGGACGAGTTCGGGTCCCGGGTCGCGATCGCCTCCGTCAACGGGCCCCGCTCGGTGGTGATCTCGGGCGCGGAGACCGCCGTACGGGCGGTCGCGGCCGGCTTCGAGGCGGAGGGCCGCCGGGCCGTGCCGCTGCGGGTGAGTCACGCTTTCCACTCGCCGCTGGTGGAGCCGATGCTCGACGCGTTCCGGCGCGCCGCCGAGCAGTTGGACTTCCGGCCGCCGCGCATCCCGGTCGTCTCCACGGTGACGGGCCGGCCCACACAGGCCGCGGACCTGTGCTCCCCCGAGTACTGGGCGCGGCACGCCCGGCTGCCCGTGCGCTTCGCGGACGCGGTGCACCGGCTCGCCGCGGACGGAGTCTCCGCCTTCCTGGAACTCGGTCCCGGGCCGGTGCTCACCGCGGCGGTCGCCGACTGCCTGCCCGGCGCGGCGACGAACGGTTCCGTGCTCGCCGTGGCCACCCGGGGCGGTGCGTACGAACCGGAGACGCTCCTGTCGGCCGTGGCGCGGCTGCACGTGGCCGGGGCCGCCGTCGACCGGAAGGCGGTGTACGCGCGTCCCGGCGCGCGGCGGGTGGACCTGCCGACGTACGCCTTCCAGCGGCAGCGCTACTGGCTCGACGAACCACTCCAGGCGCCCGACGCGCCCGACGCCCAGCCGCTGCTGGGCCCGGCCTTCCCCGTGCCGGACACCGGGCGGACGGTGCTGACCGGGCTGTTGTCCCGCGCGGCCCACCCCTGGCTCGCGGACCACGTCGTCGCCGGGCGGGTGATCGTACCGGCGACGGTGTTCGTGGAGCTGGCCGTGCGGGCGGGCGACGAGGTGGGCTGCGACACGGTCGACGAACTCGTGGTGCTGTCGCCGCTCGCCCTGCCCGGCGCCGCAGGGGTACGGGTCCAGGTCGTGGTGGGGGCGCCCGACGACTCGGGCCGCCGGCCGGTCGACATCTACGCCCGGCCGGAGGAGTCCGCCGAGGAGGTCCCGTGGACCCGGCACGTCTCCGGGCAGCTGGGCCGCGGCCGTGCCGCCGAGGAGGAGCCGGTTCCATGGCCGCCCGAGGGGGCCGAGGCGGTGGACCTCAGCGGAGCGTACGCCGCCCTCGCCGGGGCGGGACTCGCGTACGGGCCCGCCTTCCAGGGCGCCGGCGCCGTCTGGCGTCGCGGCGACGACGTCTTCGCGGAGGTCCGGCTGCCCGCGCCGCACGCCGCGCAGGCGGGCCGCTTCGGGCTCCATCCGGCGCTGTTCGACGCCGCGTCGCACGCGCCGCTGCTGGCCGCGCCCGCCGACGCGAGCGCGATCCGGGTGCCGTTCGCATGGAGCGGGGTGCGCCTGTACGCCTCCGGGGCCACGGAGGTACGGGTCCGGGTGACCCGGACCGGCGCGGACACCGTCTCGCTCACCCTCACCGACCCGGCCGGCCGGCTCGTGGCCCGCGTGGACTCCCTGACCACCAGGGAACTCCCGGCCGAGCAGGCCGAGCAGACGGAGCAGGCCGGCCTGGCGAAGGACGTCGTACGAGGGTCTCTGCTGCGCCCCGAATGGACCGCCATCGAACTCTCCGGGCGCGGCGTCGCCGATCGCGCCTGGGCGGTGCGCGGGCCGGACGAGCTCGGCCTCGCCGCGTTCCTGCCCGGCGCCGGGGAACCGGAGTTCGTCGCCGTCACGGCCGTGGCCCGCGCGACGGCCCCCGATCCGCCGGCGGCCGTGCACGAGCTGACCGGCAGGGTGCTCGCGACGCTCCAGGACCTCCAGGACGATCCGGGCGCGGCGGGCTCACGGCTGGTGGTGGTGACGCGGGACGCCACCGCGCCGGTGCCTGATCTGGCGGGGGCGGCGGTCTGGGGACTGGTGCGCACGGCCCAGTCGGAGCTGCCCGGCCGGGTCGTCCTGGTGGATGTGGACGGGCGGCCCGAGTCGCTGCGGCTGCTGCCCGCGGCCGTCGCCACCGGCGAGCCGCAACTGCGGTTGCGGGACGGGCGGGTGACGGTTCCCGCACTGGCCGCCGTCCACGAGGTCGCGGACGCGGGGGCCGCCTTCGGCGCGGACGGCACGGTGCTCATCACCGGGGGCACGGGGGCGCTCGGCGCCGAACTCGCCCGTCACCTGGTCACCGCGCACGGCGTACGGCATCTGCTGCTCACCGCACGCCGTGGCTCGCGGGCGCCCGGGGCCGAGGAACTGCGCGCCGAGCTGGCGGAGTCGGGGGCGCGGGTCGGCATCGTCGCCTGTGACGCCGCCGACCGTGCCGCCCTGGCCGAGGTGGTCCGGCGCGCGGAGCCGCCGCTGACGGCCGTGGTGCACGCCGCCGGGGTCCTCGACGACGGCGTGCTGGACTCGCTGACCCCCGGGCGGATGGCCGCCGTGCTGCGGCCGAAGGCTGACGCGGCCTGGCATCTCCACGAACTCACCCGGGACTCGGGGCTGTCGGCGTTCGTCGTGTTCTCCTCCGTCTCCGGTCTGCTGGGCCGGGCCGGGCAGGGCAACTACGCGGCCGCGAACTCCTTCCTCGACGCTCTCGCCCTGCGCCGCACCGCCGAAGGACTGCCGGCGCTCTCGCTGGCGTGGGGCCCGTGGGAGCACACCGGCGGCATGGCGGCGGGGCAGCCCCCGCGGCGGCCCCGGTCGCGTGACGTGCTGGTGCAGCTGTCCACGCGGCAGGGCCTGGCCCTGTTCGACGCGGCGGTGCGCACGAGCGAGCCGGTCCTGGTGCCGGTCCTGCTGGACCGCGCCGCGCTGCGGTCCCCGGGAGGGCCGCTGCCACCGCCGTTGCGCGGCATCGTCCGCCGGGACCGGCCGACGGCCGCGGCGGCGACGGCGACGGCGTCCGGTTCTCCCGGCGGTGCCGGGCGGACGCCGGAGCCGGGGGCCTGGCGGGCACGGCTGGACCGGCTGCCCGTGAGCGACCGGCGGGCGGCGCTCACGGAACTGCTGCGCGCCGACGTGGCCGACGTGCTCGGCTACGCGGACGCCGACGCGCTGCCGGCCGGCAGGTCCCTCGCCGAGCTGGGATTCGACTCCCTGACGGCGGTGCAGCTCCGCAACCGGCTGAGCACCGCGCTGGGGCTCCGGCTGCCGGTGGGCGTGGTCTTCGACCACCGCACGGCGGAGGACCTGGCACGCCACCTGCTCGGCCTGCTGCCCACCGAGCCGACCACCGCGCCCACCGAGCCGACCGCCGCGCCCACCGCGACCGCCACGGCAGCCCGCGAGGAAACGGGCCCGATCACCGCAGCCGCCCGCGAGGTCACAGACCCCACCACCGCAACCACCCGCGAAGCCGTCCCGGCCACCCCGGAGCCCGGGGCGCGGCCCGCCCACACCCTGTCCTCGCTGTTCCGGAACGTCCGTGCTGCCGGGCAACCGGTGGCCGCGATGCACCTGCTCGTCACCGCGTCCTGGGCCCTGCCCACCTTCCCGGCCGCGCGGGGCCACGAGCACGCGCTGCCCCCGATCCGCCGCTCCCCCGCCCGGCCCGGCTCCGGACGGCCGGCGATCGTCTACTTCCCGGCCTACCACCCCTCGCGTCCGTCGGACGGCGGGGACTTCCCCCGCTTCCACCGTGCCCTCGGGGACGACCTCGACGTCCTGGAGTTCCCGCATCCCGGGATCGGTGCCGGGACGGCCGTACCGGAGGACCTCGCCGCGCTGGCGCACACGCAGGCAGGGGCCGTCCTGCGGCACGTCGGAGACGGGCCTTTCGTGATCGTGGGGCGGTCCGCGGGCGGCAACGTCGCGCACCTCGTGGCCCACCGGTTGGAAGACATGGGCCGGGCGGCGTCCGGCCTGGTGCTGCTGGACACGTACCACGTCACGCCGGACAACAGCGGCACGGACTGGCTGGTGTCCCTGGCCGCTCCCCCGCCGCGGGGAACCGGGCAGCCCGACTTCGCCGGGGACGACGACAGCGTCCTGGCCGCGGTGGGGGCGTACAACCGGATCTTCCTCGGCTGGACGCCGGAGCCGGTCACCACGCCCACGCTCCTCGTGCGCGCACTGCGGCCCACGCCCGCCATGGCCGACTCCGCCGACGGTGACGGCTGGCGCACGTCCTGGCCGACGGCGCACGACGTCGTGGACGTCCCCGGCGACCACCTGACGATGATGCGGGAACACGCCGGGAGCACCGCGTCGGCGATCCGCGCCTGGATCGAGGCGCGCGCGAGGCCCACCCTTGCCCTTCCTATCGAATCTCGATAGATTTCCATCGCGTTTCGATTGAAGGGACATCGATGGGAAAGATCACCGTGCTTGCGCTGCGGGCCGTGCTCGTGGCGCTGCTCGCCGGTTCGCTGTTCGTGCAGACCGTGATGGTCGCGCTGCTGGCCGACGACATGGAGGGCAGTGTCCTCGCGGACCGGCGGGTCCCGATCCTGCTGATCGTGGTCCTGGGCATCGCCTCGGCCCAGACCGTGCTGGTCTGCGTCTGGCAGCTGGTGACGATGGTGCGGCGCGGGAACGTGTTCTCCGACGGCGCCTTCCGGTACGTGCACATCGTGATCGGCGCGTTCGTCGCGGCGGCGCTCCTGGTCTTCGCGCTGGGTGTGGTGCTGGCCCCGGGCGAGGCCGTGGCCCCGGGCATCGTCCTGATGCTGGGGGGCGTCTCCCTGGCGGTGTTCGCGGTCGCCCTGATCGTGCTGGTGCTGCGGATGCTGCTCGCCCAGGCCGTCGCCCGCGACGTCGAGGCGGCCCGCATGCAGGCAGAGCTGGCCGAGGTGATCTGATGCCGATCGTCGTCGACATCGACGTGATGCTGGCCAAGCGGAAGATGTCCGTGGGCGAACTCGCCGAACGCGTCGGCATCACCCCCGCCAACCTGGCGGTCCTGAAGAACGGCCGCGCCAAGGCGGTGCGCTTCACGACGCTGGCCGCGCTCTGCGAGGTGCTGGAGTGCCAGCCGGGAGACCTGCTGCGCTGGGAGGCCGAGCACCTCGCGGACGAGGCCACGCCTGCGGGACGTCAGCTGTGAACCCGGCCGACACCTCCTGCCTCGGCGCCACCACCCGCAGCGACGTTCTCGTCGTCGGCGCGGGACTGGCCGGCCTGCACACCGCCACGCTCCTCGCCCGGCGGGGCCACGACGTGCTCGTGGTGGACCGGCGCGCCAGTCTCGCCGGCGCGATCCGCACCACGGGAATCTTCGTACGGAAGACGCTCGACGACTTCCCGCTGCCGCCCGAGCACCTCGGCCCGCCGATCCGACGGGTCGTCCTCTACCCGCCCGACCTGCGCCGCCCGGTGACCCTGGTCAGCGGCCGCGACGAGTACCGCGTGGGCGACATGGCGCCCCTCTACACGGCGACGGCGGCCACCGCGACGGCGGCCGGCGTCCGGATCGCCCTGGGCACGCGCTACGCCGGCCGCCGGGGCGGCGCCGTCCACCTGGTGGGTCGCGACGGGCCGACCGTGGTCCGGGCACGTTTCGTCGTCGGCGCCGACGGGGCCCGCTCCAGCGTCGCCCGGGACCTCGGGCTCGACCGGAACCGCCACCTGCTGGTCGGGGCCGAGGAGGTCTTCGAACTGCCCGGGCACGACGAGCCGCCGACCTTCCACTGCGTGCTCGACCCCTCGCTCGCGCCCGGCTACCTGGCCTGGGTGGTCGACGACGGGCGGCACGCGCACGTCGGCGTCGCCGGCTATCCGGACCGCTTCCCGGGGGGACTCCGCCAAGCGCTGCGGCGGTTCAGCGCGTCGGCGCCCGGTCTGGCCGCCGCGGACCGGCCGGAGGCGGTGGAGCGGCGCGGCGGCCCGATTCCCGTCGGTGGCGTGCTGCGCCGGATCAGCTGCGCCGACGGCCTTCTGGTGGGGGACGCGGCGGGCGCGGTCTCCCCCCTCACCGCCGGGGGACTGGATCCGTGCCTGCGGCTGTCGGAGTTCGCGGCCGAGGTCCTCGACGACGCACTGCGGTCCGGGCGCCCGGACGCGCTGTCCTCCTACGACGGTGCCGCTCTGCGCGCCCGCTTCCGAGGACGGCTCACGCTGCGCAGGGGGCTGGCCCAGGTGCGCACGCCGGCCGTGGCGGGGGCGGCGTTCACCCTGCTGCGCACCCCGCTCGGCCGGGCCGCGGCCGGCCGGGTCCTCTTCGGCGACAAGTCCTTCCCCACCCCTGCCCGCGGCTGATCACGCGCCCCTCTGCAGGCCGGGGCAATGCAAGAGACATTGCAAGAAGACCGGAATATCTGCCCGATAAGCCGGTCAACATCAGCCCAAACGGTCCGACTCGCGCCGGTGCGGCCGCTTACGCTCATGCCCTCCGCAACTCACCGAAGGCAACCAAGAATGAGCGATGGCCGCAGCGAACCGTCCTGGCCGGGCGGCGAGTACGCCGCACCCCCTGCGGCCGGGCAGGCCCGGATGACGCGTGCGGAGATGCGCAGGGCCGCCCGGACGGCGAACCGGCGGCCGGCGCGCGGGCAAGGCCGGGCGCGGACACGCGGCGCCTCGGAGAGCGCCGGGCGCGGCGCCTCGGGGAGCACCGGGCCGTCATCGCGGCGACGGCCGTCGGGCAGGCGCAGGCTCATCGACTATCCGCGGGCGGGCAGGCGGGGCGTGCGGCGCTGGTTGCCGTCGTGGAAGCAACTGGCCGGACTGTTCCTGACGGTGTGCGGCAGCCTGCTCGCCACGGTGGCCTACGCGTACGCGACCGTGTCCATTCCCAGCGTCAATCCGGACACGCAGACACAGGCGAACACCTTCTACTGGTCGGACGGCTCCCAGATGGCGGAGGTCGGCCAGGTCGACCGGCAGAACGTGACCCTCTCCCAGGTGCCCTCCGCGGTCCAGTGGGATTTCCTCGCGGCCGAGAACGCCTCGTTCTACACCGACCCGGGCGTCGACCCGCAGGGCATCCTGCGCGCGGTCTACCACATGGCGCAGGGCGGTGAGGTGCAGTCCGGGTCGACCATCACCCAGCAGTTCGTCAAGAACGCGTACCTCAACCAGAGCCAGACCCTCTCGCGCAAGCTCGAAGAGATCATGATCTCCCTGAAGATCGGCGGGAAGCTCAGCAAGCGGCAGATCCTCCAGGGTTACCTCAACACCTGCTACTACGGCCGGGGCGCCTACGGCATCGAGGCGGCGTCCGAGGCCTACTACGGCATTCCCGTGGAGAAACTGAGCGTCAGCCAGGGCGCGTTCCTGGCGGCCACGGTGAACGCGCCCAGCGTGATGATGAACGCCGACGACCCGCAGCAGCGGGCACCGGCCGTGGCCCGCTGGAAGTACGTCCTGGGGCGGATGGCGGCCATCGGCAAGATCAGCGCGGCGCAGAAGGACCGTTACCTGCACGCCGGTTTCCCGACGCCCGGGCCGATGCGCGGACGGAACTCCATGGGCGGGCAGATCGGCTATCTGGTGCAGACCGCCGAGCAGTACGTCGAACAGCACTCGTCGATCACCGACGAGCAGCTGAACGAGGGCGGCTACCAGATCCACACGACGTTCGACAAGCACGATGTGGCCGCGCTGAGCTCCTCGGTGGCGGCGATGCGCAAGCAGCACCTGGACCCGGACCACCGGGCGGCCGACCGGAACGTGCAGGTCGGTGCCGCCTCCGTCGACCCGACCACGGGGGCCATCGTCGCCCTGTACGGCGGGGACGGGTGGAACAAGGGCCACTACACCGACAACGCCGACAGCTCCGGCGTGCCGGTGGGCTCCACGTTCAAGCCGTTCGACCTCGCCGCCGCGCTCGACCACGGCGCCGTGCTCTCCCCCGGCCAACCGCCGTCGCCCATCACTCCGGAGAGCAAGTTCGACGGCGACGACGGCATCAAGATCAAGAACCAGCAGGGCCAGTACCTCCCCGACGGCAGCGACCCCACCGGACTGCTGCACCAGCAGAACGACACGCCCACCAAGTGGGGGTACATCACCCTGCGCAAGGCGATGGAGCAGTCGGTCAATACCCCGTACGTGCAGCTCGGGGAGTACGTGGGCTACGACAACGTGGAGAACGAGGCGCTGCAGGCCGGTCTGCTGCGCAACACCCTGCAGTACGACACCGCCGGCTTCTACATCGGCACCTCCACCCCGTCGGCCATCCGGATGGCCGACGCCTACGGCACGTTCGCCGACCACGGCGTGCGCCACCAGCCGTACTCCGTCACCAAGGTCCTGCACGCGGGTCAGCAGCTCCCCGGATTCCAGGCTCCCGCCGGCGCCCGGGCCATGCCCGCCTCGACCGCCGACACCGTCACCGACGTCCTGCAGGACGTCGTCAAGCACGGCACCGGCACCAACGCCCTCGCCCTCGGGCGGCCCGCCGCCGGCAAGACCGGCACCACCGACGACTACAAGTCCGCCTGGTTCATCGGCTACACGCCGCAACTGTCCACGGCGGTCGCCATGTTCAAGGAGAACCCGAAGAACTCGGGCCTGCAGTCGATGGCCGGGGTGGGCGGTTACAGCAAGGTCTTCGGCGCCGACATGCCCACCCAGGTCTGGCTGGGCTACATGACCGCGGCCCTCCAGGGCCGGCCGGTGCTCTCCTTCCCCGCCGCGCCGCAACTCGGCCAGGGCGCGAACGAGAACGGCGCGCCGTCCCCCGGCCCGTCTCCGTCCCCCAGCACGTCCCCCACCCCCTCCCCGACCCCGTCGGCCCCCTCTCCCACCCCGTCCCTCACGCCGTGCAGCGACATCCCCGGCGGGTGCACCTCCCCGACCCCGTCGCCCTCCCCGTCGCAGACCGGCACCGGCACCACGGGCGGCCTCTTCGGCCCGGGAACCGGAGGCCAGGGGCAGGGGGAGGTCCCCGGGCCGTCGATGCGTCCGCGGAACTGAGGCCTTCACCCGCCGGGCCGCGTCCGGGGGCCGCCGTCACCGGTGGGAACGGTCGGGAGCGAAATCGCTTTTCGCGTCGGGCCATCGAAGGCTAGTGTGCGCACGCAGCGAGTCACTCCGAGGAGCGAAGACATGGTCGGTGTTCTGAGCGCGCGTTGACGTTTCGGCCGTGACCGGCCTGTCATCGCGTGCTGCCCCTGGTGTTGCGGCACAGCGAGCCTTCCCCTGCCCGAACCGCCGGTGCACGTCTCCCGTGCGCGGTGGCGGGCTTCGTTGTCGGCAACCACAAGGGATTCCCGTGCCGTCCGCTTCCTCCGCCGTATCCGATTCCGACCGGCCCGTTCCGCCGAGCCTGTGGCGGGACGCCGACTTCCGCAGGCTCTGGATGGGCCAGACGGCCTCCCAGCTCGGCGAACACACGACCCTGGTGGTCCTGCCGCTCTTCGCCGTCCTGACGCTCCACATCGACCCCGGCCGGCTGGGCGTGCTCCGCGCGGTGGGGCAGGCGCCGATCCTGTTGCTCTCGCTCTTCGTCGGCGCGTGGGTGGACAGGTGGCGGACCCGCACGACGATGGTGCTCACGGACGCCGGCCGGGCCCTGGCCCTGGGCGCCGCCGCCCTGGCCGCCCTCCTCGGCTGGCTCGGCCTTCCCGCCCTGCTCGCGCTCGCCTTCGCCGTCGGGGCCCTGTCCGTCTTCTTCGACGTGGCGTACCAGGCGTCTCTCGTACGGCTGGTGGAACGCGACCGACTGGTGGCGGGCAACAGCGCGTTGGAGGGCAGCCGGTCCGCGGCGCAGATCGGCGGCCCCGCTCTCGGCGGTGCGCTGGTGTCCCTGCTGTCGGCGCCTCTGGCCGCGGCCTCCGGCGCGCTGTTCTTCGCGCTGTCGTTCCTGTCGATCCGGCGGATCCGCCGAGCCGAAGCGGTCCCGGAGCGCCCGGAGCACGCCCCTCGGGTGTGGCGGCGCATTCACGAGGGCCTGCGTTTCGTCGCCGGCGACGCCGCGCTGCGGACCGTGTGCCTTGCCTCGGCCGCCTTCCAGTTCTCCTTCGCGGCCGTGATGACCGTCTATCTGCTCTTCCTGCCGCGGGAACTGCATCTGTCGGGCACCGTCGTCGGGCTGGCGCTCACGGCGGCGGGGCCGGGCGCGCTCCTGGGCTCACTGCTGGCCGCGCGCCTGCCGGGCCGGTTCGGTCACGGCGCGGTGCTCGTGGGCGCGGCGGCGCTCGGCGACGGCGTGTTCCTGTGGGTGCCCGCGTTGCAGGGCTCCTCCGCGGTGACGGTTCCCGCGCTCCTTGCGGTGGGCTTCGTGTTCGGGTGCGGCGGCCAGTTGGTGAACGTCACGGTCATGGCCGTCCGGCAGGCCGTCACCCCGGACGGGATGCAGGGCAGGGCGGCCGCGACCATCACCTTCGTCGGCATGGGGATGACCCCGCTCGGTTCGCTGGCCGGCGGGTTCCTCGCGGAGGAGTGGGGCTTGCGCACGAGCCTCCTGGTGACGGCGGCGGGCATGATGCTGTCCCCCGTGATCATCGCGCTGTCCCCCCTCGCCCGCCTGGGACGGGAGCTTCCGGCCCCGCACGGCTGAGCCCGCGAGGGCACAACTGGAAACGGGATCCGTTTTCATATAGCGTCTTCCTCGCCCGTCGGAGGAGGTTCAGGGATGAGGCACGACCGGCTGCCGGTGACCGTTCTGTCCGGTTTCCTCGGCGCGGGAAAGACCACGCTGCTCAATCACGTGCTCGGCAACCGTGAGGGGCTGCGCGTCGCGGTCATCGTCAACGACATGAGCGAGGTCAACATCGACGCGGCGCTGGTGCGCGGCGGCGAGGCCGCGCTGTCGCGCACCGAGGAGCGCCTGGTCGAGATGACCAACGGGTGCATCTGCTGCACGCTCCGCGACGACCTGCTGGAGGAGGTCGACCGGCTGGCCCGCGAGGGCCGCTTCGACTATCTCCTCATCGAGTCCAGCGGCATTTCCGAGCCCATGCCGGTCGCGGCCACCTTCGCCTTCGCCCGCGACGACGGCGCCACGCTCGGCGACCTCGCCCGGCTGGACACCATGGTCACGGTCGTCGACGCCGCCAACTTCCTGTCGGAACTGGCCGCCGGCGACGAGCTGGCCGAGCGCGGCCTCGACCAGTACGAGGACGACGAACGCACCGTCAGCGACCTGCTGATGGACCAGATCGAGTTCGCCGACGTCATCGTCCTCAACAAGCTCGACCTGGTCGACGACGCCGCCGCCGAGCGGCTGCGGGCGACACTGGCGCGCCTCAACCCGGTGGCCCGGATCGTGCCCGCCGTCCACGGACGCGTGGAGCTGGCGCAGGTGCTCGGCACCCGGCTGTTCGACCTGGAGCGTGCCCAGCAGGCCCCCGGCTGGGTCATGGAACTCAACGGCGAACACGTCCCGGAGACCGAGGAGTACGGCATCTCCTCTACCGTCTTCCGCTCCGAACTGCCTTTCCACCCGGGGAGGTTGTGGCGGTTCGTGACCGAGGAGATGGACAGCGGCGCCTACGGCCAGGTGCTGCGCTCCAAGGGTTTCTTCACCCTGGCCAGCCGCCCGCACGTGACGGGGCTGTGGTCCCAGGCCGGCTCCGTCGCACGCTTCGAGCCCTCCGCCGCCCACGGCACCGACGGTCCGGCGGGCCAGGAGCTGGTCTTCATCGGCACGGACCTGAGCGCCGAGGCGCTCCACGCCGCGCTCACCGACTGCCTGCTGGCGGACGGTGAGACCCCGCCGGCCGACGATCCGTTCCCCGCCTGGGACACCTACGGCATCGACGACACCTGCGAGCACGAGCACCCCGAGCACGGCGAACTCGTGGCGCGGACCTGAGACTCCGGGCCGGGCAGGTCAGGGGGGCTCGGCAGGTCAGTGGGACTCGCGGCTGACCTCCGAGCCGCTGGAGCCGACGAGGAAGTCCAGGTCGGCGCCCGCGTCGGCCTGGAGGACGTGGTCGACGTAGAGGCGTTCCCAGCCGCGCCTCGGGTGGGCGAAGCCGGCGACCGTGGCCTTGTTCGGTGTGCGGCGGGCCAGTTCGTCGGCGGGAACATCGACGTCGATGCGGCGGGCTTCGACGTCGAGGCTGATGACGTCCCCCGTGCGCACCACGGCCAGGGGGCCGCCGGCCGCCGCCTCGGGCGCGACGTGCAGGACGACGGTGCCGTAGGCCGTGCCGCTCATCCGGCCGTCGCAGACGCGGACCATGTCGCGTACGCCCTGCTCCAGCAGCTTCTTGGGCAGCGGCATGTTGGACACCTCGGGCATGCCCGGGTACCCCTTGGGTCCGCAGCCGCGCAGGACGAGGACGGAGTCGGCGTCGACGTCGAGGTCCGGGTCGTCGATACGGGCGTGGAAGTCCTCGATGCTGTCGAAGACGACGGCCCGGCCGCGGTGGCGCAGCAGGTGCGGGGAGGCGGCGGCCGGTTTGATGACGGCGCCGTCGGGTGCCAGGTTGCCCCGCAGCACCGCGATGCCGCCCTCGGCCACGAGCGGCTCGGCGCGTGTGCGGATGACGTCGCCGTCCCAGATCGGGGCCTCGTCCAGATACGTCACCAGCGGGCGGCCGGTGACGGTCAGCGCCTCGGGGTCGAGCAGGTCGCGGACCTCGCGCAGGACGGCGAGCAGGCCGCCGGCGCGGTGGAAGTCCTCCATGAGGAAACGCCCGGCCGGGAGGAGGTCCACGAGCACCGGGACCCGGGAGCCGATGCGGTCGAAGTCGTCGAGTGTCAGGTCGACGCCCAGTCGGCCGGCGATGGCGAGGAGGTGGACGACCGCGTTGGTCGATCCGCCGATGGCGGCCAGAGCGACGATCGCGTTGTGGAAGGACGCCTTCGTCAGGAAGGTGCCCGGGCGCCGGTCGGCGGCGACCAGCTCCACGGCCAGGCGGCCGGTCCCGTGGGCGGCTTCCAGCAGCCGGCTGTCCGGGGCAGGTGTGCCCGCGACGCCGGGGACGACGGTGCCCAGCGCCTCGGCCACCAGCGCCATCGTCGAGGCGGTGCCCATGGTGTTGCAGTGCCCGCGGCTGCGGATCATCGCCGACTCGGAGCGGGTGAACTGCTCCTGGGAGAGGGTGCCCGCCCGCACCTCTTCCGACAGCCGCCACACATCGGTGCCGCAGCCCAGCGGCCGGCCGCGGAAGGTGCCGGTCAGCATCGGGCCGCCGGGCACGACGACGGCGGGCAGGTCCACCGAGGCGGCGGCCATGAGCAGCGCCGGGATGGTCTTGTCGCAGCCGCCGAGCAGGACCACGCCGTCGATCGGATTGGCCCGGAGCATCTCCTCCGTCGCCATCGCCGCCATGTTGCGCCAGAGCATGGCGGTGGGCCGCATCTGGGTCTCCCCCAGCGAGACGACGGGCAGTTCGAGCGGGATGCCGCCGGCCTCGTACACGCCGTCGCGGACGGAGGCGGCCACCTCGGTCAGATGGGCGTTGCACGGCGTCAGGTCCGAGGCGGTGTTGGCGAGGGCGATCTGCGGACGGCCGTCGAAGGCGTCGCCCGGGACGCCGCGTCGCATCCACGCCCGGTGGATGTAGGCGTTGCGGTCCTGACCTGCGTACCACTGTGCGCTGCGCAGCTTCACACCCGCCTCTTTCCAGTATTTGGTACGGGGGTCTAACCTCTGGAACATCATGGAGGATACGCAGCTCCCCGGAGGACCGACAGACCACGGCGGGGACGATTCGGAACCCGCCGCCGGCGGTCGTCTGGTCGGTTCCGACCGTGTCCTCGCCGTCCTCAAGGAACTCGCCCGCTACCCCGGGGGCGTGGGCCTGGAGGAGCTGACCCGGGCGATCGGCAGTCCGAAACCGACCGTGCACCGCGCCCTCGGCGCCCTGCGCCGTGCGGGTCTCGCTGGGCAGGACGCGCGCGGCCGGTATCTGCTGGGGGACGAGTTCCTGCGCATGGCCTTCGCCCACCACGAGGCCCGCCCCGAGCACGTCCGCATCCGCCCGGTACTGGACGCTCTGGCCCGCCGGTTCGGCGAGACGGCGCACTACGCGGTCCTCGACGGCCGGGAGATCGTCTACCGGGCCAAGGTCGACCCGCCCACCGGAGCCGTCCGGCTGACCTCGACGATCGGCGGCCGCAACCCCGCCCACGCCACCGCTGTCGGGAAACTGCTGCTGGCCCACCGGCTGGACACCCTGGAAGCGGTCCGGGACTGGATCGGCGACTCGCCGCTGGAGCCCCGGACCAGGCACACGTGCCGCACGGCCGAGGCTCTGCACAGCGAGCTGCGGGCGGTCAGAGAACAGGGCTACGCCCTCGACGACCAGGAGAACGAACCCGGCGTCAACTGTCTCGCGGTACCCGTCTACGCGGCCTCGCCCACGGCACCCAGCGGTGCTGTGAGCGTCAGCGCCCTGGCCTATCGCACACCCCTGCACACGCTGGCCGAAGCCGCCGACGAGATCCGGGCCGCGCTCGGCCCGCTGGCGCGCCCGCACCGATGAGTCCCTGACTCCACGCCCCGCCGACACTCCGGAGATCGCCCCATGCACCTCATGCGCACAGGCCCCATCGGCGCCGACAAGCCCGTCGCCCGCGTGGACGACGAGACATACGTCGAACTGTCCGGCGTCGTCGCGCCACGGTCCGCCTGATGCGGGCGTTCGTCCTGACCGCCCCCGGCACGTACGAGGTGCTGGAGGTCCCCGCGCCGGAGCCGGCTCCCGGAGAGGCCGTCATCGACGTCGAACGGGTCGGTGTCTGCGGTACCGACGTCGAGTTCTTCACCGGCGAGATGGCCTACCTCCACCAGGGCCACTCCTCCTACCCCATGCGCCTGGGCCACGAGTGGGCCGGACGCGTGACCGCGGTCGGCGACGGCGTCGACCCCGCCTGGACCGGCCGGCGTGTCATGGGCGACACCATGCTCGGCTGCGGCACCTGCCGCCGCTGCCTGCGCGGCCGGCAGCACGTGTGCGCCACACGGCAGGAGGTCGGCATCCGCGGGAACCGGCCCGGCGCCCTGGCGGAGCGACTCGCCGTGCCGGTCTCCTCGCTGCACGCGCTGCCCGACAGCGTCGACGCCCCCCTCGGCGCCCTGGTGGAGCCCGGAGGCAACGCCCTGCGGGCCGCCTCCGCAGCCCGACTGCGGCCTGGGGACCGGGTGTTGGTGCTCGGGCCGGGCACCATCGGCCTGCTCGTCGCGATGTTCGCCCGCGCCGCGGGCGCCGAAGTCCACCTCATGGGCCGGACCGACAGTTCCCTCGCCTTCGCCCGCACCCTCGGCTTCGACCACGTATGGCGGGAGACCGACGTCCCTGACCTCCCCTTCGACGCGGTCATCGACGCCTCGAACGCCGCCCACCTGCCCGCCACCGCCCTCGACCTGGTGGAACCGGGCGGCCGTGTCGTCTGCATCGGACTCGCCGGCGAACCCAGCCGCGTCGACACCCGCACCCTCGTCCTCAAGGACGTCACCGCGGTCGGCATCCTCTCCGCCTCCCCCGGCCTGGACGCCACGATCCGCGCCTACGCGGGCGGAACGGTCGACCCCAGCCCCCTGGTCGCCGCGACGGTCGGCCTCGCCGAGGCCGGCCCCGTCCTCGCGGGCGACCGCCCGCCGGGCGCGGGCCCCGGCCCCAAGATCCACATCGACCCCCGCCGGCCCGGCGTCTGACGCCATCACCATTGCGGGCACCGCCGACCAGGCCTGGCACCAGGATGTTCGCCTGGGTCATGCCCCCAAGTCCGCCGTCACGGGCAGGCACTCGGCGAGCAGGTCGACGACGTCGCGCCAGGCTCGCCGCGCGTGCCGCGGGTGGTAGCCGACGCCGGGGACCACGGGGTGGTCGACCGGCGGGTGGTGGAAGGCGTGCAAGGCGCCGCCGTAGACCGCGAGGCGCCAGTCGACGCCCGCGGCCTGCATCTCAGCGGTGAACGCGTTCCGTTGCGCGGGCGGCATGATCGGGTCTTCCGACCCGACCCCGGCCCACACCGGGCAGCGGATGCGCGCCGCCTCGCCCGGCCGGCCCGTGGTGGTTGCGTTGACCGTCCCGATCGCGCGCAGGTCGACGCCGCCTCGCCCGAGTTCCAGCGCGATGGCGCCCCCGGTGCCGTAGCCGATGGCGGCGATCCGGTCGGGGTCGGTCCGGGGCTCGGTGCGCAACACGTCGAGCGCCGCATGGCCGATCCCCCGCATCCGGTCGGGATCGGCGAGCAGTGGCATGCAACGGGCCAGCATCTCCTCGGGGTCACCCAAATAACGCCCGCCGTGAAGGTCGAAGGCCAGCGCCACATATCCCAGCTCGGCGAGAGCATCGGCCCGGCGGCGCTCGACGTCGCTGAGCCCCATGCCCTCCGGCCCGAGCAGCACCGCGGGCCGGCGGTCGGCACCGGCCGGGAGCGCGAGGTGCCCGACCATCGTCAAACCGTCGGCCGGGTACTCGACCGTACGCGTCGTGATCGTCGTCATGAGACTGGACTGTAGTGATCGTCGGGCCCGGTCCGGCCGGCGCTCTGCTGCCGGCAGAACGGCATTGTCGAGGAGAACCGGCCGCTCGACCGCGCGTCAGCACGTCACCCCGGCAGCGGTCCTGTGAGTGAGCCCGGGCAGGTCGGCCGAAAGGATGACCGGGGGTGTCTAGGCCCGTAGGGGGCGTGGCCTTTTGGTCGAGGCGGTCCAGGGGTGCGGGCGGCGAGAGTTGTGTCCGTCCCCATCCCGGCCTGGAGGTCAGCATGAGAACCAAGATAATTTTCGCCGTCGCGGCAGCCGCCCTCGTCGGTGCCGGCGCGGCAGGCTCGGTCGCCGTCGCCGACATGAACGTGCAGAAGAACACCGCCGATCCCGCCAGCGGCGGGTACGCCAAGGTGCAGGATCACCCGGGCCTCAGCGGGGATCTCGTGGCGACGCACATCGAGACCTGGTACCACCCGCTGCCGTGGATCGGCAAGGAGATCGACGACGTCTCGTGCCCGGACCTCGCGGCGGTCCGGAACACGAAGATCAGCTGCACGGCGAAGTCCGGCGGCACCCGGATCTCCGTGCCGGTGAGCGTGGTCGACGTCGCCGGGAACGCGGCTCCCCGCGTCACCTGGAAGTTCGAGCGCTGACATGCGCGCGCTTCCGACCGGGCCCGGCACGGCCCGAACCGACGACAGCACCACCGCGGGAGAGCGAGCATGATCGAAGCCACGGGCCTGTCCAAGCGCTACGGCGCCACACTCGCCGTCGACGACCTCTCGTTCGAGGTCCGCCCGGGCCGGGTGACGGGCTTCCTCGGCCCGAACGGGGCCGGAAAGTCGACGACGATCCGGCTCATGCTCGGCCTGGACGCCGGGGGCGGGCGGACGTTGTTCAGCGGCAAGCCGTACCGCGAGCTGCGCCACCCGATGCGCGAGGTGGGCACCCTGCTGGACGCGAAGGCCTTCCACCCGACCCGCAAGGCGCGCAGCCACCTGCGGATGCTCGCCGCGGCCGCGGGCGTGCCGGACACGCGGGTCGACGAGGTACTCCACATGGTCGGTCTGGAGTCGGTGGCGAAGAAGCAGCCGAAGGGTTTCTCCCTCGGCATGGGCCAACGGCTGGGCCTGGCGGCCGCGTTGCTCGGCGACCCGCACACGCTGATCCTCGACGAGCCGGCCAACGGGCTCGACCCGCAGGGCATCAACTGGCTGCGCGGTTTCCTCAAGGACTTCGCCGCGTCCGGCCGTTCCGTCTTCGTCAGCAGTCACCTGCTCGCCGAGATGGCCCTGATGGCCGACCACCTGGTGGTGATCGGCAAGGGCCGGACGATCGCGAACGAAGCGGTCGCCGACTTCGTGACGAAGAGCTCCCGCAGTCTCGTCGTGGTCCGGAGCCCGCACGTCGACAAGCTCGCTGAGCTGCTCCTGGCCGAGGGCGCCGGGGTCGAACGGCTGGACGCCACCGCGATCGCGGTCAGCGGTGCGGACCGGGCGGGTATCGGGGAGCTCGCGTACGCCCACCAGATCAGGCTGCACGAACTCACGGAACGCACGGCCACGCTGGAGGAGGCGTTCCTCGAAGCGACCGCCGCCGCCGAGCAGTTCGTCGCGAACCCCGCCGCACCCCGGTCGATGACGGCGGCCGCGGCGGCGAGCCACCCGGACACTTCGGAAGGAACACGATGACCAGCGCGCTGCGCTACGAATGGGTTCGGCTCACCACCCTGCGGTCCACATGGTGGCTGATCGGGATGTCGGCCGTCGCCCAGGGGCTGTTGGCCCTCGTGATCATCCTGGACGGCAAGAGCAGGGGCGGGCCGCTCGGCGACGACTCGGCGGCGCTGGCACTCAGCGGCGGTACCGGCATGATCCCGCTGATCTTCGTCTTCATGGGGTTGATCGGTGTCTTCGCCACGGGGCACGAATACCGGTACGGCACGATCCGCACCACGCTGACGGCGTTCCCGCGCCGGACGCACCTGTGGACCGCCAAGACCCTGGTCGTCGCCGCGGCGGTGGCAGTGGTCGGTGCGCTCCTGGCCGCCGAGAGCCTGGCCATCGCCCTGCTGGTGGGCGGACCGGGCGCCGGGGAGACGCTCATGGGGGCCCCGATGGGCCGGGTGGCCGCCGGCTACGTGGTGTTCCTCGTGGTCTGCGCGCTGTTCGGGCTCACGCTGGCCGGCATCACCCGCAGCATCCCGGCGGCCATCGTGCTGCTCATCACCCTCCCCATGATCATCGAAGGCCTCGTCTCGCTGATCCTCGGGATGGACGCGTTCGATTCGATGCGATCGCTGTCCGCCTACCTGCCGTTCACCGCGGGCGAGCGGATGATGGCCGTGACCTCGGAGCCGCCCTACGACGGCGCCCCGCCACCGCTCCGGCCCCTCACGGGCGGCCTGGTCTTCACCGCCTACGGCGCCGCCCTGCTCGCCCTGTGGGGAGCCCTGTTCACCAAGCGGGACGCCTAGCCGGACGCCGGGCCGTGATCGACGACGATCACGGCCGGCAGGCCGGTGCGGAGTTCCGCACCGGCCTGGCGGCGACCAGGGCCTGATCCAGGCGACAGGCCCTAGACCTGAGAGGCGGCGAGCAGTTGCAATGCCTTCTCCTTCAATGCCGGACTCGCCTCTGCGGCGTTGCCGGCATTGAAGGGCGGCCGGGGGTCGTACTCGATGGCGAGTTGGATCGCCTCGGCCGTTTCGTCGCCCGCGATCAGGGACGCGAGGTACAGGGCCATGTCCACTCCCGCCGACACCCCGGCCGCGGTGATGATGTTCCCGGAGCGTACGTAGCGCTGCGGCAGGTAGGTCACGTCGAACGTGGACTGGAGGTAATCGGCGGAGGCCCAGTAGGTCGTCGCCCGCCTTCCGTCGAGCAGCCCGGCCGCCGCGAGGACGATGCTGCCGGTGCATACGGAAGTCGTCCATCGCGTGTGCCGGTGGATCCGGCGGATCCAGCGCAGGAGCGCCTGATTGTTCATCGCCCCGACGGTGCCCCGGTTGCCGGCGCCCGGCACGAGCAGCACGTCGAGGCGGTCGACGTCGGCGATGGACCGTTCGGCGACCACGGCCACGTCCCCGGTGTCCGTGCGGACCGCGCCGCGCTTCTCCGCGATCATCGTCACGGTCGCGTCCGGCAGCCGCGAGAGGACTTCGGCCGGACCGGTGGGGTCCAGCAGGCTGTAGCCGTCGTACAGCAGGATGCCGATGCTCGGCCCCGTGCCGCCGCCCGAGGTGGCGGCGTGTGCCCCTCCGGTCGGTGCCACGGCGGTGGCGGTGAGCGCGGCGGTCGCCACGGTCCCGCGCAGTACGTTTCTGCGTGTCGTCACATGCCTCATGGGCCGGGAGTCTTCCGCTGCCTCGCGGCGCGTGCGGGTGGCATGTCCGGCATCCTGCGCATCGTGTCCCCCGTCATGCCGTAGTGGTCCAGCAACGCCTGCCTCAGTGTCTCCGCCGACCCGAAGCCGCAGCGGCGGGCGATCGCCGCGAGGGAGAGCCCGCTGGAGCGCACCAGGTGCGCCGCCGCTTCGGTGCGCGCCGCACGCACGGCCCGGGCCGGGGTCGTGTCGAGGTGCGTGCGGAAGAGCCGGCTCAGATGCCGGGGGCTGACCCCCGCGCGCGCCGCCAGGGCAGCGGGCGTCAGGTCCTCCGAGAGGTGTGCGGCGATGTAGCCCGTCAGGTCCCGCACGAGCCGGTCTTCCGGCGGTGGAGCGGCCAGGAACATGGATATCTGTGCCTGATCGGCGGGGCGGTGCAGATGCGTGACGAGTTCCCGTGCGACCGCCCGGGCCAGCGTCGGGCCGTGGTCGTCCTCGATCAGGGCCAGTGTCAGGTCGAGCGCGCTGGTGACGCCGGCCGAGGTGTAGACGTTGCCGTCCCGTACGTAGAGGGGGTTCGGGTCCACGGCCACATCGGGGTGGGACGCGGCGAGCCTGTCGCCCCATCCCCAGTGGGTCGTCACGCGCCGGTGATCGAGGAGTCCGGCCGCGGCCAGCACATGGGCACCGGTGCAGACGGAGGCCACGCGGCGGCTCAGTCCCGCGAGCCGGCGGACCTGCCCGAGCAATCGCTCGTCCGCCGCCGCGTCCTCGCAGCCGATACCGCCCACCACGATCAGCGTGTCCAGGCGTCCCGCCACCGTCTCCAGCCCCTGCGCCGCCCCCAGCACGATCCCCGCCGAGCTGCGGGCAGCCCGACGGCCCAGAGTCCCCAGCTCGATGGAGTACGGCGGCTGCGCGCCGTACCGGTTGGCGATGTCCAACGCGCCGCTGGGACAGGCGATGTCGAGGATCTGGGCATCGTCGTAGGCAACGATGAGGACGCGTCGTTCGGTGGTCATGGCCCCTGGTACCAGCAGGGGCGCGACCGGGCAAGCCGGGGCCGGGCCGAGGGCTACTTCATTCCCGTGGTGGCGATTCCCTTGACGAGGTAGCGCTGGCCGACGAGGAAGACGATGAAGACCGGGATCAGCGTGACGACGGACATCGCGAACAGAGATCCCCATGAGGCTCCGCTGGTGGCGTCCACGTAGTTGCGCAGGGCCACGGGCGCCGTCTGGAGTTCCGGTTTGGTCAGGTAGATCAACTGGCTCAGGAAGTCGTTCCACGTCCAGATGAAGGTGAAGATCGCGGTGGTGGCCAGGGCCGGCAACGAGATCGGCAGGAGGATGCGGAAGTAGATGCGCCAGTAACCGGCTCCGTCGATCTTGGCCGCCTCGTCCAGCTCGCTGGGCAGACCCCGGAAGAACTGGACCATCAGGAAGATGAAGAAGGCGTCCGTGGCCAGGAACTTGGGGACGATCAGCGGCAGGAACGTGTTGACCCATTCGATCTTCGAGAACATCACGTACTGCGGAATGATGAGGACGTAGATCGGCACCATCAGGGTCACCATCATCATGCCGAAGAAGAACGCCCGCCCGCGGAACTTGAGCCGCGCGAAGGCGTAGGCCGCCATGGAGCAGCTGACCAGGTTGCCGAGCAGCGCCCCCAGCACGACGATCGCCGAGTTCAGCAGGTAGACACCGAACGGGTGCGACAGCGCGTTCCAGCCGTCGGCGTAGTGGCCGAAGTCGGTGTCCGTGGGCAGCAGGGAGGGTTCGCGGAAGATCAGGGCGTCGGGTTTGATCGAGCTGGCGATCATCCACAGCAGCGGGTAGATCATCACGAGCCCGAAGGCGATCAGCACGGCGTGCTTGAGGAACGCACGGACGCGGGCCGCCCGCTTGCGGCGTTGCGCCGCAGGTGAAGGGGCAGGGAGAGGCGAAGGAGTGTCTTCGGCCTTCAGGAGTGTCATCTCACTTACCGTCACCGTAGAACACCCATCTCTTGCTGAAGTAGAAGTTGATTGCGGTCAGGACGCCGACGATCACCACGAGGAGCCAGGCCATGGCGGAGGCGTAGCCCATGTGGAGCCGGCCGAAGCCCTCGTCGTACAGGTACAGCGAGTAGAAGAGGGTCGAGTCCGAGGGGCCTCCCGTCCCCCCGCTGACGACGAACGCCTGGGTGAAGGACTGGAAGGAACTGATGATCTGCAGAACGAGGTTGAAGAAGATGATCGGGGTGAGCAGCGGCACGGTGACGTGCCGGAACTGGTGCCAGCGGCCGGCGCCGTCGAGCGCGGCGGCTTCGTAGTACTGCTCGGGGATCTGCCGCAGGCCCGCCAGGAAGATCACCATGGAGGAGCCGAAGGTCCACACGTGCAGGACGACGAGGCTGTACAGCGCGGTGTCCGGGTTGGAGATCCAGCCGGGCCCGTGGATGCCGAACAGTCCGAGGAACTTGTTGACCAGGCCGTCGGTGCCGAAGACCTGCCGCCACAGGATGCCCACCGCGACGGAGGCACCGAGGAGCGAGGGCAGGTAGTAGACGGACCGGTAGAACGCCAGCCCCTTGATGCCCCGGTTGAGGACCATCGCCAGGGCGAGGGCGACCGCCAGCAGCAACGGCACGCTCAGGACGACGTAGATGAAGGTCACGCTCAGGGACTGACGCAACCGGGGATCGTCCAGCATCTTGCTGTAGTTCTCGAAACCCACCCACTTCGGAGAACTCAGCAGGTTGTAGTCCGTCATGGAGAAGTACAGCGAGGCGATCATCGGACCGAGCGTGACGCCGGCCATGCCGACGAACCACGGCAGCAGGAAGACCCAAGCGGTGCGTTCTTCTTTTCTGGCCGCCTGGCTGAGGGGTCTGCGGAGCACAGTCATCGTCCTCGGGTTCTTGGATCGGGTGCGGGATTCAGGAGTCGCTCGGCGACGGCTCGGCGTGCTGCGAAGCGGCCAGGGGGCTGCGCACGACGGCGACGTCCGCCGCGTCGAGGACGAGCGTCTCCCCGGCGTGGAGGCGGCGTCCGGTGAGCAGGTCGGTGCCGGAGCGGTCGAGGGTGACGGTCGCCTTGTCCTGCCGGTGGTTGAGCAGGAACAGGTACGCGCTCGTGTCCGTCCGCCGCTCGGTGACCTCGACGCCCCGCGGTGCGGCGTGCACCGGTCGCACCCCGGCGGTGTCCAGGACGTGCCGCACCAAGGCCTCAAGAGCGTCGTCGTCCAGGCGTGTGCCGATGTACACGGCACGGCCCCGGCCGAGTTCGTTCTCCACCACCGCGGCCTTGCCGGCGAGATGGCCCTCGCGGTAGACGGCGAGCGGTCGGGCGGTGTCGAGGTCGAGGTCGTCCTGCCACCCGGAGGCGGTCGCGCGGAAACCGTTCAGCGCGGCCTGGTCGGCTGCCGCCTGGAGGGGCACCGTGCCTTCGGCGGGCAGCGGGGAGAACTCCTGGACGTGCGCGCCGATGATCTGGCGCAGCGCCCCCGGATACCCGCCTTCGACGATCCGGTCGTCCTCGTCGACGATCCCGGAGAAGTACGAGACGACGAGCTGACCGCCGTTCTCCACGAACTGCCGCAACGCGGCGCTTTGTTGACGTGTCATCAGGTACTGGTTGGGGATGACCAGGACCCGGTAGGGCGACAGGTCGTCGTCGAGGGTGACGACGTCGACGGTGACCTGGCTGTTCCACAGGGCCCGGTGGTGCCGGGCGACGGTGTCCCGGTAGTCGAAGGTGTTGTCGGGGTGGGCGCAGCCTTCGACGGCCCACCAGTTCTGCCAGTCCCACACGATCGCGACCTGGGCGGCGCTCCGGGCCGTGGCGACCTCGTCGAGGGTCCGCAGTTCGTTGCCGAGTGCCTTGACCTCCTGCCAGGTCCGGGTCTTCTCACCGCCGTGCGGGAGCATCGCCGAGTGGAACTTCTCCTGCCCCTGGCGGGAGGCCCGCCACTGGAAGAACATCACCGCGTCGGAGCCGTGCGCGACGGCCTGGTAGGAGCCCAGGCGCATCCGGCCCGGCTGCTTGACCTGGTTGATCTTCCACTGGCTGACCGCGCCGGCCGCCTGTTCCATCAGCATCCAGGGCCGGCCGCCGCCCAGTGAGCGCATCAGGTCGTACTGGAAGGCGGCGACGGCCATCGAGTGGGGCTTGCCCGGGTCGGGGTAGCAGTCGAAGGCGACGACGTCGAGTTCCTTCGCCCACCGGTGGCTGTCGGTCAGCCGGCACTGGAAGAAGTTGGTGGTCGCCGGCACGTCCGGTGTGATCGCGTGGAGCAGGTCACGCTCGGCCGTGACGAGTTCCAGCAGGTTGTCGGAGGTGAAGCGGGAGAAGTCCAGCTCGCGGGTGGGGTTGACCGAGCCGCGCACGGGCCCGGGGAGGTGCACCTGGGACCAGTCGCTGTAGCGCTGGCTCCAGAACGCCGTCCCCCACCGGTGGTTCAGCTCGTCCAGCGTGCCGTACCGCTGCCGCAGCCAGGCGCGGAAGCGGTCGCCGCACAGCTCGCAGAAGCAGTCGGAGTGGTACTCGTTGCCGATGTGCCACATGGCCAGGGCGGGATGCTTCCCGTACCGCTCGGCCAGCGCCCCGGCGATACGCCGGCTGCGGTCCCGGTAGACCGGGGAGGAGGGGCAGAAGTGTCCTCTGCTGCCGATGCCGTGCCGCACCCCCTGCCGGTCGGCCGACAGGATCTCCGGGAAGTCCGTGGCGAGCCACGGCGGGGGTGCGGCGTTCGGCGTCGCGAGGTTGACCTGGATGCCGTTCGCCCACAGCAGGTCCATGATCTCGTCGAGCCAGGAGAAGTCGAACCGGCCGTCGGCCGGCTCCAGCATGGCCCAGGAGAAGATGCCCAGGCTCACGAGCCGCACGCCCGCGGCCCGCATGAGCCGGACGTCCTCCTGCCACACCTCCTTCGGCCACTGCTCCGGGTTGTAGTCCCCGCCGTAGACGATTCCCGGGAGTCGACGGCGAAAGGTGGTCATGCGCGGATCGTTCGTACGCGGTTCGTGCATGCGCGGATCGTTGATGCGCGGATCGGACACGGCGGGGATTCCTTCCGGAAGCGCTACTGCAAGGAGCGGCTCAGAGCTGGGACTTGATCTCGGAGATGAACTTCTTGGCTGCCTCCTGCGGCGACACACGGTTGAACAGCACGTCCTCGTTGAGTCGCTGGAAGATCTCCGGGACAGCGGGTCCGGCCTTCGCGTTGGGGATGTGCAGGGGGGTCGGCTTCAGGGCGTTGACCCGGGACAGGTAGTCGGCGATCCGCTTCTCCGAGGGGGACAGCTCGGGCATGATCGCCTTCAGCACGTCCGGGTTGTTGGGAACGCCGCGGTCGAACTTCTGGATCTTGGCCGCCTCGGGCGAGTTGACCAGGAAGTCGAGCAGCTCCGCGGCCTCCTTGGGGTGCTCGGTCCGCGCGGAGGCGCCGTAGAAGATGCCGGGCTTGGTGTAGGCGCCGACCTGGGTGGCCCCCTTCTCCCCGGGGAAGAGGAGCAGCTTGGCCTCGCGTCCGCTGGCGCCTTCGATCGCGCCGAGCTGGGTGACGGACAGGTCGCTCATGGCGGCCTTGTGCTGGGCGACCAGGCCCTGCTCGACACCGGCTCCCGACGACAGCTGCTCGATCGCGGCGTCCGGGCTGGTCGTGCCGCCGCTGTCACGCAGCTTGACGACCCATTCCCAGTAGGCGGCCATGGTGCCCTCGGTGAAACCGATCTTGCTGCCGTCCTTGGTCCAGTAGTCCTCGCCGTGCTGCCGCAGCCAGGTCCCCAGGTCGTTGGGGTAGAGCGGCATCGCGGTGCCGACCAGGCCCTTCGTCTTGGAGATGGCCTTGGAGATCTTGATGTAGTCGTCCCACGACCACTTGGTGTCGTCCGGAAGGGGCACACCGGCCTTCTTGAACGCCACCGGATCGGCCACGATGCCGAACGCGCTGTCGCCGGCCGGGACGCCGTACAGGCCGCCCTTCACGGTCGTCATCGCCATCGAGTTCGCGGGCAGCTTGTCCGTGTGCAGGACGTCCTTGACCTTCTTCAGGTCCATCAGCTGCCCGTTGTCGATGTAGGAGTACATGAACGGGTCGGTGATCTGCAGGACGTCGGGCATGTCACCGGCGGCGGCACCGGTCGACAGCTTCTTCCAGTAGTCGTCCCAGTTGGAGTACTCGGGCTGGACGTCGATGTTCGGGTGCTTCTTCTCGAACGCCACGATGATCTGCTTGGTCATCTCGTGCCGGGAGTCGGACCCCCACCAGTTGAACCGGATGACGGTCTTGCCGCCGTCGCTCCCGGAGGAGTCTCCGGCGCAGCCCGCGGACAGGGTGAGGGCGAAGACCGAACAGGTCAGCCCGACCGCACGGAGCGTACGTCTGGTCAGGCGGGAAGAGTGGTTCATGTTGAGGGCTCCTCTGCTGCCGTATGTGGGCGGTGCGCCCAGACTGGGGATCCGTCGTGTCAGGAAGCCGGCTTCCGACGCGGTCCGTCTCGCCACGCGGCGAGGGGGCTGCACAACTCGGCTGTTCTCCGGCCCGCGAGAGGCATCCGCGGTCCGGGGGCGCCCGCTCCGAGTCGTCGGACTTCGGGCGGACTACTGCGGCTCTGACATGGATTGCTGTGAACGTGCGCTTGAACCTTGTTCTCGGTGTGCCGAGTTGCTGCGCCGGGTTGACCGCCAGCTTCGCGCCGAGTTGGGATCCGGGTGACGTCAGCGATAGTGAACGTTCACTGTGGTGAGCGTAGTAACGGACGAGATTTCGGTCAAGGCTCTGTACGTAACGCTTGAGCACTTGGTGGCAGTTCACCGGTTCCGGCCCGTACAGCGAGGTGACGGGCGCGCGAGCACGCCGCCGTGACCGCGTCGGGAGCGGGTGCGGACGGGACACAGGGGTGCCCGTTCGGCGAACGCCGGGGTCTTCTGGTGCGGGTTGGGTGGGCCGTCCTAGCGGACGGAGTGGCCGTTCCTCGCCGGTCCGCTCGACTCGCGCAGCACCAGGCGGGAGTTGAGGTCGATGTGGATCTCCGGCTCCGCCTCCTGGCGGATGCGGGCGAGCAGGGCCTTCATGGCCTGCCGGCCCATGGCTTCGCGGTCGAGGTCCACGGTGGAGATGGACGGGTTGAAGTACGCGGTGAACTCGTGGTTGTCCCAGCCGAAGACACTCACATCGTCCGGGACACGCCAGCCGCGGTCCTGGAACCCGCGGATCACGCCCATGGCGACGTCGTCGTTCGCGGCGAGAACCGCGGTGACGCCGGAATCCGCCGACAGGCTCTGGGCCGCGTCGTATCCGGACCGCACGGACCAGTCGCCGTCGATGACGGCGTAGTTCTCCAGGCCGCGCTCGGCGATGGTCCGCAGGTAGACCTCGCGTCGCTTGCGTGCCGACATCCAGTCCGTGCTGCCGGCGACATGGACGAAGCGCCGATGGCCTATGGAGGCGAGATAGTCGATGATCTTGGCGGCCGGTTCACCGTCAGCCGTGATGCCGTGGGAGCGCATCTGGTCGTCGTACTCGCCGATGACCACGGTGGGCGTGTGCTCGAGCCCGAGTTTCTGGACATCGCCGATGGGCGTGAAGGTCAGCACTCCATCGGCCTGACCGGAGTCGAGCAGCGCACGGACACGGTCTCCCCGGACTTGTTCGTCGCCTTCCAGACCGACGATGTCCAGCATGTAACCGGCCGCCTGTGCCTCCGCGGACGCTCCGCGCAGGATCTGCGAGGGCACGAAGGTCGTCATGGTCGGCAGGACCACGGTGATGCGGTTCGACTTGCGGGTGCGCATCGACCGCGCCACCAGATTGGGCCGGTAGTCCAGCTCGGCGACCGCCTGCTCGATGCGGGCCACCGTCTGCGGCTTCATCCCGCCGTTGCCCCGCAGGAAGCGGGAGACGGTCTGATGCGACACACCCGCGTGCGCCGCGACGTCGAGGATGGTGGGACGCTTCCTGTTCGGAGGCTTCGACGGCCGCGCGTCCGGATCAGATCGCTCCGGCATCTTCTCTGTGTCCACAGTCTGCCCCCGCCGCCTCTCTCCGCCCCGCATGCCCAGTACTTTAGTGCCGGGCAGGCCGAGGCAGCCTTTTTCCTGAGCTCTGGTCGTCCCGTCGGCGCTTTCCCGCCCCGCCGGAGCGAGCACCGCTGTTCCGGTGATCGCCCGGCGGTGCGGGTCCCGTGTGTCACAGCTGGAGACTCCAGTGCTGGTTCTTGTGCAACTCGCTGTCCCAGCAGGTGTACTGGAGCAGGCGAGTGCCGTCCGCGGTGAAGGCCGACTCCACGTCGAGGCACTTCCCGGAGTGACGGGCGACGATCTCGAAGTAGCCGGTGCCGGTGTCGCTCAGCCGCCACTGCTGGCTGGTGCGGCCGTCGCAGGTCTGCTGGACGATCCCGGCCTGGTCCGCCGTGGAGGAGCCGGCCACGTCCAGGCACCGGCCGGAGTTGCCGTTGAGGATCTGGTAGTAGCCCCCGCCGACGGAGTGCAGCTGCCACTTCTGGCTGTCGCCGCCCGAGCAGCTCCACTGCTGCACCTCGGCTCCGGCGGCGGTCGAAGAGCCGGCCACATCGGCGCACTTGCCCGAGTGCCGCGCCTTGAGCGTGGTCGTGTCGGCGAGCTGGGACAGTGCCGATGTGACGACCGGCAGGAAGAAGGAGTTGATGCCGGCGATGTTCGGGTGCGTACCGGTGCCGCCACTGCCCGGGAAGGTGTTGACGAGGTCGTCGAACGTGTACGCCACCCGCTGCGCGTCGACGCGTGTGTCGAGGGAGGCGTCCGCGAAGACGTCGGCCACCGCCACGCCCCACTTCTGGGCTGCCTGCAGGTACACCTGGCGCAGGGCGAGCTGGGTGTCCCAGTCCCGCGAGCCCATCTTGTGGGCGGCCACGTACACGAGCTGGGCGGACGGCCACTTCTGCCGCATCGTGCGGATGGTGGTCTCGAGCGATCCGGCGTACGTGCCGGTGTCGAACGTGGCGGGGTCCTGGGAGGCGCTGACGGTGCCGACCGCGTAGGTGTGGTTGTCGTGGATCTGGATGGCGTCGTTCGTGCCGCCGTCGAAGACGACGTAGTCGGGCGCCTGTGCGTTGGCGTTCTGCACCTGGGTGAGGATCTGGTTGCTGGTCGGCCCCACGGTCGCGCCGTTCACCGCGTACTTCGTCAGCGTCATGCCCTCACGTTCGGCGAGGAAGTTCATGAAGCCGCGGGAGTACTTGTGCCCGTAGACGATGCTGTCGCCGAAGGCGTAGACGGAGGAGCCGGCGAGGCTTCCGTAGGCGGAGTTCGCGGGGCGGGTCAGCCGGAAGTTGTCGATCGACTGCACGCCGGTTCCGTAGTAGTTGCAGGCGACGAGCTTCGCCAGGCCGGTTCCCGTGATGCTGCCCGTGGCGGAAGCCAGGACGACCGGCGCGGACTCCTTGCTGGTGATCGTGTACTGGACCTTGCGGAGGGTGAAGTCCATGTGCAGATCGACCGTGTACCACTTGGTCCGGTCGAAGCCGATCCTGGTCCAGGTGGGATTGAGCGTGTCCGGGGCGGCGGTGGAGTCCGAGTCGGGGCCGGTCACGGCGTAGCGGAGTTCCGCCGCCGTCGCGGCCAGCCCGAAGACGAGGTGTCCGGCGTTGTCACGCAGTTCCAGGCCGGTCTTCATTCCGGTGCTGGCGATGTCCGTCTTCCAGTCGAAGCGCAGGTCGAGCGTCTTCTCCTGCGTGACGGACGACGCGAAGGGCCGCACGGACGTCGAGTAATTGGGCATGCCCTTCGTGATGCTCAGTACGCCGTTGCCGATGGCGGCCCCGGTCGGGAAACCGAAGTTCGCCGGGTCCGTCTGCGCGTCGAACGTCTCGTTGATCAGCGTCGCACCCGGGGTTTCGGCGGCCGAGGCGGCCGGAGGCACGAGGAGGGCCGGGACCACCAGGAACCCGGCGACCAGGGCGCCGGCCCATCTTCGGGGCCGTATGCCCCATCTGCGCATGACCGTATACACGTGATCTCCCTTGATCTCTGGTGATGCCGACCGGTGCCCGGCGGGGAGAGAGGTCCCAGGCCGTGGCGTCAGCCCGAAGGCGTCACAGAAAGCCACGAACCACCGGGAAGGTGAGGTTCCGACGACTGCACGGGCAAGATAGTGATCGTTCACCATGGCGGTCAAGATGTCTGCGCGCGCTCGTTCACCCGCTGCGCCGAAACCCTGTCGAGACGAGCCGACCTGCGACGGACGCTGCGGAACTCATCTCGTTCACACCATTGACACACACGCGTCTCAGCCAGTCTTATGTGCGCCACCCGGCTTCAGTCAACCGCTGATCGCCAGGGCCGCGCCGTCGCCTGTCGAATTGATCGCGCTGCGCCCGACACCCCTGCCTCGAAGGTTCCTGACGGGCGCCATCGAAGCCCTTAATCGTGATCGTTCACTATCCGGCACACGTTCACCTGACACGGAGGTAGTGCAATGAAGTCGAACACCGGCCCTTGGTCGCGCCGTCGATTCCTCGCCACGAGCGGGGCGGCAGCCCTCGGGGGCATGGCACTGAACCTCGTCGGCGGCCTCCCGCGGGCCGCCGCGGCCGGCACCGTGGTGTCCTCCGTCGACACGTCGAGGTCCACCTACGACAAGATCGTGCTGATGGTCGACGGGAAGCCCTTCTACCACAGCGGCGTCCAGTTCCGGTACGAGAAGCACAAGTACACGTACGGCTGGACGGACGCCCAGTTGAAGCCGGTGCTCGGAATGATCCGCGACGACGGGTTCAACGTGGTCAACATCCCGATCTGGTGGTCGAAGGTCGAGACCTCGAAGGACGTCTTCGACTGGACCGACATCGACCGGTACCTGGCCTGGTGCGAGGAGTACGGCCTCAAGCTGGAACTGTTGTGGTTCGGCCACGAATCGACCGGTTCGTCCATGCCGGCCCGAATGCCGGCCTACGTGATGAACGACTACCAGTTCGTGGTGAGGTCCGACGGCACCAGGCTGACCCTGAACGGCAACCCCCTCCTGGACAAGACCGATCCGAACCTGCTCGCCAGGGAGAAGTTCGTGCTCGGCCGGCTCATGGCGCACCTCGCGTCCGCCGACACCGCTCACACCGTCGTCGGCATCCAGGTGCTGAACGAACCGAATGTGGCGAAGCAGCAGGGCGGCTCGTCCATCGACCGGAGCTACAGCACCTACAGCACCGACCGGTGGATCAGCGGCGGGTACACCGACGCGTCGAAGTTCCGCAAGGACGTGCTGCTGGACTACCTGACCCAGCTGGGGCAGGTGATCAAGCAGTCGGACTACTCGGTGTACACCCGGACCAATATCGCCGGCAGCGGGGACACGGTGCCGGTCGCCGAGAACGAGGTCCTCAGGAGCCAGGGAACGGCGACCATCGACTTCTTCGGAAAGGACCCGTACACCAAGGATTTCGACACGCTCTACAACTACGGGCAGGACGGCACCTGGGCCCGGGGGAAGAACTTCCCCATGGTCATGGAGAACTACGGGGGATCCTCGACGGTGGACATCGAGAAGTTCAACGCCATCGCCGGCAACGCCGTCCACAATCTGTACGCCGCCCTGGACCCGGACTCCAGCACCGGCATCAGCGACCACGGCCTGTACAACTGGAGGCCCGACACCAAGGTCGTCACCCGCAAGACCCCCTCCCTCAAGGTCGCCCGCCTCAACCGCGCGCTGAAGAAGATCCACCGGGACCTCGCCAGCAGGACTCCGGTGGAACGCGGGGGAACCACCCTGCAGACCTTCAACCGGAACGCGACCGCGAGCGCCACGACCACCAAGCCCCTGGGCGGCGTCGACATCACCTTCACGACGTCCACCGGTGCGCAGGCATTCGGCGTCCGGCGCGGTCCGGCCGAGTTCGCCTTCGCCACCACGACGGAGGCCACGTTCACGCTGCCGGGAACCATCGGTGTCGTACGGTCCGTCGAGGTGGGCCACTACGACGCGAACGACACCTGGGTGAAGTCCGGCACGAAGGCGTACAGCACCGTGTCCGGGAACACTGAGATCACCCTGGCGACCGAGGAGTGCGTGCGGGTCTCGTACCTGGTCAGCGGCGCGCGGTACAAGCTGAGGAACACGTCCTCGGGCGAGTACCTCGACACCGACGCGAACGGTGCGGTCATCGTCGCGGCCGCGACCACCTACGACGACCAGGACTGGATCGTCGCCAAGGACTCCTCCGGTTCCTGGACCATCAGGAACGTGCGAACGGGACGCTTCTATCTGGAGACCAGCGCCACCGACAACAACGTCATCTGGAACACCGGCGCTGTCTCGGACGCCTCGCTCTGGAACCTGGAAGGGGTCGGGGCAGGCGGGCTCCGCGTCAGGAACACCCACACGGGAAGGGCGTACCTGTACGGGAACTCCGCGGATGAGGCGAAGTGGAACACGGGAACGCAGGACGCGAGCACGGTCTGGGAATTCCAGCCGAGGTAGTCGGCGGCCCCTGCGTGGCGGGGGCATCCGGTCAGGAGGGCGTGACGCTTCCTCGTCCGTCACAGGGAGGCGGCACGCCCTCCTGGCGTCTCGCGGGTCCCACGCCCTCCTGGCGACTTCGGCGGCGGGTCCCACGCCCTCGCGCACTGAAATATTCGACGCACGCCGTCTGTGTAATGATTGCTGGATGGGTCGGGCCGACGTGTTGAAGGTGCTGGAGGCGCGGGCCGCCGCCCAGTGGGGCCTGGTGACCACCGCCCAGGCGAAGCTGGACGGCGTGCAGGGCGTGCAGCTCCTGAGGCTGGAGCGGGCCGGGCTGCTGGAGAGCGTCGGCCACGGCGTGTACCGCGTCCTCGCCTCTCCCCCGCCGGAGCACCTCGGGATCAAGGTCGCGTGGCTGCGGCTGGATCCCGGGACGCCGGCGCGGGACCGCGACACCGAGGGCCCCGGGGCGGGCGTCGTCTCCCACACCTCCGCGTGTGCGGTGCACGGCCTGGGCGGCCGGCCCGCCGATCCTGTGGAGCTGACGGTCTCGGCACGCCGTACCACGCGTGACGAGACCGTCGTGCTGCACCGCGGGCGCGTGGATGCCGACGACATCACCGTCGTCGACGGCCTGCCCGTCACCACGGTGCCGCGGACCGTCGTCGACCTGCTCGATGCCCGTGCCGACGCCGCCCGCGTGGGCACGGTCCTCGCCGAAGCCGTCTCCCGCGGCCTGGCGCGTGTCGACGACCTGGCGGCGCGGGTCGGGGCCTTCGCCGGTGCCTACGGCCTGCCCGCGGAGGCGTCCGGTGCGGAGCTGCTGGAGTTCCTGTGCGATCGGGCGGGACGCCCCCTGCGCGCGAGGAAGGCCGCCCGGGCCGCCACCAGGACAGCCGGCTCGCAGGGGAAGCGGCCGACCATCTGGGAGGTCGCCGAGCGGGCCGGCGTGTCGCATCAGACCGTTTCCCGCTACCTGAAGAACGACAGCGGCATGCGGCCGACGACGCGGGCGAGGATCGAGCGGGCCGTGGCCGAGCTGGACTACCGGCCCAACCTCGTGGCGCGCTCGATGCGCACCCGGCGGTCCCACCGGATCACGATCGTGCTGCCCGAACTGAGCGGCTTCGTTCCCATCCCCCTGTTGCGGGGCGCTTCGGCCGCCGCGCACGAGGCCGGCTACCTGACGGACGTCATAGGTCTGGAGGGCGGGGAGTCGCGGCGTGCGCGGAGCGTGCTGTCCCTGCTGGACACCCGGCAGGCGGACGGCGTGCTGTCACTGGTGCCGCTGGGGAAGCTGACCGGCGGGCCGGACGCCGGGCAGCGGCCCGTCGTGGTGCTGGGCGAGTACGACGACGATCTGCACGCCCGGGGGCGGCTGGCCGACGGACGGCCCGCCGAGCAGATCCTGCGTCACCTCGCCGACCAGGGACACCGCCGGTTCCTCCACGTCGCCGGCTCGCAGGAGTGGGCCTCGGCGCGCAACCGCCGGGCGGTCTACGTGGAGGCGATCGAGCGACTGGGCCTCGAGTCCTACGGCGTCGTCGACGGGGACTGGTCGATGCGCTCCGGATACGAGGCCGCCCGGGACCTGCCCGCCGACTCCGGTGTGACGGCCGTGCTGGCCGCCAACGACTACGTCGCCATGGGCGTGATCCGCGGGTTCCAGGACCGCGGCACGCGCGTGCCCGAGGACATGAGCGTCTTCGGCTGGGATGACGAGGAGTTCACCCGGTACTTCTCGCCGACCATCTCGACGGTGCACATGGACAAGGAAGAGGTCGGCCGCCGGGCGATGCTGTCGCTGCTCGCCCTCCTGCGCGACGAGCCCGCGCCGGTGGCCGACGTAGCCGAGCTGTTCCACATCGTTCCGCGAGAGTCGAGCGGCCCGGCCCCTCGCTAGGCGCCCCTGGACAGGCCCGCGTCGGGCCTGTCCGCAGGACGCGCACCGTGAAATGTGAACGATCACTGCATCACCCCTTGACCCCAAAGGTGATCGTTCACTACGTTCAGGCTGCCGCCGCGTCACACGGCGAGCGCCGGGGTCATCCGATCAGTGCCGTTTCCCTCTTCGACCGCACGACCACGCGTGCACGCCCTGGGCCGGGCGCGTCGAACCGACCTTCTTCGTCAGCGGTTCCCAGACCCGGTGTCGCGCCCACGGCACCGCCCGAGCTTCCACGAAAGAGCCACATGACCGAGTACAGCCAGCCCGTGAGGGTGGCGATCGTCGGCGCCGGAAACATCGCCGACGGCTGCCACATGCCCGCCGTCCAGGCCCAGAGCGGCGAGGCCACCGTCGTCGCGGTCGTCGACGTCGACCAGCAGCGCGCCGAGGCCTTCGCCGCCCGCTGGAACGTCCCCGCCGCCTACACCAGCCTCGATCGGATGCTCCAGGAGCAGCGCCCCGACCTGGCCGTCGTCTGCACGCCCCCGATCGCCCACGGCGCGGCCATCACCGCCTGCCTGGACGCCGGTGTGTGGGTGTGGTGCGAGAAGCCCCCCACCCTCTCGGTGGCCGAGTACGACGCCATCGGTGCCCACGAGCGCGAGGGCGGCCCGTACGTCTCCTACGTCTTCCAGCACCGCTTCGGGTCCGCCGCCCGAGCCCTGCGCGAGCACATCCGCACCGGCCGCCTCGGCGCTCCCCTGGTCGGCGTCTGCCACACCCTGTGGTACCGGGACGACGCCTACTTCGAGGTCCCCTGGCGCGGCAAGTGGGAGACCGAGGGCGGCGGTCCCACCATGGGCCACGGCATCCACCAGATGGACCTCATGCTGTCCCTGATGGGGGAATGGACCGAAGTCCGCGCGGCCATGGGCACGTTGGCCCGGGACGTGGAGACCGAGGACGTCTCCATGGCGATGGTCCGCTTCGCCGGTGGCGCCATGGTGTCCATGGTCAACAGCCTCCTCTCCCCCCGCGAGACCAGCTACCTGCGCTTCGACTTCCCCGAGGCCACGGTCGAGCTGTCCCACCTCTACGGCTACGACAACTCCCACTGGACGTGGACCCCCGCACCCCACCGGGCCGGCGCCACGGCCACGGAGCTGGGAGCACCGCTCGACGACGAAGCAAGTTCGCACGCCGCCCAGTTGCGTGCGCTGCTGCGGTCGCTGCGCGCCGGGGAACGCCCCGAGGCCAGTGGCGACGACGGCCGCCGCGTCCTGGCCTTCATCGCGGCCCTGTACGAGTCGGCGACGACCGGGCGCCCCGTCACCCCGGACATGATCAACCCGGCCAACCCCTTCTACCACTCCATGAGCGGTCGCCCCGGCGCCGCCCAGGGCAACGACGTCAAGGAGAAGACCGGTGTCTGACACCCGTTTCACGATCGACCACGACGACGCCGGGACCCAGTTCGTGGTGTCGGCCGCCGGTACCGGCCTCGCCACGTACGTGTACCGGCCGGACACCCCGCTCGAGGAATCCCCCAAGCCCTACCTCTATCCGCTGAGGACCCTCTCCGGCGCGCCCGTGGGTGTCTACCGGCCCTGGGACCACCGCTGGCACAAGGGCCTGCAGATGACCTGGTCGCATCTGTCCGGCGACAACTTCTGGGGCGGGCCCACTTTCGAACAGGGCGCGCCCGGCCACGGCTACGTCTGGCGGGAGAACCACGGCCAACAGGTGCACCGCGCCTTCGAGCGGCAGGACGACGGCGGCAGCGAGGTGTCGGTCGTCCAGGGCCTGGACTGGTTCGCCTCCAGCGACGAGGTGTGGATCGACGAGACCCGCACCCTGCGCTTCCACAGCGCCGACGCCGACGAGGGTGTCTGGGCGCTGGACTTCACCACCGCCCTGACCAACGTGCACCGCGAGCCGCTGGAGATGGGCAGCCCCACCACCCACGGCCGCCCCAACGCCGGCTACACCGGGCTGTTCTGGCGCGGGCCGCGGGCCTGGACCGGTGCGGACGTCATCGCCGAAGGGGGCGAGGAAGGCGACGCCGTGATGGGCACGCGGGGTGCCTGGGTGGCCATCACCGGCGAGCACGACGAGCTCGACGGCGGCGCCACGGTCCTCGCCTACGCCGGCACCACCAGCGCCGCCACCCCGCTGACGTGGTTCGCTCGCAGCAGCGCCTTCGCCTGCCTCAACCCGTCGCCCGCCTTCGACACGGAGATCAAGCTGGAACCCGGTGAGACCCTGTCCCTGAGCCACCGCTTCGTGTTCCTCGACCGCAGGATGGACCGCCGCGAAGTCGAGGCGATCGCAGGGGAGTTCGCGCTGTGACCTCCGTGCCCGGCTTCCCCGGAGCCGTGGGACTCAGCCAGCTCCAGGTGTATCCCTGGCCCGCGGCGGACGACGAACACGGCGGCTCGCCCCACATGCACCTCACCTGCTCGGAGTGCTACGTCGTCGTCGGTGGCCGCGGCCGGCTGGAAACCCTCAACGACCAAGGGCACACGACGACCGAACTGCACCCCGGAGACGTCGTCTGGTTCACCCCCGGCACGATCCACCGCGCCGTCAACGACGAGGACCTCCGCGTGATCGTCGTCATGCAGAACAGCGGCCTGCCCGAGGCAGGCGACGCGGTCATGACCTTCCCGCCCGAGTACCTCTCCCTCGACACCTACCCGGACGCGGCCTCGCTCCTTGACTCCGACGGCAGCCCCAGCCCCGAGCGCGCGCGGGCTCGCAGGGATCTGGCCGTCGAGGGATTCACCGAGCTGAAGCGGCAGTGGCGGCGCGGAAACCGCTCGGCGTACGAGGACTTCTGCGCGGCGGCGGTACGACTCGTCCGACCTCGCCTGGACACCTGGGAGAAGACGGTCAACGACGGTGCGCTGGCCGACGCGCGGACGGCACTGCGGCAGATCGACGCCCTGCGGCGCGACGACTTCGGCCACCTGTTCGACGCGGAGGTCTCGCGTATCGCGCAGCCGCGTCAGCAGACGCTCGGCATGTGCGGTTTCCTGCGCGCTTTCCACCCGACCCATCGCGAACGACCTGAGGGATGACACCGCACAGGCCCGGGCTGCCCCGGCGGGGCTTCCTCACCGCCGGGGCGCGGTCCGGGCTGGCCTCAGCGCAGGTCCGGTGATGCAATGGTCATGTGCGGTTTGAGCATGACAACATGGTCGGGGTTCGCTTGGCCGTGGCGCTGGTGAACCTCGAATCGAGTGGTGCCTGGGCGCCTGAGGCGCTGGAACAGGCGCTGCGGGACCATGAGATCCGCGATCCGCTGGTCACCGGCTCCACGTGCGAGGGGATCAGAGCGTGGACGCGGCGGCTCAGGCCGGTCTTCGAGGCGCCTTCCGAGGCCGACCGGTGCGCATCCATCAACACGCTGCTGGCGGACGGCGCGCGCAGTGTCTACCTGACCACGCACAACGGTCTGCGGCCGCACCTGCACTTCACCCCGGACGGCCAGGACCTGCACAGCCGCGTGAAAGCCGTGACGGCCGGCGGCCTGGCCATCTTCACCATGGAGGCCGAGGGAGGGCGGCTGGGCGTGTGCGCGCTGGACTCCTGCCGGACAGCCTTCGTCGACACCAGCCGCAACGGCCGCCGTGCCTACTGCTCCGCCCGCTGCGCCAACACCGATGCCGTACGCCGTCACCGCAGGAAGTAGCACGGGGCGGCCGGGCCGGGGCAGGACTATGCCGGGACCAGTGCCACGACGATCGGGACGGCGGCGATCCCGAGCAGCGTCTGCGTCGCGGTGATCCCGGCCATCAGCGGGGCGTCGCCACCGAGCTGCCTCGACAGGATGTACGACGATGTCGCCGTCGGCAGCGCCTGGAAGAGCACGGCGATGATCAGTGCGTGGGAGCCCAGGCCGAAAGCCTGTGCCGCCACGAAGGTGGCGGTCGGCATGAGCGCGAACTTGGCCACCGAGGACGTGAAGATCGGCGCCGCCCACGACCGTGCCGCGCCGAAGCGCAGAGCGGCACCGATGCAGAGCAGGCCCAACGGCATCGAGGCGGCTCCCAGCGCCCCGAGCGCCGGTTCGATGGCCGGCGGCAGATGCAGACCGAGTGCCTGCAGGAGGATGCCCCCTGCGCAGGCGAGGATGAGCGGATTGGTCACGAGTTGCCGTCCGATGCCCGACAGACTCAGGCGCGCGCTGCCGAACCACGCGAAGACCAGCACGCACAGCACGTTGACCGTGGGCACGATCGCGGCGTTGCAGACCGCGGCGAACGCGACGCCCTGGGTGCCGAGCAGGCCGGACGCGATGGTCACGCCGATGTAGTTGTTGAAGCGGACACTGCCCTGGAAGACCGAGGTGAAGGCGTCGCCCCGCAGTCGCATCAACGGCTTCAAACAGATGACCAGCACGGCCACCACCAGGGTGGAGGCGATCAGTGCGCCCGCGAGGGCACCCACCGGAAGGTCGTCGATGTCCGCGGTCGCCAGGCTGTGCAGGAACAGCGCCGGCAGCAGGACGCGGTAGCTGATGCGCTCGGCTTCGGACCAGAAGCCCTCGTCCGTGAACATCGACCGCTTGAGCGCGCAGCCCAGCGCGATCAGCAGGACGACAGGGATCAGCGCCCGTACGGTCAGTGCGATCACGCCGGGATCCCGTCCGGCGCGCAGACGATCGTCGTGTCGTGCATGCGGTCAGCCTGATGTCACATCACCGTGCAAGACAACCATTACACGCGCTCAAGCCGACCCGGCGGTAATTGGTATGTTGACATAGGTTTCTCGTCATAGGTAACCTGCCGGCGTGTCCGGAATCAGCGAGGCTCGCCAGAGCCCGAGCCAGCGCATCGACCACGTGGCCGCGAGCCTCGTGGCATGCCTGCCCGCGCTGAACCGGTACATCGAACGGAGCGTCGAGGGGCAACTGCCCTACCCCAAGCCCCCCGAGCGACAGCTGGCGCTCCTGCGGTACGTCGCCGAACACGACGGCGCCACTGTCCACAAGGCCGCCGACGCGCTGCGGATGAAGCCGAACAACGTCAGCGCCCTGGTCACCCGCCTCACCGAGGCGGGGCTCCTGGAGCGGCATCAGGACGAAGCCGACAAGCGCGTCGCCCACCTGCGCATCACCGCCAAGGCCCGTCAGCGCATCGGCGAGGTCGAGGACATCGCGGCCCGGCAGCTCATGTCCGCGTTGCGCACCCTGACCGACGGCGACCTCGACGCCCTCGGCTCCGCGCTCGGCGCCCTCGAGGCTCTCACCCGGCAGTTGCGCGACCGCGTCAGCTGAGCGCTCTCACCTTCCTCCACGCCCCTGCTCTCGCCGCTGTGCGGCAGGCTGCGCGTTTTTCCCCGAACACACATGTCCGCACGTCCAGAGGACAGCTCACCATGTCTGTCACCGCTGTCTCCACAGCGCCCACTCCCGTAGCGTCCGCCCACCAGCCCCGCGGTCCGCGCGCCAAACCGTGGCTGACGCTGATCGCCGTGGCGTTCGGCCTGTTCATGGTCGGCCTCGACGGCTCCGTCGTCTCGATCGCCAACCCCGAGATCGGCCGCGATCTCAACGCCACCACGGCCGAACTGCAGTGGGTCACCAACGCCTACCTGCTCGCCATGGCCGCCACCCTCATCCTCTCCGGCAAGCTCGGCGACCGCTTCGGCCGCCGCACCCTCTACCTGGTCGGCACCGCCGGATTCACCGCCGCGTCCGTCGCGATCGGCCTCGTCGGCTCGATCGAGGGCGTCATCGCCTTCCGCGCCGTCCAAGGCCTGTTCGGCGCGATGCTGATGCCCAACACCCTCGCGCTGCTGCGAGCCGTGTTCCCGCCGAAGAAGTTCGGCATGGCCGTCGGCATCTGGGCGATGATCTCGTCCGTCTCCACCGCACTCGGCCCGATCGTCGGCGGACTGCTCGTCGAGCACGTCGACTGGGAGTCCGTCTTCTACATCAACGCCCCCATCGGCGTCATCGCCATCGCCTTCGGCCTGCTGGTGCTGCCGCAGTCCAGGAACGAGGCAGCCGCGGGCGAGAAGTTCGACCTGCCCGGCGTCGTGCTGCTCGCGGGCGGACTGCTCGCCGTCGTCTTCGGCGTCGTCAAGGGCGAGACGTGGGGCTGGACCTCGGGCGGCACACTCGGCGCGATCGGCGGGGGCCTCGTCGTCCTGGTCCTCTTCGGCTGGTACGAGACCCGCGTCGCGCACCCCCTGCTGCCGATGCGCCTGTTCCGCAACCCGGCCCTGACCATCGGTACGTTCGTCACCGCGCTGAACTTCTTCGTCCTGCTCGGTGTGATCTTCTTCGTGATGCTGTACCTGCAGAACGTCCGTGGCTTCACGCCCGTCGAGGCCGGGGTGCGCACCCTGCCGCTCAGCATCGCCTCCATGCTGGCCTCGCCGCTCGGCGCGCAGCTCACCCAGAAGTTCGGCCCGCGTCTGACCATGCCGCTCGGGATGGTGCTGCAGGCCGGCGCCTCGTTCGTGATGCTCTCGTGGAGCAGCGACTCGTCGTACGCCACCATGTGGCCGCCGTTCATCGCGCTCGGCCTCGGCATCGGCATGGTGATGTCCGCGTCCTCCGACGCGATCGTCGGCAACGCCCCCGTCCAGGACGGCGGTGTCGCGGGCGGGCTGCAGGCCACCTCGCTGCAGGTCGGCGGCGCGCTCGGCACGTCGGTGCTCGTCTCGCTCATCAGCAGCCGGGTCGGTTCCACGCTCACCGGCTCGCTGACGGACGCGGGCGTGCCCGGACCGGTCGCCGCTCGCCTCGACGAGGCCAAGGACGCCGTCGCGATGGGTGTCGCGCCGGTCTCCGACAAGATGCCCGCACAGCTCAGGGCGGCCGTGACGGAGGGCAGCCACACCGCCTTCATGAACGGCGTCCACACCGCCGTCCTGGTCACCGGCATCCTCGCCCTCATCGGGGCGGCCCTCGCAGTGATCGGCCTGCGTGCCCGGCGGGCAGAGCAGGCGCCGGAGGCCGTCCCCTCCGCCACCCAGGCCGTTTCCGCCGCCACCCAGGCCGGCGACACCACCGCCCAGCCGCTCACCGCTACCTCCCCGGCGGCGACGACGCTCCGCGCGGCCGAGGTCCCGCCCTCGGGCGGCATACCGGTCGACGGACACGTCCTCGGCGCCGAGTCGGCGCCCGTGCCGTGGGCCGCCGTCACCCTGATCTCGCTGGGCGGGCGGCAGTTGGGCCGCGCGACGGCCCACCAGGACGGCTCGTACCGGTTGGAAGCGCCGGGCGTGGGCACTTACGTGCTCATCGCCTCCGCCGACGGCTACCAGCCGCGGGCGTCCACGATCGTGGTCGGCGACGAGCCGGTCTCGTTCGACTTCCTGCTCTCCGGCACGAGTGGCCTGGTCGGCAACGTCACGTCGGCCGACAGCAAGGAGCCGGTCGTCGAGGCGATGGTGATCGCGGCCGATGTGCGCGGCGAGGTACTCGCCACCGGACTGACCGGCGCGGACGGCGCGTTCGACTTCGCCGAGCTGGTGCCCGGCCAGGTGACCCTCGCGGTGACCGCCGCCGGGTACCGGCCCGCCGCGCTGCCCGTCGAGGTCGCCGCGCAGGGCGTCACGAGGATCCAGGTCGAGCTGTGCTACGGCTCGCACGTGCGGGGCGTCGTCAAGGCCGCGGGCCGACCGCTGGACGACGCGCGGGTCACGCTCGTCGACGCGGCCGGGAACGTGGTGGCCACCGCCACCACCGGCGAGGACGGCGGCTACGCCTTCAGCGACCTGGACAGGGGCGAGTACACGGTCATGGCGACCGGCTACCCGCCGAAGGCGGCCCACCTGACCGTGCACGGCTCAGGTGTGGACGACCACGACATCGAGCTCTCCCACCCGGGCGAGTGACAGGCGCCGGGCCGGGACGCACCGGCCGGTGAGTCCGGGAGAGGCGGCGCGAGTGATGGCCGAGTGTGAGGACCGCGACACAGCCGGAGGCTGGGACGGATCAGCTGGACCTGGTGAAGCAGCTACGGCATCACCCTCGGCCAGCCACCCGCTCATCATTCTCATCGTCGTCGGGGGTGAACCAAGCCCGGGACGACTCAGGTGCCGCAAGGAGAAGGAGCATCACGATCGGGACCACAAGGGAAGGGATCCCGAACATGATCGCGCCGACCCTGGCACCGCGGTTGCCTTGCCACAGCCCGAGAGCCACCGAGCCCGGCAGGAGCGCGACGAGGCCGAGCAGTGCGAGCGCCGGCGCGCCTGTGATCGCAATGAGCACAGCAGAGATCAGAAGGACGGCGGCGAACAGCGCATAGATCACAACCGCTGCGACGACCGGCGCCGGGGGCCTGTTCATCCCATCCGAAGACATGTCGCGGACGTTATCGACGCCGCCCGGGGACCGGTCCCGTTCAGCACAGTCGCTGCGACCCGGTGCGGGCGGGGCAGAAGTGGAGGCCATCCTGCGCCACGCCAACATCCGGACGACCAGCCGCTGCCTCGCGTTGCGGCAACTTGCCCCGGCCGCATGGGGAGCCACCGACAACCCCTGCACGGCGGCGAAGAAGCCGCCCAGGAAGAGCGGCTGCTGTTCGCCGCGGGCACGGCGCGCCAGGCCGGGTCGAGTCGATGCGCCGGCTCCCCCCTCAGCTCAATCGTGGTGGGACCCAGGCGTGGTGCCGAAGGATCATGTGCGTTGCGGCGCGGGAGGGTGTCAGCCGCATCACCGTGTTCCGCACGGCGACGGCCAGTGGGTGGGAGAGCTGCTGGCCCATCCGCCCGGCCTGCCGGGCGGCCCTCGCGACGGCCTGGCTGCGTGGTCGGCGCTCGGCGTCGTAGCGAGCGAGCGCGACGTCCACGGTGGGCTCGGTGGCCAGCGCGGCGGCCAGGGTGACCGCGTCCTCCAGCGCCTGGCAGGCACCCTGTCCGAGGTGGGGTGTCATCGCGTGTGCCGCGTCGCCGAGCAGCGCGATCCGGCCGATCGTGTACGAGGGAAGCGGTGTGCGGAGTTCGTTGACGTCGTGGTGCAGCACGGCGGCGGGCCGGGTCGCGTCGAGCAGGGCGGAGATCGGGTCGTGCCACGTATGGAACCGTCTGCGCAGTTCGTCCAGCGGGTCGGCGAACCGCGTCCCGGCGGGGAGGCTGAGGACGGCGTGCCACTCGGCACTCCCGTCGTGGAAGGCGATGTGCCCGAACTCGGCGCCGCGCCCCCACGTCAGCTCGAAGTCGGTGCGCAGGTCGACAGCCTGCTCGGTGATGGCGCGCAGCACCGTCGAGCCGCTGTAGACCTGACCGGGGTGGGCCGGGAAGAGCCGGCTGCGCACTTTGCTGCCGATGCCGTCGGCCGCCACTACCAGATCGGCGTCCAGGACGGTCTTGCCGCAGCCGACTCGGACCGTCCCGGGGTCGGGCTGCTCGACGGAGTCCGCCTCGGAGCCGATCAGCAGCGCCTCGGCGGGCAGGGAGTCCCGGAGCAGTCGGTGCAAGGTGGAGCGGGGGATGCCCATGATCGGTGTGCCCACCGCCTTCTCCAGCGCCGAGCCGTCCATCCGGGCCAGCCAACCGCCCTGTGGTGTGCGAGTGCCGCCGTTGTACTGGCCTCGCGAGGCATCCCGTACCGCGTCGCCGACGCCGAGTTCATCCAGTGCCCGCAGGCCGTTGGCGGCCAGTGAGATGCCCGCCCCCGCGTCCTCGAGCCTGGAGGCACGCTCGACGACCGTTACTTCCCATCCGATGCGGCGCAGTCCGATCGCGGCGGCCAGCCCGCCGATGCCGCCTCCGACCACCACTGCCGTGTTGCCCATGCCGAAACCCTCACTCTTCTACACCTGTAGAAGAGTGACTCTATCTGAGGCTCTACAGGTGTAGAAAGGAGTCATGGCATCGGATCGGCGCACCCTCCTCGCGGACGCGGCTCTCGACGTACTCGCCGACGAAGGGGTCCGCGGCCTGACCCACCGCGCGGTCGACCGCAAGGCGGCCATGCCGCCCGGCACCACGTCGGCCTACTTCCGCACCCGAGCCGCGCTGCTCACCGGACTGGTCACCCGCCTGGTCCAACTCGACCAGGCTGAACTGCAAACGCTGGCCGAATCGCTTCCACCTCTGCGCACCGTCGAGGAACTGGTGGACGGCATGATGCTGCTCGCCCGACAGCGACTCACCGGCGAGGGCCGCCGCCGCTCGCTCGCGCGCTACGCCTGCGCCATCGAGAGCGTGCGCGACCGTGAACTGCGCGAGATCCTCGTACCCCGCGAGAACGCCGGCCGCGATGCTGTCCGGCTGTTCCTCGCCGCGCGCGGCGTGACGGACGTCGAGAATCGCAGTCACGCCCTGCTGACCTGCATCGACGGGCTGATCTTCGACCGTCTGGTGAGCGGAGGCGAAGTACCGCGCGAGGCCCTCGAAGGCCTCGTCGCCGCCGCCCTGCGCTAGGGCCCGGGCCTACGGTCGTCCAGATCTTCAAGACCTGGCGCCTCGCTATGAGGTCCTGATTCGGCTCCCCGATTTTTCAGTGCCCGAGAGCGGCTACTGACCAATTCCCCCCAGCTCCAAGACTTGGTCCCGGCCAACGGCACTCCCCCCGCCGACGGCCTTCTAGGCGGCCCCGGGCCCACACGCCCCCCTTGTGTGGCCCGGGGCCCGCCCACGCGCCCGCGCAGGCGGGCCGGGCCAGACCTGAGCGCCGACAGGGGCCTGCCCCCGTCTCCCTCCGTGCTTCCCTGTCCGACACGGACGGCAACGCCGGCACCGGCACCGGCACCGGCACCGGCACCGGCACCATCCACAACGCCTACCGCACCGTGCGGTAGCGCCCGGCCGGAGGCACCTCCGCGTCCGCGGATCGGTCCGGAATTGCCTCGGATCAGGGGAGAAACGTAGGTTGGGCGCCCGTTCGATGGTGTGTGTGAGGGTCGAGAGGTGCCGCCCGGTGGGACGACGCGAGAAGCCGGTGGACCCCGATGCCGGGCCCGTGCAGCGCCTCGCGCACGAGCTGCGTCTGCTGCGCGAGAAGGCGGGGAAGCCGCCGTACCGGGAGATGGCGAAGAAGGCGGGCTACTCGACGACCGCGCTGTCCCAGGCGGCGGCCGGCGACCAGCTGCCCTCGCTCGCGGTCGTACGGGCGTACGCGCGGGCACTCGACGCCGACCCGGAGGAGTGGGAGCGGCGCTGGCGGGAGGCGGACGAGGAGGTCCGGGCGCCCGCGGCCGAGGAGCGGGCGCCGTACCGGGGGCTGGCCCGCTTCGAGCCGGGTGACAGCGACCTGTTCTTCGGCCGGGACAAGCAGGTCGGTGAGCTGCTGGAGCTGGTGCGCGCGCACCGGTTCGCGGCCGTGTTCGGTCCCTCGGGGAGCGGCAAGTCCTCGCTGCTGCGGGCCGGGCTGATACCCGGGCTGCGGCAGGCGGGGGGCGCCGACCGCCCTGCGGTGGTGCGGGTGCTCACGCCGGGCGACCGGCCCGCGCGCACACACGAGAGCGCGCTCACCCCCCGGGGCGGCGACCTGGACACCTGGGTCGTCGTCGACCAGTTCGAGGAGCTGTTCACCCTCTGCCACGACCACCGGGAACGCGACCGCTTCCTCGATCTGCTGCTGCGCGCCCGCGATCCCGCGAGCCGGCTGCGCGTGGTCATCGCCGTACGCGGCGACTTCTACGGCCACTGCGCCGCCCACGCCGGACTGGCCGAGGCGGTCGGCAGCGCGAGCCTGCTGGTCGGGCCGATGACCCGCGACGAGCTGCGGGACGTGATCACGCGGCCCGCGACCGCCGAGGGCCTGAACGTGGAACGCGCGCTGACCGCCCGCATCATCGACGAGGTCAGCGACCAGCCCGGCGCCCTGCCGATGCTCTCGCACGCCCTCCTGGAGACCTGGCGCCGGCACCGCGGCCGCACCCTCACCCTCGCCGCGTACGAGGAGGCGGGCGGTGTGCGCGGGGCGATCGCCGCGAGTGCCGAGCGGGTCTACGGCGAGCTGTCGCCGGAGCAGGCCCGTACCGCCCGCCGCATCCTGCTGCGGCTCATCGCCCCCGGAGACGGCACACCCGACACCCGCCGCCCGGCTTCCCGGGTCGAGCTGGAGCCCGCCGCGCAGGACGTCCTGGAACGCCTCGCCGCCGCCCGCCTGGTCACCCTGGACGGCGACACCGTCGAGCTGGCCCACGAGGTGCTGATCACCGGCTGGCCCCGGCTGGCCGGCTGGATCGAGGAGAGCCGGGAGCGGCTGCGCGCGCAGCGGCAGCTGGGGGAGGCTGCCCGGGCCTGGGAGGAACTGGACCGGGATCCCGGGGCGCTGTACCGGGGGGCGCGGCTGGCGCAGGCCGAGGAACTGTTCGTCGGGCGCCTTGAGGACGACCTCACCGCGCTGGAGCGGGCCTTCGTGGACGACTCCCGCTCCGCCCGCGACGCCGAGCGGGAGGCCGAGGCACGGACCGCCCGTCGTACCCGCCTGCTCACCGTGGGTCTCTCCGCGTTCCTGGTGCTGGCTCTGGCCGCGGGTCTGCTGGCCTGGCGGCAGAGCCGGCTGAGCGAGGAGGAGTCGGCCAAGGCGACCGCCCGCCGCGTCGCCACCGTGGCCGGCAGCCTCCGCTCCACCGATCCCCGCACCGCCGCCCTGCTCTCCGTCGCGGCCTGGCGGCTCGCCCCGCTGACCGAGTCCCGCTCGGCCCTGCTCGGTGCCCTGGCCCGCCCGGAGCGGGACGCCTTCACCGACCCGCAGACCGGCAAGGACGCCCGGCGTTTCCTCACCGGCCAGGGCCGCGGCCTCGTCACCGTCACAGGCGGCAGGGTGACCGTCCGCGACGTGGCCGACCACCGGGTGACCGCCACCTACCACCTGCCCGGCGGCACGGAGGTCTCCGAGGCCGGCCCGGAGGCCCGCTTCCTGGTCCTCACCGGCCAGGACGGCGACGAGCTGTGGAACCTCGCCGCCGGGAAGCCCGTTGCCGAGTTCGGCGACGCGGCCTACTGGGCGGCGCCCGACGGCGGCGCCTACGTCACCGGCCCGGTGGACGGACAAGGCCCCGTGCGCGTGCACAGGACCGATGACGGCAGCGTGCTGTTCACCACCGACATCTCGCGCGGCCTGGCCTCAGCCGCGGTCGGCCCGAGCGGCCGTCTCCTCGCCCTCTGTCCGGCCGACGGCGCACCCCAGGTCTGGGACACCGTCCACGGCAAGAAGCTGCCGGGCGCCTGGGACAAGGCGGACAGCACCGTCTGCGGTACCGGATCCGGAGCGGACGGCGGCTCGCGTCTGCTGCGGTTCAGCGCGGACGGCCGGCGCCTGGCCGCCGTCCACGGCACCGCGTCCACGGTCTGGGACGTCTCCGGCGGACGGACCGTCGCCGACTTCGACAGCGGCGGCGTCACCGGCTTCACCAACGCCGCCCTCTCCCCGGACGGGCGGTTCCTGGCCACGGCCGACGATCAGGAGATCGCCGTATGGCAGATGGCCAACGGCGGTGGACAGGTCTTCCACACCCCGCTGGCCGGCGCCGAGGTGAGCGGCCTGACCTGGGACCGGGACGGAAGCCGCCGGACACTGCGCTATCTCGACGGCGCCACCGTCCGCACGTACGACCTGACCGACCGCCTGAACGCTCCCTGGCAGAGCACTCCGGCCGACGCGACCGCGCTCAGCCCGGACGGAACCGTCCTGGCCACCGCGACTCGCTCCGGCACCGGCTCCGACTACCGCTTCGAACTGCGCGCCACCCGCACGGGTGCCGTCCTCGCCCGCGCCACGCTCGGTGCCCTGCCGACCGACACCGGCGACGGGGCCCCGCAGCTGGCCTTCAGCCCGGACGGCACGTCCCTCGCCGTCGCCGACACGGGCTCCGCGCACAGCACCCTGCGGCAGCGCTTCAGTGTGTGGGACGTCCGCGCCCACCGCGTCCGTACGTCGTTCGAGACCTCCGGCGCGGCCGACCGCACCGTCCACGCGCTCGCCCTCGGCCCCGGCGGCCGGACCCTGATGGCCGCGCGGGCCATGGGCGGCAGCGGCGCGACCGAGATCTGGGACACCGGCACCCACCACCGCACGGCCACTCTGCACAACCTCGACTCGGGCACACTCGCCCTGCGGCCCGACGGCCGGCTGCTCGCCGACTCCGCCGACCAATACGCCGAACTGCCGTCCGGCCGTGTGAGCGGACGTGCCCTGGCCGACGGCCGGGAGATCACCGCGCTGGCCTTCAGCCCCGACGGCACCCGGCTCGCCGTCGGCGACGCCACCGGGCACGTGACGCTCTGGGACGGTGACCTGCGCCACCGCATGGGCATCCTGACCGGCACCTCCGACACCGTCTCCCGGGGCCTGCCCGAGGAAGTGGGCGCGCTCGCCTTCTCCCCCGACGGCTCCACCCTGGCGGTCGGAGGCCGGCACGGCACCCTGCGCCTGTGGGACACCGCCGGACAGCAGATGCTGGGCACCGACCTGCCCACTCCCGGCGACGAGATCGACACCCTCGCCTTCGCCCTCCCCCTCACTCGACTTCGCTCGAGCGGGGGGACTCCCACCGGCACCACCCTGTACGCCGGCGGCCCGGACGTGCTGTTGCAGCGCCACCCGGTCTCCCCGGACGACATCGCCCGCATCCTGTGCGACCGGTTCGGCGGGGGGCTCACCCGCGCTCAGTGGCAGACCTACGTCCCCGACGCGTCGTACCGACCGGTGTGCCCCGCGACACGCTGAGTGACAACGGCAGGCGCGGAGAACGGCACTTTTTTGTTCACAGTGACTCCGACGGTCGCTGAAAAACGCCCCTGACCAGGACGATCGGGTTTCGGTAAGCCCCCTATCCCAGGTTCTGGTCACATGCGCACACGCCTCCTGCTCCCCTCCCTCCTGCTGCTCGGCTCGGTCTCCGTGACAGCGGCCTGCTCGTCCGGATCCTCCGGGACCGCGAGCGGGACGACCGCCGAAGCGCGGCCCGGATCGTCCTCCGCCGCCTCCCCGGTGCGGACCGTGGATCCCTCGAAGATCAAGGGCCTGCGGATCGTCAGCGACAACAGCGAGGACCGCTCCTGCGCGTGGGCGGCCGGCTACCCGGACGTGCCCGGCGCGTCGGCGATGACGGCCGCGATGAAGAAGGACGTGGAACAGCGCCTGTCGACCTTCCGCGCGGCGTGCGACGACAGCGCGCCGACCGCCGACGGTCTCGAACTCAACATCAGCCACGCGTTCCTGGTCGCCTCCGGGGACGTTCTCGGCGTCCGCCTCACCACCCAGGACCGCACCGCGGCAGGGGACGGACTGACCAGGCGCACCTACTGGTACGACGGCAAGGCGGGCGCGTACCGCACCGCACTCGGACTCATCGCCGACAGCTCCCGGAACAGCTTCCTCGCCGCCCTGAAGAGCCGGATCGAGAGGCGGGACGGCACAGACCCGGACACGGTGAACGAGGCATTCGCCGACCGGTCGAACCGCGCCGCCGTCCTCGACGACATGGCCTTCACCGCCGACGGCGGACTGCGGATCACCTTCGACCGGGGCGAGGTCGGCGTCCCCGCCGCGGGCACCTACAGCGTGACCTTCTCCAAGGCGACGGCCACTCCCTGGCTGTCCGCCTTCGGCAAGCGCGCCCAGCAGCAGACCGTACGGCCCTCCGGCTCACTCGACCTCGGCGCGTCCGCCACACCCACCCCCGCCGTGCCGACCCACACGGCTTCCGGCGACGACGACACCGACTGCAGGAGGGTCCGGTGCGTCGCCCTGACGTTCGACGACGGCCCCTCCGCCGCATACACCGCGACCCTGCTGACGTACCTCGCGCGGTACGACGCCCGGGCCACCTTCTTCACGGTCGGCCAGAACGTCGTCGCCCACCCCGAACTGGTGCGCGCCGAGGCCCGCGCCGGCAACGAGGTGGGCAACCACTCCTTGAACCACCCCGACCTCACCAAGCTCAGCCGCCGGCAGGTCGCCTACCAGCTGAACCGCACCAGCGCCGCGATCAAGGCCGCCACCGGCAAGGCCCCCACTCTCTTCCGCCCGCCCTACGGCGCCGTCAACAGCACCGTGCGCCAGGCGACCCGCCTCTCCCCCGTGCTGTGGACCCTGGACACGGAGGACTGGAAGTACCCGAACGCCTCGAAGGTCGCCCAGGCGGTGATCAGCAAGGTGAAGCGCAACGACGTCGTCCTCATGCACGACATCCACCCCACGTCGGTCGCCGCCGTGCCCGAGATCCTGCGCACCCTCACCGCCCGCGGCTACCACTTCGTCACCGTCAGCCACCTGCGCGCCGCGATGTGACGTGAGGGGCGGCGGCTTTTGGGGTCGGCCGCCGAAGCGGTGCTCGGCGGCGCGCGGTCCGTGCTCGCGCGGCAGGCCCGCCGCGGCGAGCGCGGCACACAGGAACCCGCCGACCGGGTCGAGGCGGGCACCGCCGCCGTCGCGCTCGGCACGGACGGCATGCTCGTCGCGGATGACGGCACGAAGACCCGCTTCGTCCTGCCCGTGCACGACCCGTTCATGGCCTGGGCCCAGCGCGCCGCCATCTTCGAGGACGCCCACCACCCGGCCGCGGCCAAGCTGTACCTGAACTGGTGGCTGTCGAAGCGGACCCAGTCCGACTTCTCCATGTGGTCCGTACGCACCGACGTGGCCCCGCACCCGGGCTACCGGCCCATCTGACTACCCCGACGCCCACCTCGACGGCTTCGATCGCTTCATGGCCGACCGCGCCCTCGCCGAGCGCTTCAGGCAGCAACTGACCCTCTGCGTGGGAGAGGTGAGCGGCGCGCCGTCCCCGGGCCGGCTCGGTCTGCACCCCGGCCGCTGAGGCGGGCGGACGCGTCGACGGCAGGCTGTCCCCGCCCTGTCTGCTGCGAACGCAGTAGCCGAAAGAGTCTGCGTACGGCCAACGACGAGAGACCGGTGAACTGCGAGTGTTCGAGTGGGCCGAGATCGTCGGCCCGCACGCACATGGCAGTCCCCTCGAAAGGCTCGTCGATGTCCCCTCTCGCCCGCTGGTGCCACCGGCACCGGCTCTCCGTCGTCCTGGTCTGGGTGGGCCTGTTGCTCGCTCTCGGCGCCGGAGTCGGTGCGGCCGGCAGCGCCTTCGGCAACAGCCCGATCTCGCAGGACACCGACTCGGCCAGGGCGACGGCACTGCTCCAGCGCGCCTCCAACAGTGCGGCGGGCAAGAGCGGCCGGGTGGTCTGGCAGGTGAACGGCGGCGAGGTCACCGAGCCCGCCGCCAAGCAGGCGATGACCCGGACCCTGAAGGAGATGGCCGAGGCACCGGGTGTCGCCGAAGTGACCAGCCCCTACACGCCGGTCGGCAAGGGGCAGATCAGCGAGGACGGCCGGACGGCCTACGCCTCGGTCGCGTTCGACCGGGATGTGGAGGACGCCCAGGTCGACCATGTGAAGGAACTCGCCACCGCCCAGGAGTCGGCGACCCTCCATATCGCGCTGAACGGGCAGGCCTTCACCGTCAACCCGGAGCCGAACGCGGTCGCCGACGCCATGGGCATCGTCCTCGCCTTCATCGTGCTGCTGTTCGTCTTCCGGGCCGTCTGGGTGGCGGCGCTGCCCATCATCACGGCCATCGTCGGGGTGGGCACCTCCGCGGTCGCGGTGATGCTGCTCAGCCACGTCATCACGCTCTCCGACACCACGCTGACCCTCGGTTCGCTGATCGGTCTGGGCGTGGGCATCGACTACGCCCTGTTCATCGTCAACCGGCACCGCGCCAACCTCATGGCGGGCATGGGTGTCGCCGAGTCGGCGGCCAAGGCCCTCAACACCTCCGGCCGGGCCGTGGTGTTCGCCGGGCTGACCGTCGTCGTCGCGCTGCTCGGCATGCTCACCCTCAACGTCGGCATCATCAACGGCATGGCGATCGGCGCGGCCGTCACCGTCGTACTGACCGTGCTGGCCGCCATCACCCTGCTGCCCGCGCTCCTCGGCATGATCGGCCCGCGCGTCCTCAGCAAGAAGGAGCGCCGCGACATGGCCGGGCAGGCGAGCCGCCCGTCCTCCGGGCGTACCGGGCTGTGGGGCCGGTGGGCCGAGCGTGTCCAGGCCCGGCCCAAGACCCTGGGTGTCGTCGCCCTGGCCGTGCTCGCGGCGCTGGCGCTGCCGACGCTGTCGCTGCGTCTGGGCGCGTCCGACGACGGCAATCTGCCGACGACCTCGACGAACCGTCAGGCGTACGACATGATCGCGGACGGCTTCGGCCCCGGTTTCAACGGCCCGCTCGTCCTGGCCGTCCAGGCTCCCACCGCCGCCGACCAGGCCGCCGAGGCGAAGCTGGTCACCGCTCTCGAGCGGGTCGACGGTGTCGCCAGTGCCAACGCCGCGCCCATGAAGGACGGACAGACCGTCGGTGTGATCCAGGTCGTCCCGACCACCTCCCCGCAGTCGGCGGCCACCTCCGACCTCATCCACCACCTGCGTGACGACGTGATCCCCGAAGCGGAGCAAGGCACGTCGATGAAGGTCTACGTGGGCGGTGTCACCGCGAGCAACGACGACTTCGCGTCAGTGCTGATGGGCAAGCTTCCGATCTTCGTGCTGGTGATCGCCGCGCTCGGCTTCCTGCTGCTGACCGTCGCCTTCCGCAGCCTGCTCATCCCGGCGGTCGGCGCGCTGCTGAACATCCTCAGCATCGGGGTCGCGTTCGGCGCGATCGTCGTCGTGTTCCAGTACGGCCACGGCGCCGGACTGCTCGGGCTCGGCGCCGCCGGACCGATCGAGTCGTTCGTGCCGATCCTGGTCGTCGGCATCATGTTCGGCCTGTCGATGGACTACCAGGTCTTCCTGGTCAGCCGGATGCGCGAGGAGTGGGCCCACACCGGCGACAGCCACCGCGCGGTCCGGGTCGGGCAGGCCGAGACCGGCAGGGTGATCGCCGTCGCCGCCACCATCATGGTCTGCGTCTTCGGCTCCTTCGTGTTCGGCGGCATGCGGGTCATCTCCGAGTTCGGCGTCAGCCTCGCCGTCGCCGTCGCCGTGGACGCCCTGCTGATCCGCATGGTCGTCGTGCCGGCGCTGATGCACCTGTGCGGACGGGCCAACTGGTGGCTGCCCCGCCGCCTGGACCGGGCGCTGCCCAACGTGTCCGTGGAAGGCCCCGCCGACGAGCCCGCGCATCCGCTGCACGCTGTGCGGGAGCCGGAACCCGCCGGCCTGGCCCGCTGACCGTCGCCCCGACGGACCGACATCGCACGCGGGCCGGTGGAAGGCGGGGTGACCTCGCCTTCCACCGGCCGGCGCTGCTTAGAGTGAGGGAATGGAACTGCCCATGGTGTGGCGACAGTGGCTGGCCCGTCATGACCGGATCACAGACGCCCTGCCCGCGGTACCTCTGGTCGTGATCGCCGCGGCGGCGACCGCCGCCGGTCAGGACGGCTGGCAGGAGCCTCGTTGGCACGAGGTCGTGTGGACAGCGCTGTCGTGCGTGCCGTTGGCCTTCCGCAGCCGCTGGCCGCTGGGAGTCGCCCTGTTCTCGGTGGCGGGCGACCTCACGCTGATGGCCGTCGCCCCGCACATCGCGCCGACCCCCGCGGCGAGCCTCATCGCCCTGTACACCCTCGCCGCCCTCGGCAGCCGACGCACCGCGTGGACCGTCGGGGTGGCCGCGGCCGTGGCGATCACCGGTGTCTACGCCGCCACCCACGCGGAGTCCCTGGTGGCGGGAACCAGTCTGCTGCGGTTGGACTTCGCGATCGGGGCCACCGCGCTGGGCCGCGCCGTCCGCAGCCGCCGTGAGAACCTCGCGGCGGCCAGGGCACGCGCGGAGCGTGCCGAGCGCATGCAGGAAGTGGAGGCCCGGCGCCGGGTCACCGAGGAACGCGTGCGCATCGCGCGCGATCTGCACGACGTCGTCGCCCACCACATCACCCTGGTCAACGCCCAGGCCGGCGTGGCGCACCACCTCATGCGCGCCAACCCCGAGCAGGCTTACGAGGCACTGGCCCACATCAAGGACAACAGCCGCGCCGCCCTCGACGAACTGCGGGCCACCGTCGGCCTGTTGCGTCAGCCCGACGACGCGCCGGGCTCGCGGGCCCCCATCCCGCGTCTGGCCGATCTCGACACCCTCGTCAGCGGGTTCGAGGCGAGCGGGCTGTCGGTGTCGGTGACCCGCACGGGCGGGCCTTCGCCGCTGGCGCCCGCGACCGACCTGACCGCCTACCGCATCATCCAGGAAGCCCTCACCAACACGCACAAGCACGCGTCCGCGTCCCGCGCCTCGGTGGTCCTGGACTACGGCGTGCACTCACTCCGGGTCACCGTGACGGACGACGGACGCCCGGGCGCACCGAAGGGCGCGGGCAGCGGCCACGGACTGATCGGCATGCGCGAGCGCGCCACCGCCATCGGCGGCACCGTCACCGCCGGCCCGCGTCCCGAAGGCGGCTTCCAGGTCGTCGCCGAGCTGCCGCTCTCGCTCTCATCCGCAACTGCCTGACACCCCGTGAGGAACCACCGCCCATGACCATTCGCGTCCTGCTCGCCGACGACCAGGCCCTGCTCCGCGGCACCTTCCGTCTGCTCATCGACGCACAGCCCGACATGGACGTGGTCGCGGAGGCCTCCAACGGGAGGGAGGCGGCCCAGTTGGCCAGGTCCGAGCGCGCCGACGTGGTGGTGATGGACATCCGGATGCCCGAGGTCAACGGCATCGAGGCCACGCGACTCATCGCTCAGGACGAGGATCTGGCCGGGGTCAAGGTCCTCGTCCTGACCACCTTCGAGGAGGACGACCTCGTCATCGAGGCCCTCCGAGCAGGCGCGAGCGGCTTCCTGGGCAAGGGCGTCGAACCGGCGCAGCTCCTCGAAGCCGTCCGCCTCGTGGCCGCCGGTGAGGCGCTGCTCTCCCCGGCAGCCACCAAGGGCCTCATCTCCCGTGTCCTCGCCCAGCCCTCCCCCGGCGACCTCGTCGACGCCACGCGACTGGCCGCCCTGACCCCCCGGGAACGGGAGGTCCTGACACTGGTGGGCTCCGGCCTGGCCAACGACGAGATCGCCGAACGCCTCTTCGTCACGCCCGTCACCGTCAAGACCCACGCCAACCGGGCCATGGCAAAACTCGGCGCCCGCGACCGGGCCCAACTGGTCGTCATCGCCTACGAGACCGGCCTGGTGCGCGCTGGGGAACGACAAGGCTTGTGACCCTCGCAGAGTGAAAGTGAACGATCACCACGCAACTCTTGACCTCAAAGGTGACCGTTCACTACGTTCGGGGCACCGCCGCGTACATCGGCGAGCGCCGGACTCATCCCGACCGACGGTTCCCTCTGCCGCACGACCACACGTGCACGCGCCTGGGCCGAGCAGGTGGAACCAACCCTGCTCGTCGGCGGTTCCAAGCCCCCGTGTCACGCCCGGGAACCGCCCGAGCTTCCACCAAAGAGCCACATGACCGACTACAGCCGCGTCGCGCCCGGCCGGCACACGAGGTGACACCCCATGAGTTCGATGCCACCGGAAGGCGGTGGGTACGCCGACGCGGCGACCGCCCCGATCCTGTCCGGGCTGTACCCCGATCCTTCGGTGTGCCGGGTCGGTGAGGAGTACTTCCTGGCGAATTCATCGTTCGAGTACAGCCCCGGCGTGCCGATCTGGCATTCCCGCGACCTGGTCCACTGGCGTCAGATCGGCAACGCCCTGACGAGGGACGAGCAGTTCCCCGCGGGCTGTTCTCCGTCGAGCCGCGGCATCTACGCCCCTACGCTGCGCCACCACGGGGGCCGGTTCTGGCTGATCACCACGAACATCGACGACGCTCGCGGCGGCCATCAGGTCTACCACGCGAGCGACCCGGCCGGGCCGTGGTCCGCGCCCCTGTGCCTCACCGGACTCGACGGCATAGACCCGGACCTGGCCTGGGACGACGAGGGGACGTGCCTGGTCACGTACTGCTCGTGGTCGGAGACCGAGATCGGCATCCGGCAGGTCGCGGTCGATCCGGAGCGGGGCTTGCTCCTCGAGAAGCCGCGGTGGATCTGGCACGGCACCGGCCTGGCGCATTCCGAGGGACCACACCTGTACCGGCGCGGCGACTGGTGGTACCTGGTCATCGCCGAAGGCGGCACGGACCGGGGTCACGTGGTGTCGGTCGCGCGTTCCCGGAGCCCCCGAGGACCGTTCGAGGCCGCCGCGCACAATCCGGTCCTCACCCACCGCAGTACGGCTCATCCCGTCCAGAACGTCGGTCATGCCGATCTGGTCGAGCGTCCCGACGGGGCGTGGGCGGCGGTGTATCTCGGCACGCGGCCACGAGGCCGCAGTCCCCGATTCCACGTCAACGGGCGTGAGACGTTCCTCGCCGATGTCTCCTGGGTGGACGACTGGCCACGGTTCGAGCCGCCGAGACGCCATGTCCCCACGGGGCAGCGGGACTTCGAGGACGACTTCGTCGCGCCCGGACTGGATCCCAGGTGGGTCTCACCCGGGCAGCGTCCGGACCGCATCGTCCGCGGCGTGCCGGACGGCGTGGTCGTGGCTCACGCACCGAGTGAGTCCGGTGAGCCGTCGGGACTGTTCACGCGGGTCGGCGGGGACCACTGGGAGGCCGACTTCGTCGTCGATCCGGGCGAGGGTGCGTTCACCGTCGCCCTACGGCTCGACGGTGCCCACTGGTACGGCCTGCGCGTCGCCGGCGGCCAGGTCACCGCCGTCGCACGCATCGGACAGGTCCGGTCGGTCCTCGGCTCCCGCCCGCTGCCCGACTCCCCTGTCACCCTCCGCGTCCGCTCCACGGAGCCCACGTGGAACGGACCGGACGACATCGAACTGGGCATCGGTGACGGAACCGGCACGGATGTCCTCGCCCGCCTCGACGGACGCTATCTCTCCACCGAAGTGGCGGGCGGGTTCACCGGGCGCCTGGTCGGTGTGTGGAGCGAGTCGGGTGAGGTCCTCCTGCGCCGGGTCCGGTTCGCCGAACGGCGCGGGTGACACCGCCCCTCAGCGGAATCGCCGGCCGCGAGCCGGGCCGGGCGACCGACGTGGGCTGCCGGCTGCCCCGGCCGAGGGGGGGAGCAGCCGGGCCGAGGTCTGCGGCCCGGCGACGGCAGGCGTTACCGTGCGGCGGATCAAGCCCACGGCCGGGTCACTTCGCCAACGCGCCCATCGCCCGGTCGAGCAGCACGGCCAGCGGGACCGTACCCTCACAGGCCACCCATGCCGTGGAGGCCGTGTCCAGGCAGGCGAGCGCGGCGGCGGCCAGCGCGCTCGGCCTGGTGTCCTCGGGCCGGTCGGCATCGGCCCCCAGGCGCCGGGTGACCTCCGGCACCAGCAGCTTCTTCCAGCCCAGTTGCTTCTCGTGGTGCCGGGCGCGCAGGGACGGGGTCTCCTGGAGCATGCGCAGATAGCTGAGCACCCGCTCGGGCGGCGCTGCCTCGTTGATCCGAATGAGGACGTCGAAGGCTCGGCGCAGTGCCTCCCAGGGGTGTTCGTCGTCGGGACGGGCGGCGAGCTCTGCCGCGATCTGGCGGCCGGTCTCCTCCAGGCGCCCCAGGACGATGTCCTCCTTGGTGCCGAAGTACCTGAAGAGGCTGGCACGCGACAGGCCCACCTCGGCGGCGATCTGGTCGACGGTGGTCCGGTCGAAACCCTGCTCGGTGAAGAGCCGGTGCGCCACCTCGACCACTTCCGCCTGAACCGTCGCACGCATGCGCTCACGCAGGCCGGGCGGCTTGCGTGCGGACTGGTCGGCGGCGCTGGCGGTTTCAGACATACCAGCAGGGTACAACAAGGCTCAATTTGATACCGAGTATCAAGCGCGGACTCTTTGCACGTGAGGCGGTCCGTCATGTGCGGGCCCTCGTTCGGCGCGGAGATGGAGCTGTGGGCGGTGGGCCGCACCAACGCCCGGCTGCGGGACGTCTTGCGCCGCGCCGAAGGCCGCGCTGCTGGAGCGGTGAGGCCGACACCACGACCGGCGGACGTGCGGTCTCCCGTCGGGGGATCGCGCCTGCCCGCCGGCCGTTGTCGTGGCTGCGGCGACGAGCGCCGGCTCAGGTCGGCGCATGCGCCATACGGTTACGCCGCGCTGCCCTGGGCCTCCGTGGCGACGTCGGCCCATTCCTCCCAGGTCTTCAGCCGCTCGGCGTAGACCTGCGGGACCTGCTGGAGCGGCGCGGTGCCGAAGAAGACCCGCAGGGGTGGGTTGTCGGCGTCCACGATCTTCAGCAGGGCCGCGCCGGTGGCGGTCGGGTCGCCGGGCCGGAAGTTGCCCCAGTAGGCGGCGAGGGCCGTGCGCAGGTCGTCGTAGGCGGGCAGTTGCCCGGCGAAGGCGGCGGAGGAGCCGGACCAGTCGGTGGCGAAGCCGCCGGGCTCGACGAGGGTGACCTTGATGCCGAATCCGGCGACCTCCTGGGCGAGGGCCTCGCTCGCGGCCTCCAGGGCCCACTTCGAGGCGTTGTAGACACCGAGGTTGGGGAAGGCGGTGACACCGCCGACGCTGGAGATCTGCACGATGTGACCACTGCCCTGGGCCCGCAGGAGGGGCAGGACGGCCTGGGTGACCCACAGGGCGCCGAAGAAGTTGGTCTCCATCTGGTCGCGGACCTGCTGCTCCGTCAACTCCTCGACCGCGCCGAACAGTCCGTAGCCGGCGTTGTTGACGACGACGTCCAAGCGGCCGAAGTGGTCGTGCGCCCGCTTCACGGCCTCCGTGACGGCGGCCTTGTCGGTGACGTCCAGGGGCAGCGGAAGGATCGCCTCGCCGTGCGCGGCCACCAGATCCGCCAGGGAGTCGGTGTCGCGGGCAGTGGCCACGACCTTGTCGCCGCGCTCCAGGGCCGCGGTGACGAACTGGCGGCCGAAGCCGCGCGAGGAACCAGTGATGAACCAGATCTTGCTCACGAGAGACACTCCCGTTCGAAGTGAAGTCTTATGAGGAGACTCTACATCCCTCTGAGACTGAGTATCAAAATGATTCGCTGGGTCGATGCTGTACGCTGCTCCGCACCAGCGAGGGCACGTATGAGAACGGGAGGACAGAGATGTCTTCATATGTGGCGCCCGGTGACCAAGTGACGTCCGGACTGGACCGGCGTACCGAGCTGAGGGGGTTCCTGCGGTCGCGCCGGGCCCGGCTCAGGCCCGAGGACGTGGGCCTGCCCTCGCACGGGCGGCGGCGGGTTCCCGGCTTGCGGCGCGAGGAGCTGGCGCAGCTGGCCGGGGTGTCGTACGCGTATTACGCACGCCTGGAGCAGGGATACGGCGAGACCATGTCGGCCGAGGTGCTGGACGCCGTCGCCCGCGCCCTTCGCCTGAACGACGAGGAGCGCGACCATCTGGTACGGCTGGCCCAGCCCGAGCGGCAGAGCGCGACGCCGGCCGCGCCCCCGCAGCAGCAACTGCGGCCCAGCGTCCAGCACCTGCTCGACACGCTCGGCGTGCCCGCCTACGTCGTCGACCGGCGCCTGGACATCCTGGGCTGGAACCGGCTCGCTGCCGCCGTCTTCGGGGACTGGGGCCAGTTGCCGCCCGAGGAGCGCAACGTGGCCCGGCTGATCTTCCTCTCGCCCGAGGCACGCGAGAGGTTCGCCGAACCGGCCCGTACGGCGCAGAGAATCGCCGGCGTTGTGCGCATGAACGCCGGCAAGAGCCCCGGGGACGCACATTTCACTTCGCTGATCGAGGAGTTGTCGCGCGAGAGCGAGGAGTTCCGGCGGTTGTGGGCGCGGCACGAGGTGAGCTGCGGGACCGTCGGCGAGATCGTGCGGATGCGGCACCCGCTGGTGGGAGAGTTCGACCTCGTCCACGAACCCATGGCACTGCCCGGGGGCGCCCCCATGCGGCTGGTCACCTACTACGCCGAGCCGGGCTCCCGCTCGGAGGAAGCCCTGCGGATGCTGGCCAGTTGGGAGATGGAGCCGCAGCACTGAGGGTGTCGATCAGCACGTGGGGCCTCATGCCGCCAGGAGCGCGGCTGCTGACGGCGCCTTGGCCGGGGGGACGGAACCGTGGATGGGGCCGAGGACGCGGGACAGGGGCAGGCCGGTGCCGTTGTGGGTGTGGGCGATGATCTCGGCGGTGATGGAGATCGCTGTCTCCTCGGGGGTGTGGGCGCCGAGGTCGAGCCCGATGGGTGAGTGCAGCCGCGCGAGGTGTTCTTCGGGGACGCCGGCCTCGCGCAGACGTTCCAGGCGGTGTTGGTGCGTGCGTCGGGAGCCCATCGCGCCGATGTAGCCGACCGGGAGGTCGAGGGCCAGGCGGAGCAGGGGGATGTCGAACTTGGCATCGTGCGTGAGGACGCAGATCGCGGTGCGGGCGTCGACCTCGGTGCGCTCCAGGTAGCGGTGCGGCCAGTCGGCGACGACCTCGTCGGCGTGCGGGAAGCGCTCGGGGGTGGCGAAGACGGGACGGGCGTCGCAGACGGTGACCCGGTAGCCGAGGAAGCGTCCGGCCTGGCTGAGAGCGGCGGCGAAGTCGACGGCGCCGAAGATCAGCATGCGGGGCGGCACCGCACGGGTGTGGACCAGGAGGGTCAGCTTCTCCGGGCAGGTGTCGGCGTCCCCGCCGACCTCGATGCGGGCGGTCCGGCCCGCCCGCAGCAGCCCGCGGACCTGGTTGGCCGCCGCCCGGTCCGCCTGCTGGCTGCCCAGTGTCCCGTCGTAGGCGCTGCCGTTCCCGAAGACGGACAGGGTGCGGCCGAGGAGGCGCTGCGGGCCGTCGATCACCTGCGCCACGGAGAGGGGCACACCGGCCGACGCCTGTTCCAGGGCGGTGGTGAGGTGGGGCTGGTCGGCGGGGTCGATGCGCTGGACCATGACCTCCAGTTCGCCGCCGCAGGTCAGGCCCACGGCGAAGGCGTCGTCGTCGGAGTAGCCGAACGAGGCCCGTATCGGGGGTTCGCCCGATTCCAGGACCTGCCCGCACAGCTCGTAGACGGCGCCTTCCACGCATCCTCCGGAGATGCTGCCGACCGCTTCGCCGTCGGTGTCGACGGCCAGTGAGGTGCCGGGTGGCAGGGGTGCGCTGCCGCTGACCTGGACGACGGTGGCGAGGGCGAAGGGGCGGGCCTCGCGGCACCAGCGGTACAGCGTGTCCGCGATGTTCAGCATGAGTGGCGCTCCTGGGGCGGTGTGGGGAGCCCGCCGCCGCGCCGGCATGGGGGGAATGGTGGGCGCGGCGGCGGGCCGATCGGTGGGACGGGTCTCAGGGCCCCGGCCGGGTGGCGGAGGGGCCCTCAGGGCCTGTCCGGGTTCAGAGCAGGGCTTCGGCGGTGATGGGCAGGTCGCGGACGCGGCGGCCGGTCGCGTTGAAGACCGCGTTCGCGATGGCCGGCGCGACCCCGACCTTCACGACTTCGCCGAGGCCTTTGACGCCGATGGGGTCGGCGTGAAGGTCCTCCCCGTCCAGATAGATCGCCCTGAGGTCGGGGACGTCGGCGTTGACGGGCACGAGGTAGTCGGCGAGGTTGGCGTTGACGATCCGGCCGTCGCGGTGGTCGGTGACCGTGTGTTCCAGGAGGGCCTGGCCGATGCCGCCCACCATGGCGCCGAGGGCCTGGCTGTCGGCGAGCTTGGGGCTGATGATCCGCCCGACGTCGTAGACGCCCAGCATCCGCCGCATCCGCACCAGGCCAAGGCGCCGGTCGACGGCCACCTCGGCGAACACCGCGCTGTAGGCGTTCATGGCGTACCGGTCGTCGCCGCTCGGGGTGAAGGTCCCGCGCGTCTCCAGGTGCGTACGGCCATTACGGGCCAGCAGTTGCCGGTAGGTCTCCCCGCGCGCGGGGTTGCCCTTGGCGTGCAGCCGGCCGCCGCGGACCACGATGTCGTCGGCGTCGACGCCGTGCAGCGGTGACCGCTCGTCCTCGACGGCGAGTTCGATCGCTTCCTGCCGCAGCTTGTCGCAGCCGTCCTGGACGGCGGAGCCGACGCCGGCCATGGTCTGTGAGCCGCCGTGCGGCGGGGACGCCGGGAAGGTGGAGTCGCCGAGTTCGAAGCGGACCGTGCGCATGGTCAGGCCGAGGGCGTCGGCGGCGAGCTGGGTCATGGAGGTGTAGGTGCCGGGGCCCATGTCGCTGGTCGAGGCCTGGACCAGGGCCGTGCCGTCGGCGTCCAGCCTGACCCGTGCCTCGGACCGCATGCGCAGGGTGTCGTAGATACCGCTGGCCATGCCCATGCCGATCAGCCAGTCGCCGTCCCGCCGGGAGCGGGGCTTGGGGTTGCGCCGGTGCCAGCCGAACTCGCGGGCTCCGGTCCGCAGGCACTCCGTCAGGCGCCGGGTGGACCAGGGCAGCCCGCCCGCAGGGTCCTCCTGTGGTTCGTTGCGCAGCCGCAGCTCGATCGGGTCGATGCCGGTCTCGTGGGCGAGTTCGTCCATGGCCGACTCGACGGCGAAGGCGGCGCTGGACCAGCCGGGGCCCCGCATGAACGTCGGTGTGTTCACGTCCAGCGGCACGGTCCGGTACGCCTGGCGTACGTGGGGCGTGGCGTAGAGCACCTGCCCCGGGTTCATCACGCCCTCGCCGTAGTTCTCGTACGTCGATGTCTCGCCCCGTATCCGGTGGTCCGTCGCGGTCACGCGTCCGCTGCGGGTGCTGCCCAACTGCAGCCGGTACTCGTAGGCGGGCCGGTAGCCCACCCCGTAGTACAGCTGCTCGCGGGTCAGGACCAGTTTGACCGGGCGACGGAACTGGCGGGCGGCGAGGGCCGCGAGGGTGGTGTGCGGCCAGGTGCGCAGCGCGTTGCCGAACGCGCCGCCGACGAACGGCGAGATCACGCGCACGTTCTCCGCCGGAACGCCGAACACGGCGGCGAGTTCGTCCCGCGCTCCCAGCGTCCACTGGGTCTTGTCCCAGACGGTGAGCTTCTCACCGTCCCAGCGGGCGACGGTGGCGTGCGGCTCCATCGCGTTGTGGTGGTTGCGGGTGAGCCGGTAGGTGCCCTCCAGCCTCACGTCCGCCGAGGCCAATGCCTCCTCGGGGTTGCCGCGCACGTAGTTCTGCTGGCGCTGGGGCTCGTTCTCCCGGACGCCGGGCGCTGTCATGTCGGTCGACGGCCGCTCGGCGTCGTAGGAGACCTTCACCAGGTCGGCAGCGTGCTGGGCGGCCTCCAGTGTGCGGGCGACGACCACGGCGACGGGCTGGCCGAAGAAGCGCACCTTGTCGTCCTGGAAGACGTGCAACCGCTCGCCGACGGCCGGGTCCAGCCAGGCGCCCGGGTTGTCGCGGTAGGCCAGCTCGGGTTTGTCGAGGTGGCTGAGTACGCCCAGGATGCCGGGCTGGGCGTGCGCGGCACGGGTGTCGATGGCGGTGATACGGCCGCGCGCCACACTGCTGTCGACGACGACGGCGTGCACCACCCCGCCGGGGACGTGATCGGCGGCGTACTTGGCCCGGCCGGTCACCTTCAGCCGCCCGTCCACCCGGGACAGCGGCGCTCCGACGGCTGCCTGGGGCTGCGGGCTCACTTGCCACCTCCTACGACGCGCAGTTGGCGCTCGACGGTCCGTTTGAGCAACTCGACCTTGAAACGGTTGTGGTGGAGTGGCCGGGCCCCGTCCGCCGCCCGCTCGGCGGCCTTGGCCCACAGGGCGTCGGACGGCCGCCGACCGAGGAGCTCTCGCTCGACGGCGGGCAGTTTCCAGGGGACGGTGCCCACGCCTCCGGCGGCGACCCTGGCCTCGCGGATCACCCCGCCGCGGATGTGCAGGGCGACGGCCGCCGAGGTGAGCGCGAACTCGTACGACTGCCGGTCACGCACCTTCAGATAGCCCGACCTGAGCGGGCGCGGAAGAGCCGGTATCTCGACAGCGGTGATCAACTCGCCCCGGCGCACGGCTTGTTCGCGGTCGGGTGTGCTGCCCGGTCTGAGCAGGAAGTCGGCGAAGGGCACGCTGCGCTCGCCGTCCGGGCCGAGTACGACCACGGTCGCCTCCAGTGCGGCGAAGGCCACGGCGACGTCGGAGGGGTGGGTGGCCACACAGGCGCCGGAGGTGCCGAGGATCGCGTGGGTGCGGTTGAAGCCGTCCCGTGCCGCGCAACCGGAGCCCGGCGCACGCTTGTTGCAGGCGGCGGTCACATCACGGAAGTACGTGCAGCGGGTGCGCTGCATGATGTTGCCGCCGATGGTCGCCATGTTGCGCAGCTGCGCCGACGCGCTCAGCTCCAGCGCCTCGGAGATGACCGGGTACAGGGCGCGTACGCCTCGGTGGGCGGCGGCCTCGGACATCCGCACCAGGGCACCGATGCGCAGGCCCCCGCGCCTGGTGACCATGATCTCTCGCAGGGGCAGGGCGCTGATGTCGACCAGCGTGCGGGGGCGTTCGACGGTCTCACGCATCAGGTCGACGAGTGTGGTGCCGCCGGCGATGTAACGGCCGCCGTCGCGGCCGGCGTCGAGGGCCTGCCGGGTGGTGGCGGCCCTGGTGTAGGAGAAGGGGTGCATGGGGACCGTGCCTCATTTCCCGTGCGCGGCCTGCTCGACCGCCCGCACGATCTTCACGTAGCAGCCGCAGCGGCAGATGTTGCCGCTCATGAACTCCCGGATCTCCTCCGGTGAGTCCGTGTGCCCCTCCTGGATGCAGCCGACGCCGGACATGATCTGTCCCGGGGTGCAGTAGCCGCACTGGAAGGCGTCCTGGTCGATGAAGGCCTGCTGCAACGGGTGCAGCCGTTCGCCCTTCGCCAGGCCCTCGATGGTGGTGACCTCGGCGCCGTCCAGCCGGACGGCCAGCGTCAGGCAGGAGTTGACCCGGCGGCCGTCCACCAGGACGGTGCAGGCACCGCAGGCACCGGCGTTGCAGCCCTTCTTCGAGCCGGTCAGACCGAGGTGTTCGCGCAGCAGGTCCAGCAGCGACGTCCGGTGGTCCACGGTGACGGTGCGGCGCTCGCCGTTGACGGTCAGGGTGACGCGGCTGCTGGGCGCCGCGTCGGCGGCTTCCGCGGGCTCGGCGCCGAACACGGACGGCCCGGCTGTCAGGCCGCCCGCGACGACCGCGCCGCCGACGGCGGTGGTGGTCGCGATGAACGTGCGCCTGGACGGAGCGGAGGAAGATCCCTCGGGGAGAGAGACAGTTGGCTCGGGGGGTTCGGTGGACATGCTCACTCTCTCGGTCGGCGAAGACAGGTGACGGCGCCGAGCACCGTCATGTGCACGAACCGGCGTATGTCGGCAGCCGCCTCACCGGGCCGTCGGTGCGACACGGCATCCACTGTGCGGCACACGGCGCGATACAACGAGCGGAGAGTTGTGGGACGACTCGGGTGCGTACCACTGCCGTTGGTACGTCTGGCAGTAGCAGGCAGAGCGATCCGGCTGTGCGGTGGTCGTCATGCGTGCAGAGGGCTTGGCCGACCGGTAAGGGGCTGTGCAGCCGCCCCTACCGCTCCCGGATGACGCCGGACTCCCACGCCCACGCGGCGATCTCGACCCGGTTACGGGCGTCGATCTTCTGCTGGATGCTGGCCAGGTGCGACTTGACGGTGGACAGGGACACCACCAGCTCGTCGCAGATCTCCTGGTTGGTGCGGCCCACCGCGACGAGCCGGGCCACGTCCAGTTCCCGTTCGGTCAGCGGGCAGGCGGCTTCCGGCTCGGGCCGCATGGCGGACAGTTGCTTCAGCAGCCGGACGGTGACGGCCGGGGAGACCAGCGCGTCGCCGCGGGCGGCGGCCCGCACCGCCTCGATCAGCAGACCGGGCGGGGCGTCCTTGAGCAGGAAGCCGCACGCCCCGTTGCGCAGCGCGGTGTGCACGTAGTCGTCCTGGTCGAACGTGGTGATCACCACGACCCGCACAGGGTTGTGGACTCCGGGTCCGGCCAGCGCCCGGGTGACGTCCAGGCCGTCCAGTTTCGGCATCCGGATGTCGACCAGGCACACGTCCGGCCGCAGCCGGCGGGCGAGTTCCACGCAGGCGGCGCCGTCGGCGGCCTCGCCGACCACCTCGATGCCGGGCTGGGCGCCGAGGATCAGCCGGAAGCCCATGCGGACGAGTTCCTGGTCGTCCGCGATCAGTACGCGGATCGCCGTGTCGTTCACGCCCGTGATCCTGTCACAGCGGCCAGCACCGGGAAGTCGGCGGTCACGCGCCAGCCGCCGTCGTCGGTGGGGACGGCGGTCAGCGTGCCCTCCACCGCTTCGACGCGTTCCCGCAGGCCGACCAGTCCGAAGCCGCCGCGTCCGCCGACCGGGACGGCGTGGCGTGCGGCGGGTGCCGTGTTGTGCACCTCGACCCGCAGCCGGGGCCCGTCCACGTCGACCCGTACGGCCACCGCGGCGCCGGAAGCGTGCCGGCGCACGTTGGTCAGTGCCTCCTGCACGACTCGGTGCACGGAGGTCTCCACCTCGGGGGCGAGCCGCACCTCTCGGGCCGCCGCGGCCAGGTGCAACTGGACGTCCGCTTCGTCCGCGGAGAACGCCGAGACCAGACGGGCCAGTTCGCTCCACACCTGCCCCGGCCGGATGCTGTCGCGGTCGTCCTCGCGCAGGACCCGCACCAGGCGGCGCATCGAGTCCAGCGCCTCCGATCCGGACCGGGTGATGTTCTCCAGCAGCGGCCCGACCTGTTCCGGTGCGGTGTGCTGGAGGGTGAGCGCTGCGTTGGCCTGGACGATGATGCCGGTGACGTGGTGCGCGACGAAGTCGTGCAGGTCGTGGGCGAGTTCCAGGCGCTCCCGTTGGCGTACGGCGGTGATGTCGCGGGCCCGTTGCTCCTTCAGCAGGCGTGCGCGTAGGCCCCAGGCGAAGGACACGCCGACGGCGAGCGTTATCAGCAGGGACCAGCTGATGGCGGCCTGGCTGTCCGTCGGCGCGTAGCGCAGCGGGATCGCGATGACCGCGACGGCCAGTGCGGCCGAGGCGGCCGCCGCGATTCCGGGGCGGGGTACCGTCCCCACCGCGCGGGACAGCAGCACCAGCAGGACGACGGCCTCCAGGAAACCCCAGGTGCCAGCACCGTTCACACCCGCGAACACGCCGATCCCGACCGTGAGAGCCAGCGAGCAGCCAGCGACGAGCGCGGCACGTGCCTGGATGGACGGCCGGCGGCCGGGCCACAGCAATGCCGCGCAGGCGAGCGGGCCGGACACGACCGGCAGCCAGCTCGTCCAGTGGTAGTGGAGTGCCCGGCCCCCGAACGCATCCAGCAGCCCCACCGCGAGGAGCAGGGCCCAGCCGACGGCGATCAGCACGCGGCGCAGCCGCGGATCCTCGGAATACACACCCGGCAGGATACGGAAGCGGCGATTCCCGGCGGCCTCGGCCGAATGGCCGATGTCCGGCCACCACAACCGGCCGTCCGGCCGAGCCAGGCGGGTGCCGTGCGCGCCGATCGTGGGCGGCATGCATCTGATGATCACCGTTTCCTCCGGGGAGTCCGCCCGATGAGCACCACTTCCGCCGTCCTGACCGGCACCGGCCTGTTCAAGTCCTACGGCATGGCCCGCGCCCTGGCCGGGGTCGACATCGACGTGCCGGCCGGCGAGTCGCTGACCGTCATGGGCCCGTCCGGCTCCGGCAAATCCACCCTGCTGCACTGCCTGGCCGGTATCGAACGGCCCGACTCCGGTGAGGTGCTCCTGGACGGCGAGCGGATCGACCAGCTCCGCGAACCGGCCCGCAGCGAGCTGCGCCGCACCGCGTTCGGCTTCGTCTTCCAGTCCGGTCAGCTGCTTCCGGAACTGCCCGCCGACGAGAACGTGGCCCTGCCGCTGATGCTCGGCGGCACGCCGCGCCGGGCGGCCGTCGAGCAGGCCCGGCAGTGGTTCGGTCCGCTGGGCCTGCAGGGCCTGGAGGACCGGCGTCCTGGGCAGTTGTCCGGAGGTCAGGCGCAACGGGTGGCCATCGCCCGGGCCCTGGTCGGCCATCCGAAAGTGATCTTCGCGGATGAGCCGACCGGAGCGCTGGACCAGGCGACCGGTATGGAGGTGATCCGGCTGTTGGTGGAGGTCAGCCACAGCCAGGGCGCCGCCCTGGTCGTCGTCACCCACGACGCGAACGTGGCCCGCTGGTGCGATCGCACGGTGGAGGTCCGAGACGGCCGCCTGGCCGGGAATCAGGCTGCGGCGCAGACCGGGACCGAGACCGACGCGAAGGCGGGGTACCGGCGATGAGGGCACTGGACCGCACCACCTGGACACTGACCTGGCGGCTCACCCGGGCCGGCGGCCGCACCGGACTGCTCGCGACAGGTCTCGCGGTCGCGGCGGCGGCCGTGTCCACCACACTGCTCCTGCTGTGCGTCGCGATGAACCTGGGCTTCCAGCACCGCGCGGACCGTACCGACTGGCGCAACCCGGTGGAGTCCTCCCACCCGGTGGCCGTCCAGGCGGTCGGGACCACGTTCACCCGGGGTGAGCCGGTCACCGTCGTGGACGTCGCGCGGCTGCCCGGGCGCACCGCTCCCGCCCCGCCCGGCCTCGACCGCTTCCCCGCGCCGGGCGAGCTGTGGGTCTCCCCCGCGCTCGGCGACCTGCTCGACCGGCTGCCCGCCGACCGCCACCCGGTCCCCGGCACGCCCACCGGAACGCTGGGTCGCGCGGCGCTGGATCACCCCGACGAACTCGTCGCGGTGATCGGACACCGCTCCACCGACCCGGCGGTCACCACCCCGCGCGAGCCCGACCCGCGCCGGGTCGGGGACATAGCCTCCCCCACCCGCGTCGCGTCCTTCACCGGTGGGCCGCTGGCGGAGGGCACGGGCCGCATGTACGAGTCCTTGGCCCGGCTCGCCACCATCCTCGTCGTCGTACCGCTGCTGGTGCTGGGAGCCTCCGCCGCGCGGCTGTCGGTGTCCCGCCGCGACCAGCGCCTCGCCGCGCTGCGCCTGATCGGCGCCACGCCGGGCCGCATCGCCGGCATGACGGCCGCCGAGGCGCTGCTCACCGGAACGGCCGGGGCGCTGCTCGGTGCCGTGGGCTACGCGGTGCTGCTGCCGGTGGCGGCGAGCCTGCCGCTCGCGGGCGGCGCCTGGTACACGGCGGACCTGTGGATCGGCGCGCCGCCACTGCTGGCGGTGATGGCCGGTGTGGTCGCGCTGGTCGTGGTCAGCGCGCTCGCCGGACTGCGCCAGGTGGTCGTCGGCCCGCTGGGCGTGGCGCGCCGCTCCCGCAGCCGGGGAGCGAGCGCCGTACGGGCGCTGGTCTTCGTGGCCGTCGTCGCCGTGTACGGCTGGACCACCAAGCAGTACGGCAGCGCCGACGTCGTGGCGCTGTCCGCGTTCGCCGCGGTCTTCCTCGCGCTGGCCGTGATCGGGCCCTGGGTGGTCCGGCTGCTCGGCAGGGTCGTCACCGCCCTGGCCAAGCGGCCGGCGACGCTGCTGGCCGGGCGCCGGCTCCTGGACGATCCGAAGGCCGCCTGGCGGATCGTCTCCGGGCTCACTCTGGCCGGTTTCGTCGCCGGGTTCTTCGCCCTGCTCACCATGGACAGCACTCTGCCGTTCGGACGGCCCGACCGGCTCGCCCTCGCCGTCCCGGAACACCAGGTGACGCAGGTGCGGACGCTGGCCGCACAGCGCCTGCACGCCGCCGGCGTGACCGCGGTGATCGGTGTGGACGACGACCCCGTGGCCCAGGGCCCCTCCGACAGCCGCCAGGTCACCGCCACCGTCTCCGGCGGCCCCGCCGAACTGGACCGCGCCCGCACCGCGCTGACCGGCCTGCTGCCCGACCAGTACCCCGTCACCAGCACCGACGTGAACTGGTCCGAGAACCGGTTCACCCGGGACTTCAACACCATCACCCGAGTGGTGCTCGTGGTGACGTTCACCGTGGCCATCACCTCTGCCGGGATCACCGCGGCCTCCTCCGTCCTGGACCGCCGCCGCACCTACGCCCTGCTGCACCTGGCCGGGACTCCCCTGCGTGTGCTGGACACCGCCCGCAACCGCGAGACGCTCATCCCGGTCACCGTGCTGGCGGGCGGGGCCGTCGCCGCGGGGCTGCTGTGCGGAGGATCGATGATGCTGGCCGGCGGCAGCTCGTCGTTCGACGCACACGGCCTGATCGTGCTCGCGGCGTGCTCCGCCGCCGGCGTCGGCGGGATCCTGGCGGCCGGCGGCCTGAGCCGCCCCCTGCTGCGGACGGTCACCCGACAGGCGGGGGCTCGCGGCGAGTGGGTCAGCTGAAGGTCGCGACAATGCGGATGGCCCGCAAAGTGCTCCAGCCGGTGTGGTGGTCGCCTCCTGGACGGGCGAGTTCGCAACGTCATCGATGACGTAGACAGGGCGCGGGCCCTCCTCAAGTGGTGGGCCCATCCCCCGCGGGGGCGCGGCCACTGGCGGCGGTACGAAGCCGAGGAAGGCGGTGGCAACCTGCTCCCGGCCCATGTCAAGGGAGGTGTCCGCAGCGGAGTCCTGCCATCCCGCGGAGAAGCCTCAGCCCCGAGGGACCGCGCCCAGGCACTGCCGGTCCGGCCGGCCCGAGGGCGACCGGATACAGTGCGCGAGACGGCAGCCTGGTCAGGGAGGGGAAGCGTGGCCGACACCAGCAACACCCGACCCGCCGACGGCGAGACGCAAGCTCCGCGGCAGAGCCGACTGCACCGCCTGATGCGCTACCTGCCCCTGATCGCCCCCGTCCTGCTGTGGGTCGTGCCCTGCTGGGTGCTCCTGCACACCGGCCAGCACTGGCCGCTGCCCGTCGTCCTGGTCGGCACCGCCCTGTTCGCCCTCGGCCTCGTCGGTATGCCGCTCGCGATGGGGCGCGGCCACGGCCGGCGCCAGCAGGACCGGGCGGCGATCGTCGGTGACACCCTGCTGGGCACCAGCTGGGTTCTGTTCACCTGGTCCGTTCTGCTCGGCGTCCTGCTGCGGCTCGCCCTGACCGTGGCCGGCGTCGGCGAGAGTCAGGACCGGGCCCGCATCGTCACGTGGGCCGTCCTCGGCACCACCGCCGTACTGCTCGCCTGGGGGTACGCCGAAGCCCGCCGCGTGCCGCGCGTGCGCCGACTCGACGTGCGACTCCCGCGGCTGGGCGCCGGGTTGGACGGCCTGCGTGTCGTCCTCATCACCGACACCCACTACGGCCCGCTCGATCGCACTCGCTGGTCGGCGCGGGTGTGCGAGACGGTGAACACTCTCGAAGCCGACCTGGTCTGCCACACCGGCGACATCGCGGACGGCACGGCCGAACGCCGCCGCGCCCAGGCCGTCCCCCTCGGTACCGTGCGGGCCACCCGGGCCCGGGTGTACGTCACCGGCAACCACGAGTACTACAGCGAGGCCCAGGGCTGGGTCGACCTGATGGGCGAGCTGGGCTGGGAGCCGCTGCGCAACCGCCATCTGCTGCTGGAACGCGGAGGCGACACCCTCGTGGTCGCCGGCGTCGACGACGTCACCGCCGAGTCCTCCGGCCTGGCAGGCCACCGCGCCCACCTCGCCGGAGCCCTGGACGGCGCCGACCCCGGCCTACCCGTCCTGCTCCTGGCCCACCAGCCCAAGTTCGTCGACCGGGCGGCAGCCGACGGCATCGACCTCCAGCTCTCCGGCCACACCCACGGCGGCCAGATCTGGCCCTTCCACCACCTGGTCCGCCTCGACCAGCCCGCCCTCGCCGGCCTCAGCCACCACGGCACCCGCACCCTCCTCTACACCAGCCGCGGCACCGGCTTCTGGGGCCCGCCGTTCCGCGTCTTCGCCCCCAGCGAGATCACCCTGCTCGTGCTCCGCAGCCCGCATCTGCCCACCTCGATGTAGCACTCGACGGGCCGACACTCCCACGGGCCGACGGCTGCGCCCTCGCAACTCGTCGACTCTCCACGAGACGATCGGCAGAGCAGCGCTTTCCCCCGACGACGCGTGGCGCAACTGACTGCGGGGTCGGCATCGGTCCGACCACAAGCGAGCCTGTGAACACGGCCGCGCACCACGGACCAGCGCAGGAGGCGGGGCCTGGCCGCCTCCCGCTCAGCAACCACCCGCATTCAGGCAGCATGTCCGCAGGTCAACGGACCCTTCCACGCGGTTTCAGCGGCACCGCCGGCAGCTCGGGGGCAGGCAGCGGATCGCCGTCGTATCCCTTCACGTGCCCGAACCGCGTCCCTTCCATCCAGTCCCGCCGCGCCTGCTCGATCTCCTCCTGCGAGCAGCATTTGAGCCCCGCAAAGTCAGCAAAAGTCAGCATCTGATCGCTCAGACGCAGGCGCGATCGCGAAAGCTTCGTACGTTACTCGGCTGCCGGGACTCACCATCCCGCCGCCGCCCTCAGTCGCTGAAGCGCTCCACGATCCATCCCCGCATCACATTCGCGCATCTCCCGCCGGCCGCGACCGTCTGCGGCCAGGCCCTTCGGCCCGGCCACGGGCCGAATCGTGCACCCCTCCTCGACGCCCCCCTCCATCGACGCGCACGTCCGCCTCGACACCCACCCCACCCATCCGGGATCCGTGCCATCCGGGGAAGGCGGTGAAAGGGCCGGGCGGCTGCGTCGGCGGCCCAAGAAAGTGTCCGTAGATGGGATTCAGTGACGGGTGACACTGCGTGTAGGTGCTGATCTGCAGTGGCGACGATGACTGCCTGGGTGGTTGGCGCCGAGCGTCAATGAAGGATGGCATCTACCGCCACCGCGATATGCCCTGCCAGATACACGCCCCGGCAGCCGCGGGCCCGCCGAGCCTTGCTCCGAGCCGACCTGGCGGCCACAAACGCCCGCATCGCCCACCTCTCCGCCCACGTGCGGCGCCTCGCAGCGCACCTCTGCGAGGGCGTCGACCGAGGCGCATTACCTCGAAACGTGGTGTTAGGTTGGTTGCGTTCGACATACCTCGCTTCGAGGCTTCTGGTCGGCGACAGCCAGGGCGCGGCAGAACCCCCCGAGTCTGTCGGCGGCGGAGCGTCGACCGGGGTCAGCACAACCGGGAGGTCATGGCATGGCGTACAGCAGAAGGCAGACGTTCAAACTGGCGGCGTCGGCCGCGGCGCTGGGTTCAGGGGTCGCCTGTACGAATCAGACCGGGGCCGAGCCGCAAGGTGATGTCATCGAGACCGAGATCGGTTCTCTGCGCTTCGATCTCGGAATGCCCACGCAGGACACGGTGCAGAGGCTCTACGACTCGATGGATTTCCAACGGGCGGTGCAGTGCTATCTGTGGGCCATCCCCATCGTCGGCATGGAAAGCGCGCGGCAGACACTCATCGACAACGCCGGCGCCCGCAGCGGCGACCTCGTGCTGGTCACCGGATACCGCGATGTCAGCGTGATGATGGGCTCGAACGTCACGACCCCTTATGTCTTCGCCCACTTCGACCTCACCGACCGGCCCCTTGTGTTCGAGTATCCGAAGGGCGCGACGGCCGGTTCGCTGATCGACTGGTGGGACCGTCCGCTCACCGATGTCGGGGCGCCCGCACCCGACAAGGGAGAGGGTGCCGTCTTCGTCCTCGTGGGGCCGGGGCAGAAGGTGCCGGACGATCTTCCCGCCGGCGCTCGGGTGCTGCGGTCCCGTACCCAGCGGGCACTGCTGTTCACCCGTGGCCTCGACCCCGACCCGGAGAAGGTCCGTGCGGTCTTCGAGACGGCGAAGATCTACCCCGTCGGCCAGACCCCGGACGGGGGGCGCACCCGCCTGCTCCGGTTCAAGGCCGAGGGCCGGCTCACCAGCATGGAGCATCCACACGGCTTCGCCTACTGGCAGCGGCTCGCGAGCGCGCTGGAGGGAGAGTCCGTCGAGGACCGGGACCGGTTCTTCGCGGCGATGCTGCAGCCGCTCGGCCTCGGGTTCGGAAAGTCCTTCGAACCTGACGCCCGGCAGCGGAAGATCCTGGAGAAGGCCGCCGTCGTCGGTGAGGCGACGGCGAAGGCCGGCGCGTTCCGCAAGCGCGTCCCGGACATGCGCTACCGCGACGACTCGCACTGGGAGTACCTCATCCCGCAGTCGTACTCGAACGAGCAGGACGTTCCCGGGGGCACGATGTTCGAGGAGCGGACGGCGTTCTTCTACGAGATCACGGGGACGTCGGCGGCCGTACTGAGCAAGGAGCCCGGCTCCGGGTCCGCCTATCTCGCCGCGTACTACGACAAGACGGGGGCAGCGTTCGACGGAGGGAAGACCTATCGCCTTCGGGTTCCGTCCGGCGTGCCGGCCAAGCTGTTCTGGTCGGTCACCCTGTACGAGACCGACACGCGCGGCCTGATCCAGAACGAGCAGCAGATCGTGGACCGGACGTCGCGTCAGGACCTGAAGAAGAACGCCGACGGCTCCATCGACATCGTGATGGGTCCGAAGGCTCCCGAGGGTCTGGAGCAGAACTGGATTCCGACCCGGCCCGGGAAGTCCTGGTTCACCTATTTCCGGCTCTTCGGCCCGCTGGAGCCGTACTTCGAGCGCTCCTGGTCCCTGCCCGACATCGAGCCGCAGAAGTCCTGATCCTCAAGGGCTCCGGTCGGCCGGGCGACCTGCTGCGGTCGCCCGGCCGACCGCCTCAGATCCGGCGTGCGATGTGTTCGGCCGCGGCGATGACCGTCAGGTTGGTGGCCACCGAGGGCACGTCCGGGAAGATCGACGCGTCCACGACACGGAGGGCTTCCACGCCGCGTACCGCGCCGAGGTGGTCGGTGACGGCGGTCGGGTCGTCGTCGGCGCCCATCGGAGCGGTCGAGGTGGGGTGGTGGTAGGTGTCCAGTGTGGCGAGCATCGTCCGCTCGATCGACTCGTCCGTGTCCGCCTCCGTGCCCGGGTTGAGCTCCTGGCCGATCAGGCCGGACAGCGGTGCGGTGGCGCCGATGCGGCGGGCGAGCCTGATCCCCTCCAGCATGCGTCGGCGGTCCTCGGGCTCGGCCAGGAAGTTGAGGTCGATGCGGGGCGCCGCCGCCGGGTCCCGGCTGACCAGGGTAAGGGTGCCCTGCGAGGCGGGGCGCACCAGGCCGACGGCGAGGACGAAGCCGACGCCGGTGGGGCTGGTGGAGTGGTCGAAGAGGTGGGTGGCGGTGACGTGGAGGTCGAGTTCCCCGGCGCCGGCCAGGGAGCTGGCGGTCCACACCTTGGCGCCGATGACCGGGAGGCCCTCGCCGATCCGCTCCGGGTCGGCCGCGTAGGCGTTGTAGTAGAAGGGATGGTCCTGCAGCCGCAGGCCCACAGGCAGGTCGGAGACGACCGGGATGCCGAGCGCGCCGAGGTCGTCGGCGGGACCGATGCCCGAGCGCAGCAGGATCGCCGCGCTGCCGTACGAGCCCGCCGAGAGGATGACCTCGCCCGCCCGCAGCTCGGTGCCGTCGGCCAGCACCACGCCCGCCGCCCGGGACCCGTCGAAGACCACGCGGTCGACCAGCGTCTCGGCGCGGATCTCCAGTTCGGCGCGGGCGCGGACGTCCTTGGTCAGGTAGGCCATGCCGGTGTTGATCCGCACGCCGCCGTTCACGTTCATCGGGTACATGCCCACGCCTTGAGGGCCGGGGCCGTTGAAGTCCTCGACGAACGGGATGCCGTGCGCGACGGCAGCGTCGACGAACGCGCGCTGCATGGCGCTGATGTCGTCGCGGCCGAGCTGCTTGATCGGCAGCGGGCCGGTGCGCCCGTGCAGGGCGTCGTCGCCCGCGTCCGTGCTCTCCACGGCCTTGTAGACGGGGAGCAGGTCCTCGTACGACCATCCCTTGAGGCCGTGTGCCGTCCAGCGGGCGAAGTCCGAGGGCAGGGCACGCAGCGTGCACGAGCCGTTGACGGCGGAGCTGCCGCCCAGCACCTTGCCCCGGTACGCGGCGACCGGGTGGCCGATGTAGCCGGGCTCGCTCTGATAGCCCCAGTCGTGCCCGGTGAAGGCGCCGAGCAGGCTCCGGTCCCGGACCGGAGCCGGGTATCCGTCGGGCTCGTACGACGGGCCGGCCTCCAGCAGCAGGACGCGCCGTGCGCCGTTCTCGCTGAGCCGGGCGGCCAGCACGGCGCCTGCCGAGCCTCCGCCGACGATGATGGTGTCGAAACCGCTGGTGGTGGACATGGGGGGTGCTCCTTAGTGATGTTGTGTCGTCCTCGCGGATCCCCCGTGGGAGCCGGGCCTGGGGCCGGTCCGCCGGCGAACGGCAGCGACGCCACGGGCGCGAGGCGTCGTCGGAATCGGTCGAGGTATCGGTCGCACGAGTCGGATCAGGCGCGCGGAGCCGGGTGGACGAAGTGCTTGGTCTCCTGGAACTCCTCCAGGCCCCGCAGGCCGTTCAGGCGGCCCAGGCCGGACTGCTTGAAGCCGCCCTCCTCGAACTGGTCGTGCACCACGGCCCAGGTGTTGGTCCACACCGTGCCGGCCTTGATCTCCCGGCCGACGCGCAGCGGGCGGTCCACATCGCGCGTCCAGACCGACGCGGCGAGGCCTGCTGCACGATCGGCGTGCTGAGGTCGGTGACCTCGACCAGGGAGGGTCGCAGGAAGGCCCTGTCACGCTCGCCCCGGACGACGATGTCGGCGTAGGCGGCGGCGTCCGCGACCATGCGCTCGACGCGCTCCGCGTTGCGTTCGTCGATCATCGCGCCCATATCGCTGGCCGGATCGTCGCCCGGGCCGACCTTGACCGCCTCCAGGGCCTGGGCGAGCCGTCGGCGGAGCTCGTCCGCGATGCCGCGCTGGGCCAGGACTCGGCTGCCCGTCATGCAGAACTGGCCGGCGAAGGTGGTGATCGCCTTGACGAGGACGGGCACCGTGGCGTCGAGGTCCGCGTCGTCGAAGACGAGCATCGGGCTCTTGCCGCCGAGTTCCAGGGAGAGCGGCTTGAGGGTGGCCGCGGCAGACTCCATGATCTTCCGGCCGACCACCGTGGAGCCCGTGTAACTGAGGACGTCGACATCGGGGGACGAGACCAGCAGCGGGGCGCCCTCGTTGCCGGACTCGGTGAAGACGTTGAGCACGCCGGCCGGAAGGCTGCCGGCCTGCTCGACGAGTTCACCGATCAGGCCGCCCACCAGACCGATCTGGCTCACCAGTTGCTGTGGCCCGTCTCGGACCGGATCGACACACTGCCTCCGCCCCAGGCCCGGGCTCTGGCGGTGCTCGCGTGGCGGGCGCCTTCCTCTCCTCCTGACGCTCCGGTTCATCGGAGGTTCGGGAGGACGACCTCGAACGCGCCGGTGAACGTGTCGAGCAGGCCGAGCAGGGTGTCGAGGTCCGTCCGGTCGCCGTCCACCCGTGCGGTGTCCTTCGCGAGCAACTCGTCGAGGGTGGCCGCGCCGTACGCCAGGTCGGCGAGCGCGGCGTGGCGGATACGCAGGCTGCCGGTCGGCGTCTCGGTGAACGGCGGCCGCGCGTACCGCAGGATGCCGTTCTCGACGATCAGCAGGTACCGGTCTTCGGCCTGGCCGGGCCGGTCGCCGCTGATCACGAGTTCGAGGCGGAGCCGGGCGGCCGCGGCGCGCGGGCCGTTGAGGCGGATGGCCAGGTAGTCGAGGAGCATCTCGGGAGTCATGCCGGCCACGAGGTCAGGGCTGGCGCCGCCGGCGGGCCGCCCGCTCGGGGTGCCGTGGCGCAGTTCCTGGGCGCCGACGAGGTAGAAGTTGCGCCAGGGCGCCGCCTCGGCCTGGTAGCCGAGCTGTTCGAAGACATCGGCCTGGAGGAGGCGTGCGGGTCGGTGGTCGGGGTCGGCGGCGAGGGCGTGCCCCAGCAGCTCGGCGGCCCACCGGTCCTCGCCCGTCTCGTGGGCGGTGCGCGCATGGTCGACGACGGTGTCGATGCCGCCCATCAGCTCGACGTAGCGGCGGCCGGCCTGGGCGGGCGGCAGCGGGTCCAGGTTGGCCGGGTTGCCGTCGAACCAGCCGAGGTAGTGCTGGTAGACGGCCTTGACGTTGTGGCTGGTGGCGCCGTAGGTGCCGCGATTGGCCCAATAGGCGTCCAGCGGTTCGGGCAGCTCGATCAGCTCGGCGATCTCGTTGGGCGTGTAGCCGTGATTGGCCAGGCGGAGCGTCTCGTCGTGGAGGTAGCGGTACAGGTCTCGGTGCATGCCCAGCAGCTCGGCGATCTGCTGCTGCCCCCAGACCGGCCAGCCGTGGCCGATGAACATGACGTCCGAGGCATCCCCATACAGGCGCAGCGCCTCGTCGATCGCGGCGCTCCACGCGACGGCGTTCCGCACCGGGGCGCCGCGCAGGGTGTACAGGTTGTGCATGTGGTGGTTGATCAGCTCGGCCATGCACAGCGCCCGGCGCTCGGGCAGGTGGAAGTTCATCTCGGCGGGCGCCTCGGTGTCGGGCACGTACTGGAAGACGAACCGCACGCCGTCGAGTACCAGCTCCTCACCGGTACGGGTCACCTCGTGCGTGGGCCGGATCAGCGACTTCCGGCCGGTCGCCACGGCGGCGCAGCTGCCGTTCATGACATGCCCGCGGGCGCCCTTCGGCAGCGCACCACCGAACATGAAGCCGGAGCGGCGGCCCATCGCGACACCGGCGGAGACGTTCTCGCTGACGGCGTGCTCGTAGAAGCCGACGGGAGCCACCACCGGAACACGCCCGGCCCGGACGTCCGCCTCGTCGACGACTCCCTTGACGCCGCCGAAGTGGTCGATGTGACAGTGCGTGTGTACGACGGCGGTGACCGGGCGGTCGCCGAGGTGGCGGCGGACCAGGTCCAGGGCGGCCGCGGAGCTCTCGACACAGGTGAGCGGGTCGATGACCACATACCCCCGCTCGCCGGCCACCACGGTCATGTTCGCGGCGTCGTAGCCGCGGACCTGGTAGACGCCCTCGGTGACCTCGAAGAGGCCGTGGTTGCGGTGCAGCTGAGCGATGCGCCACAGGCTGGGATGCACCGTTGCCGGCGCCTGGCCGTCGACGAAGTCGTACGTCGTCAGGTCGAAGACCACCCTGCCCGTGGAGTCCCTGACGACCGGGGGCTCGATGGAGGCGATCCGGCCACGCCGCACATCCTCGAACGCCCGCCGGTCCTCCCACGGCAGTCCGGCTACCGCGGCAGCGTGCCGTCCGGTCGTGGTCGAGCCGGCCCCACGTGCCGCACTGTCGGCGATCGGGTCGGGCAACTGCGCCATCGTTCTCTCTCTTCTGTTTCACCAGGCAACTGGATACCTCGAAACAAGGTATCTGGGATGATGTGACCGTAGCACCTCGATACGTGGTAGCTCGACGCACCATGCGACGATGGTGGCGTGTTGGAGCTATTGATCCTGGGACACCTCGCTCAGGGGCCGTTGCACGGCTATGAGCTGCGCCGACGGGTCGAACAACTGTCTGGTCACACTCGGCCGGTCAGTGACGGCAGCCTCTACCCGGCGATCAACCGCATGGTGAAACGCGGCCTGCTGACCCGGCACATCGAGCCGGGCGCGGTAGCCGCCCAGAGGTACGTGCTGACCCTGACCGACGCGGGCCGCGACGAGCTGCTGCGGCGCCTGCGCGACCCCGCCCAGCACGAGATCACCGACCACGCCCGCTTCTTCACGATCCTGGCGTTCTTGTCCCTGCTGCCCGATGTGGAAGAGCAGCACGCGGTGCTGCACCGACGCCTGGAGTTCCTCGAGACGCCCGCGAGCTTCTTCTACGACGGCGACCGTCCGCTGCGCGCGGAGGAGGTCGCCGACCCGTACCGCCGCGGCATGCTGCTCACCGCCCGCGCCATGAGCCGCGCCGAACGCGCCTGGCTCCACGAGATCCTGGACGGCGAGCAGGGCATCGCGGCGCCCGCGCAGGCGGTGAGCAAACGGTGATCGGGCTCTCATTCGATACCCGGATAGCCTGACGAGCAGGTCGGTCGAGCTGGGCGAAGATGCCGTCGGACTGCCACTTGGCGACGTAGCCGTGGACCGTGTTCGGGAAAGCTCGGGGAACCGTGCGTCAGGTACCGTCAGGCCGGCACCCGACGGTCGCCCGCGACGGCCTCCGGCCGCAGCAGCCCGGCGAGGGTCTCGGCGGGCAACAGACCCTTCTCCAGGACGAGTTCCGCCACCCCCCGGCCGCTGGCGAGCGCCTCCTTGGCGATGTCGGTCGCCGCCGTGTATCCGATGTGCGGGTTCAGAGCGGTGACCAGACCGATGGAGTTCTCCACCGTCCGGCGCAGCGATTCGGTGTTGGCGGTGATGCCGGACACACACCGCTCGGCCAGCGTCACGCACGCGTTCCTCAGGTGCATGATGCTCTCCGACAGCGAGTGCAGGATGACCGGCTCGAAGGCGTTGAGCTGGAGTTGCCCGGCCTCCGCGGCCATGGTGATGGCGACGTCGTTGCCGATCACCTCGAAGGCCACCTGGTTGACGACCTCCGGGATCACCGGATTGACCTTGCCCGGCATGATCGACGAACCTGCCTGCACCGGCGGCAGGTTGATCTCGCCGAGCCCCGCGCGCGGGCCGGAGGACAGCAGGCGCAGGTCGTTGCAGGTCTTGGAGAGCTTGACGGCGATGCGTTTGAGGACGCCGGACATCTGGACGAACGCCCCGCAGTCCTGAGTTGCCTCGACCAGGTTGGCTGCTGTCACCAGCGGCAGGCCGGTGATCTCGGCGAGGTGACGGCGGGCCGACTCGGCGTACCCGACTGGGGCGTTCAGCCCTGTCCCGATCGCGGTGGCGCCGAGATTGATCTCGTGAATGAGCTCTACTGCCTCGGCGAGGCGGCTGCGGTCCTCCTCCAGCATCACCGCGTATGCCGAGAACTCCTGTCCCAGCGTCATCGGCACCGCGTCCTGCAACTGTGTACGGCCCATCTTCAGTACATCGCGGAACTCGACCGCCTTGGCCGCGAACCTGTCCTGGAGGACGGACATCGCCTTGAGCAGGCCGCACACCGCGAACACGGTCGCGACCTTGACGGCTGTCGGATAGACGTCGTTCGTGGACTGTCCGAGGTTCACGTCCTCATTGGGGTGCACGTACCGGTACTGCCCCTTCTCATGACCGAGCAGCTCCAGCGCACGGTTGGCGATCACCTCGTTGGCGTTCATGTTGGTGGAGGTGCCGGCCCCGCCCTGGATGACGTCGACCACGAACTGGTCGTGCAGCTTGCCCTCGCGGATCTCCCGGCAGGCGGCGACGATGGCTGCGGCCTTCTCCGGGTCCAGCAGGCCCAGTTCCTCGTTCGCGAGGGCGGCGGCCTCCTTCACGGCGGCCAGGGCGTCGACCAGGTGCGGGTAGGCGGAGATCGGCGTGCCGGTGATGGGGAAGTTCTCCGTGGCGCGCAGCGTGTGGACGCCCCAGTACGCCTCGGCAGGCACCTTACGGTCGCCGAGCAGGTCGTGCTCACTGCGGTGAGCTGCGGCGATCATGACGTGCTGACCTTCTCTCCGGACGGGTTCGGTCGCGGAGACTCGGAGATGACGGGGAATCTCTCGCTCGAACGCGGGTTGATCGGCTCGACTCACCGGGAACCCCGGCAGGTCAGACGACACGTTCGCCGGGGGTGACGATCGCGTCGAGTGCGGCCAGGTCGGACGGGTCGGGTGTCCAGTCGGCCGCCGCCGCGTTGGCGGTCACCTGGGCGGGGGTCATGGCGCCGCAGATCACGGATCCGACGGCGGGGAGCGCGGCCAGTGCGCCGACGGCGACCTGGAGGAGGGTGAGTCCGCGCTCGGCGCCGTACGCGGTGAGCGCCTCGACGCGGTCCAGGGCCGCGTCGGTGAGCCAGCCCTGCCGCCAGGACAGCCGGCTGCCGGGCGGGGGTTCCTCGCCCCGCCGGTACTTGCCGCTGAGCAGGCCGTTGGCCAGCGGGTAGTACGGCAGGAGGCCCAGGCCGTGACTCAGGCAGGCCGGGATCAGATCGGCTTCCGCGCCACGGTCGAGCAGGTGGTAGCGGGCCTGCGTGGACACGAAGGCGTCGGTGAGCTGCTCGGCCGGGAGGTTGGAGCAGCCGATGTACCGGATCTTGCCCTCGGCCACGAGTTCCTGGAGCGCGGCGATCGTCTCCTCCAGGGGGGTGACGCCGTCCGGCTCGTGGTACTGGTACAGGTCGATCCGGTCGGTGCCGAGCCGGCGCAGGGAGGCCTCGACGGCGTACCGGATGTAGGGGCGGGCGCCACGCGGGCCGTGGAGGTCGGCCTCGGGGCCCATCTCCATGCCGAACTTGGTGGCGAGGACGACGTCGTCGCGGCGGCCCTTGAGGGCGGCACCGAGGAGGCGTTCACCGTCGCCGCGCGACCCGCCCCGCTCACCGAACCCGCCGTACATGTCGGCCGTGTCGAACAGGGTGATCCCGGCGTCGAGGGCGGCGTGGACGACGGCCTTGGTGCCCTCCTCGTCCAGGCGGGAGCCGAAGTTGTTGCCGCCGACGCCGACGACGGAGACGGTCGGGCCTCGTTCGCCCAGGGTGCGATACCTCATGACCGGCTCCCGAATCCGATGCAGACGTTCTTGATCTGCGTGTAGCTGTCCAGGGCTTCGAGGCCCTTCTCGCGTCCCCAGCCACTGTGCTTGTAGCCGCCGAAGGGCAGCTCGACACCGGTGCCGACGCCGGTGGCGTTGACGTAGACCTGTCCGGCCCGGACGCCCGCGGCCAGGCGCATCGCCTTGTCGATGTCGCGGGTCCAGACGTAGGAGGCCAGGCCGTACGGGCTGTCGTTGGCGATCTCCAGCGCCTCGTCCGCGTCGTCGAAGTCGATGACGGTGACGACGGGGCCGAAGATCTCCTCGCGGGCGCAACGGGCCTGGTTGGTCAGGCCGGTGAGGACGGTCGGCTCGATGTAGTAGCCGTCGGCCAGTTCGGGCGCGGACGGGGCGCCTCCGCCGACCCGGGCCACGGCGCCTTCCCGCCGGGCCAGTTCGAGGTAGCCGAGGACGCGGTCGCGCTGCCGGGCGGCGACCAGCGGTCCGATGTCCGGGTCCGTGAGACCCGGCCCGACCCGCAGACCGGCGATCCTGTCCACCAGCCGGTCGAGGAACTCCTCGGCTCCGCGCTGGAGCAGCAGCCGTGTCCCGGCCGAGCACATCTGGCCGGCGTTGCTGAACGACGCGCCCAGGACGGCCTTCAGCGCCAGGTCGAAGTCGGCGTCCGCGAAGACCACGAAGGGGGACTTGCCGCCCAACTCCGTGACCGAGGGCACGACGTTGGCGGCGGCGGCCTGGGCGACCTTGATGCCGGTCGGCACCGAGCCGGTGAAGGTGACCTGGTCGATGCCGGGGTGCCCGGCGAGGGCCGCGCCGGTCTCGCCGTCACCCGGGACCACGTTCAGCACGCCCGGCGGGAGGCCGCACTCCAGGGCGATCCTGCCGATCTCCAGCGGGGTCAGCGGCGCCTCGGGCGACGGCTTGAGCACCACTGTGCAGCCCGCCGCCAAGGCCGGGGCGGAACCCCGCGCGGTGTTCTGCAGCGGGTAGTTGAACGGGATGATCTGGCCCGAGACGCCGATCGGCTCACGCACGGTGTAGTCGACCAGGCCGGGGCCGAGGGGGATCGTGGTGCCGCCGAGCTTGTCCGCGGCGCCCGCGTAGAACTCGAAGTAGCGGGCCGCGGCCTCGACATCGGCCTTGGCCTGGCTCAGCGGCTTGCCGACGTCCTGGCTCTCCAGACGGGCCAGCCCCTCGCCTTGGTGGCGGATGGCCTCGGCGATCCGGTTCAGCACGCGCCCCCGGTCGGCGGCGCGCATCCGGGCCCACTCGGGCGCCGTGAACGCCGCCCTGGCCGCGGCCACCGCCTGATCCACGTCCGCCGGTCCGGCCAGCGCCACCTGGGTGATGGCCGTGCCGTCGGACGGGTCCAGGACGGTGAAGGTACGGCCGTCGGCGGCCGGGACCTGCTTGCCGTCGACGAGAAGCAACTGGGTGTCAATGCTCATGGCTGGATCTCTCCCTGCACCTCGCCGAAGATGACGACTTCGTCACCGGGCCGTACCGTGCGGATCCGGCGCACCCAGAGCACGATGCCGTCCTGCGGGGCGCGGACCTCCTCCAGCGTGTTGCCGTAGTGGTCGGTGATGTGGGCGATCAGGTCGCCTTCCTTGCAGGTCTCGCCGGGCTCGGCGTGGCCGAGGAAGAACCCGCCCGCTGCGGACCGGGCGAAGGTGCCGGAGACGGTCGTGTAGCTGTCGCGCAGCTCCGCCTCGCCGTCGATCATCCCCAACTGCCGCATGATGTTGCGGATGGAGTGGACGTGCAGGGCGACGTTCTGCTCGCGGTAGGTGCCGCCGCCCGCCTCGATGGTGATGGCGGGTTTGCCGGCCGCGAGGGTGGGGTGGCGGACCGTGCCGCCCCACTTGCCGCCCTTCCAGACCAGCTCGTGCCCGGCCGCGAGGGCGAGGTCGGTCGCCAGGTCCTCGTAGCCGCCCTGGAGGATGACGAGCGGGGCGATCTCGCCGAAGGTGCCGCCCGTGTGCAGGTCGACCAGGGCGTCGACGGCGGGCACGACCTGCTCGACGAAGGTGGCGGCCAGGCGCAGCGAGTACGAGCCGTCCGCGTCACCCGGGAAGATCCGGTTGAGGTTCAGGTGGTCCAGGCCGCTGGTGCGGGCCGCCGCCTCGAAGGCGGGGGTGTTCATGCAGGGGATGCCGACGAGGGTGCCGCGCAGGCCGGCCGGGTCGATCGCGGCGAGGACACGGCGGATGGCCTCCTGGCCGTCGTACTCGTCGCCGTGCACACCGGCGTCCACGCACAGGACCGGGCCGTCCTCGGTGCCGTTGACGACGATCAGCGGGATGCCGAGCTCCACACCGTAGGTGCTGGTGCCGACGGGGATGAGGCCCTGGGCGCGCTCGCCGGGGGCGACGGCCAGGGGGCCGATGGAGTACATGTCGTTCCTTTCAGTACGCGAATGCGTGGATCACAGGCGGGCGGAGGCCTCGTCGAGGGTGTCCGCGATGATGTCGGCGATACGGTCCAGCAGCGCGCGGTCGCTGATCAGCGGGGGCGCGATCTGGACCAGCGGGGCGGCGCGGTTGTAGACGCGGGCGAGCAGCCCGGCCTCGCGCAGCCGGCGCGGGATCAGGTCGGCGACGAGCGCGGCGCGGGCGGTGTCGCTGAAGCCGCCGCCGTCGAGGTCGCCGACAAGCTCGACGGCGTAGAAGTAGCCCGCACCGCGGACGTCGCCCACGATCGGCAGTTCCCCGAGGGAGCACATGCGCTGGGCCAGGTGGTCCTGGTGGCGGCGGACGTTCTCCAGGATCCGGTCCCGCTGCATGATGTCCAGGCTGCGCAGGGCGATGGCCGCGCTCAGCGGGTGGCCGCTGAAGGTGTAGCCGTGGTTGAGGACCTCGCCGGGCCGGTTGATCACCTCGGCGACGCGGTCGGAGACCAGGGTCGCGCCCATCGGGGCGTAGCCGGCGGTGATGCCCTTGGCGACGGTGACGATGTCCGGGCGGGCGCCGTAGCACTCGCCGCCGAACCACTCGCCGATCCGTCCGAAGGCGGTGATGACCTCGTCGGCGACGAGCAGGAAGCCGTACTGGTCGGCCAGTCGGCGCAGCCCCTGCCAGTAGCCCTCGGGCGGGGTGATGCAGCCGCCCCGGTTCTGCACCGGTTCCACTATGAGCATCGCGATGCTCTCCGGTCCCGCGGCGAGGACCGTGGCCTCCACGTCGGCGAGCAGGTACTCGGTGAAGGTCGCCTCGTCGAGGGGCTGTTGCAGGGCGGTCCGGTTGGTGTTGGCGATGAAGTGGGTCTCCACGGCGGGCGGCCCGTACGGCTCGGTGAGGCCCGGGTCGTCGGTGAAGGACAGCGCGCCGAGGGTGAGGCCGTGGTAGGCGCCGCGCCGGGCGATGGCCTTGGTCCGGCCCGCCTCGCCGCGCAGGGTGTGGTACCTGCGGGCGATCTTCCAGGCGGTCTCCACCGCCTCGGCGCCGCCGCCGCTGAAGAAGACGTGCTCGATGCCGTCGGGGGCCAGGGCGGCGAGGCGCTCGGCGAGGGCCAGGCCGGTGGGGTGCGCGGACTCCGACCACAGGGGGCTGTAGCAGAGTTCGCGGAGTTGCTTCTGGGCCGCTTCGGCGATCTCGTCGGCGTAGGAGTAGCCGATCTGGCAGCAGTACAGCCCGGACAGGCCGTCGATGTAGCGGTTGCCGGCCGCGTCGTCGACGTAGGGGCCCTCGCCGTGGCGCACGACGAAGAGGTCCTTGCCGGGCTTGGCGAGCGATCCGTTGGCGGTCATGTTCAGCAGCAGGTGCCGCTGAGCGGTGGTGGTCATACGGCCTCGTCTCCAGGGGCGGCGATCCCTGCCGTGTTCTCGACGGAGAGCAGGGACTCCTGCCGTCCGGAGCCGAGCCAGCGCACCAGGGCCACGAGGGCGAGGGCGATGATCGCGAAGGCGATGAGGATCGCGCTGACCGCGGTCACGCTGGGGTCGATGTCGAAGGTCAGGGAGTTGTAGATCTGCACCGGCAGGGTGACGGTGTCGACCGAGGACAGGAACTGGGAGATGTAGAACTCGTCGAAGCTGGTGATGAAGGAGAAGATCGCTGCCGCGATCATGCCGGGGGCGGCGAGGGGGAAGGTGATCCGCCGGGCGATGGTCAGCCGGTCCGCGCCCATGCTGGCCGCGGCGTCCTCCAGCCGTTCGTCGATCCCTCGCAGCGTGGCCACCAGGATCAACACCGCGATCGGCGATGCCAGGACGGTGTGCCCGAGGGCGATGGCGATCGGGCTGCCCAGCATCGAGGCGGGCTCGAACAGCAGGAACAGGCCGAGGGCGGTGACGATGTTCGGGATGAGCAGCGGTCCGAGGACCAGGGCGTAGACCGCGGAGCGCAGCGGCAGTTCGCTGCGGGTCAGCGCGGTCGCCGCGGTCACCCCGATGATCAGCGAGAAGACGGTGCTGAGGCAGGCGACGAGTGCGCTCAGGGACAGCGCGGCCGGCCACTTGCTGCCGTCGGCGAACAGCGCCTGGTACCAGTGCAGCGTCCACGCGTCGGGCGGGAACGCGGCGAAGGCGTTGTCGCTGAAGGAGGTGACGACGATGACGACGATCGGCAGGGCCAGGAACAGCAGGATCACGGTGGCCGCGGCGGTCAGGGCGATCCGCCCGGCGAGGGTGCTGCGCAACTGCATCATGGCGCGCTCCTCTTCTTCCGGCTGGCGCCGAGGGAGCTGACGATCTTGACCAGCAGCAGTCCGGCGAAGGTGAGCAACAGCAGGATGACGCCTTCAGCGGCCGCCCCGTTCCACTGGTTCTCCTTTGTCACCTGCTGGTTGATCAGGGAGGCGATCATCGTCTGGTCGGGGCCGCCCATCAGGGCCGGGGTGATGTAGTAGCCCAGCGACAGGATGAAGCTGAGCAGTCCGGCACTGGCCAGTCCGGGGGCGACCAGCGGCAGGTAGACCCGGCGGAAGATGGTCACGCGTCCCGCGCCCATGCTGGCCGCCGCGGCGAGCAGCCGCCGGTCCACACCGCGCATCACGCCGTACAGCAGCAGCACGGTGTACGGCAGCATCACAGAGGTGGTGCCGATGACCACGCCGATCTCGTTGTAGAGCAGCTGGTACGGCGCCCCGGGGACCCACAGGTGGGCCATGGCCTCGTTCACCAGGCCCTTGTCGCCGAGCATGATGATCCAGCCGTAGGTGCGCACCAGGGCGCTGATGAAGTGCGGGACGACGACGATCAGCATGGCCAGGCCGGCCCACAGGGGCTTCAGCCGGGAGATCGCGTTGGCCAGGACGAACCCGAAGACGAGGGCGAACAGCGCCGTCTCCGCGGAGATCCGCAGGGTGGTGAGCAGCACGGACAGGTTGACGCCCGTGAGCGCGTCGGCGTACCAGTGCAGCGTCAGTGATCCGTCGGGATTCTTCAGGCTGAGGAAGAGCGTGCTGAGGATCGGGTAGACGAACAGCACCAGCAAGTAGACGACGACCGGCAGCGCGTAGAGGATGCCGACTCGGGTCCTGCGGGAGGCCAGCAGCTTGCGCGGCCGTGCGGGGGCCTTCACGGTCAGGGTGGCGGCCATGGCTCACCCGCCCTGTTCGACGGGGAAGAGGTTGACGTCCTCCGGGTCGGCGGTGATCCCGACGCGCTCGCCGGCGACGGGTCCACGGCCGGCCGGTACCTCCAGCCGCAGCAGCGGCGCGTCACCGCCGTCGATCCGCACGCCCGCGCGGACCAGGGTGCCGACGTACGTGGCGGTCTCGACCGTGCCGGCGCAGAAACCGTCGTCCGGGGCACAGGCCCGCAGTCGGCCCGGCTGGACGGCGACCTTGACCGGGGTGCCGGAGGCCAGGTCGTGACGTCGTGCCTTGAGCAGGCCGCCGCACTGGTCGAGGCGGACCACGGTGTGCGCGTCGGTGTTCTGCAGCACGCGGCCGGGCAGGAAGTTGGCCGCGCCGAGGAAGTCCGCGACGAACGGGGTCTTCGGACGCTCGAAGAGTTCCCGGGGTGTGTCGAACTGCTCGATCAGGCCGTTGCGCATCACCGCGATGCGGTCGGACATGACCAGCGCCTCTTCCTGATCATGCGTCACATAGATGACGGTCAGGCCGAGTTCCTGCTGGATGGACTTGATCTCGACCTGGAGCTGGTCGCGCAGCTTCTTGTCCAGCGCGCCGAGCGGCTCGTCCATGAGGATGACCGGCGGGCGGTAGACCAGCGCGCGGCACAGGGCGACGCGCTGCTGCTGCCCGCCGGACAGCTCGCGGGGGCGACGGCCGCCGAACCCGGACAGGCCGGCGATCTCCAGGGTCTCCCCCACCCGCCGGCGGACCTGGTCCTTCGGCACGCCGCGCAGGGTGAGCGGGAAGGCGACGTTCTCGCTCACGGTCATGTGCGGGAAGAGCAGGTACTGCTGGAAGACGAAGCCGAGGTTCCGCTTCTGTGGGGCGAGCCGCGTGACGTCGCGGTCCCCGACGGTGATGGTGCCGGAGTCCGGCTCGCAGAACCCGGCGATCATCATGAGGGTCGTGGTCTTGCCCGACCCCGAGGCGCCGAGGAAGGTGACGAACTCCCCCGCCGCGATCTCCATGGACGCCTCGTCGACAGCGACGACGTCCCCGTACGTCTTGCGCAGGGCCACTACCGACAGCGCTTTGCCGGTCGCGGTGGCCGGCTTGCCGCCGGCCACCGCGACGGTCGGTGCGGCGACACCGAATTCAGCCACGAGCCCACTCCAACCAGCGCTTGGTGACGGCGGCTTCGTTCTTGATCCACCAGTCGAGGTCCGCGTCGAAGCCCTTGTCGTAGTACTGCGGCGCACCCGCGAGCGTGTTCCGCACCTCATCGGTGAGCTTGGTGTACGCCACCGGGGAAGCCGGGTTGGTCGGGTACGCCGTGGCCAGGTTGGCGAGGACCTCGGGGCGCAGCGAGTAGTCGATGAGCTGGTAGGCGGCGTCGACGTGGGCCGCGCCCTTGGCGATGCCGAAGCCCTGGTACTGGCGGCGGGCGCCGTTGAGCTGGGCCGCGACGGGTACACCCTGCTTCAGCAGGTCGGCGAGCCGGCCGTGCCAGACGGTGGACATCGTCACCTCCTGGCGGCTGAGGAGCATGCCGGGGAGCGGGCCGCTGTCCCAGAACTTCTTGACGTCGGACCGCAGCCGGGTCAGCACCTTGAAGGCGCGGTCCACGTCGAGGGGGTACAGCTTGTCCATCGGAACGCCGTCTGCCATGAGCGCGAACTCCAGCTCGGGCAGGTCGGCTTCCGGGTTGCACATCGAGCGGGCGCCCTTGAACGCCTTGGTGTCCCAGAAGTCCGCCCACGACTGAGGCTTCCTGCCCCCGAAGGCGTCGGTGCGGTACGCCATGCACTGGGCGTAGAAGCTGGCCGCGACGGAATGGTCGGTGACCAGGTGCTCGGGGAGCTTCGCGCTCTTCAGACTCTTGATCCGGTCGAGGTCCAGCGTCTCCAGTGCGTCCTGCCCCACGAACTTGGCGTGGTCCATCATCGAGTTGTTGATGAGGTCGAACTGGGGGCGACCCTGTTTGATCTGGGCCAGCATCTGGGTGCCCTGAAGGTTGGTGACCTGGACGTTGATGCCGGTCTCCTGGGTGAACGGTGTGTAGACCGCCTTCTGCAGGGCCTCGCCGAAGGCACCGCCGCTGTCGCGGACGATGACGGTCTTGCTGCCGCCCTTGCCGCCGGACGCGGCGCGGCTGGTGCCGGTGCCACAGGCGGAGAGGGAGGGGAGAGCGGCGAGAGCGGCGAGGCCGCTGGCTCCGCGGAGGAGCGATCTGCGACCGATCATGGGATCATTCATGACAAATCTCCTGGGTGTTGACGCGTGGGGACCGGTTGTGCGGGGAGGAGGAGAGGCGAAGGGGGGCGTCAGGAGGGGGGTGTGGGATGCCGGCGGGGCGTGGGGGCGCCGGTCAGTCGTGGGGCATGGCGATGGCGGCGAGTTCCGCTCCCGTGGCCACGGTGAGTCCGTTCATGCCGTAGAGGATCTTGCCCGTGGCGTTGGCGGCGACCTTGTGTTCGCTGCCGTCGGCCGGGTCGATGACGCGGCCGATGGTCTGCCCCTCGGTCACCTCGTCGCCGGTGGCCGCGTCCGGGTACCACAGGCCGGCGGCAGGGGAGGCGACGTGGCCGGTCCAGACCCACTCACGCGGCTGGACGGTCACCGCCGCGACGTGCTGGGGCTTCTCGACGACGCCGAGGTGGTGCAGCAGCCGGTACAGCCCGTCGAGCAGGGTCCGCGTTTGCTCGGGATCCCGGTCACCGAGCTGACCGGTCTCGATCAGGATGGCGGGGATGCCCTGCCGGGCGGCCGCGGCGTGGCTGTTGCCGCCCTGGGCGGTGCGGCCCAGCAGGACGCGTTCGTAGCCGACGGCGTGGGCCATGGCCTGTGTCCTGGCATCCAGTTCCTCGTCCGAGGTCAGGCGGTAGCCGACGAAGTCGAGCAGGGTCTCGTCGATGCCGCCGCTGTGCAGGTCCGCGTAGGCGTCGGCGCCGCTGATCACCTTCTCGAAGAGCCAGGCCGCCAGCCGCTCGGTGAGCCCTCCTGCGGGGTCGCCGGGGAAGACGCGGTTGATGTTGACGTCGTCCAGCGGGGACTTGCCCAGGCGGCCGTCGTACACGGCCGGGGGGTTGGCGACCGGACAGATGACCACCTGGCCGGTGATCTCCTCCGGCTCCAGGAGTCCGCCGAGGCGTGCGGCGGCATCGGTGCCGACGAACTCGCCGCCGTGCACGCCGCCGGTCAGCACCACACGGGGTCCGGGGCGGGCGCCGTTGACGAGGATCAGGGGAATGCCCACGACCGTGGAGCCGAGGTCCACCGGGACGGTGCCCCGGGTCTTGCGGCCGGGCTCAGCGCTGAGCGGGCCGATGGTGAGTGTCATGTCGTTCCTCATTCAGGCGGTGGCGCGGCCGAGCGTGCTGATGAAGTCGATCGGCTGGTCGGTGCGGCCCTCCAGGGCGAGGTCCGCGGCGATGTCGCCCATGGCGGGCGAGACTTTGAAGCCCTGGCCCGAGAATCCGGCCAGCAGGACGATGTCGTCGCAGCCGGGCAGGGGGCCGACCAGCGGGCGGGTGCTGCCGGTGTAGCCCTCCATGAAGACGGAGAGCCGCACCGGGTCGGGGTTCAGGCCGGGCAGGTAGCGGCCCACGATCTCGGTGAAGGTCTCCAGTTCCTCGGGGGCGACGGTCCTCTCCAGCCGGTTCGGGTCGTCCACGGGCTGGTGATGGGCCTGGGGCAGGCCGAGCTTGACGGAGAGACCGTCCGGGGACGGGAGCCCGTAGAAGTGGTGAGCGCCCCTGCGCAGGAAGCCCGGGCGCTCCTCGCCGGCCCGGTGGTCGCCGTCGGGCAGGAACCAGGCGCTGATCGCCCGGTGGACGCTCACCTGCCACGGCAGGTCCGGAAGCAGGTCACCCACCCACGGCCCCGGTGTGACGACCGCGGCGTCGAAGCGCTCGGTGTCGGCGTCCGTGCGGATCTCCACACCTCCCCGGGCCACGGGACGGACCTCACGCACCGGGGTGTAGCGGCGGATCCGGGCGCCCAGCTCCTCGGCACGGCGGGCCGCGGTCTGCACCGTCAGCTCCGGACGGATGAAGCCCGCGCGGGGATCGAGGACCGTCAGGTCATCGTCGTCGACCCGGAACTGGGGGAACCGCTTGGCCATCGCGTCGGCGTCGATCACCTCGTGGTCGAGTCCGTGCTCGGCGATGACGTCCAGGACGGTACGCATGTCGGGGTCGTCGGCCGGTCCCATGAACAGGCATCCCGTCAGCTTGCGCAGCCCCCTGCCGGTCTCCGCCTGCAACTGCTGCCAGAGGGCGTCGGCGTGCCGGACGAGCGGCACGTAACGGCTGTCGTCGGTCTGCACACTGCGGAAGACCCGGGTCTCGCCGCCGGCGGCACCGCGGTCATGGCCGGGGGCGAAGCGGTCGTAGGCGACGACCTCGGCGCCCCGGGCCGCCAGCCGCCAGGCGGCCTGGCTGCCCACCGTGCCCGTACCGACGACGGCGACACGTTTCCTCGTGGCCATGTGGTTCTCCTTGCCGGATGTGCCGGATGTGCCGGTTGGTGGTCGGGGGCGGTTCAGGCCGTGGTGCGGCCGACGGTGGAGACGAAATCGATGGGCCGGGGCGAGGTGCCTTCCAGCGCCAGGTCGGCGGCGATGTCGCCGAAGGCGGGCGAGAGCTTGAATCCGTGACCGGAGAAGCCGGCGAGCAGGACGACGTTCTCGGCGCCGGGCAGCGGGCCGACCAGCGGGCGACTGCTCTCGGTGTAGCCCTCCATGTAGACGGACAGCCGGGTGGGGTCCGGGTGCAGATCCGGCAGGTGGCGGCGGACCAGCTCGGTGAAGACGTCCAGCTCCTCCGGACGGACGGTGCGATCCAGCGCGTTCGGGTCGTCCGCCGGGCTGTGCAGCTCCTTGTTGAGCCCGATCTTGACGGAGACGCCGTCCGGGGAGGGCAGTCCGTAGCAGTGGGTGGGGGAAGTGCGGATGAACGCGGGGCGCTCCTCGCCGAACCAGGCGTCGGTGGTGGGCACGTACCAGGCGCTGATCAGGCGCCGGATGTCCACCTCCCACGGCAGGTCCGGGAGCAGGTCGTTCACCCAGGGTCCGACGGTGACGACGGCTGCGTCGAAGCGCTCGCTTCCGGAATCGGTGCGGATCTCCACACCGCTCCCGACGGGGGTCATCTCCCGGACCGGTGTGTAGCGGTGGATGCGGGCGCCCAGCTGTTCTGCACGGCGGGCCGCGGTCTGGACGGTCAGCTCGGGCCGGATGAAGCCGGCGCGACGGTCGAGCACGGCGGCGTCCCCGTCCTCCAGTCGGTACTGCGGGAAGCGCTCGGCCATCGCCTCGCGGTCGAGCACCTCGTGGTCGAGACCGTGCTCGGCGATGGACTGCAGGACGGTCGCCATCTGGTGGTGCTCGGTCGGCCCCATCAGCAGGCATCCGGTCAGACGGCGCAGCTCACGGCCGGTCTCCCGCTGCAGCTGTTCCCACAGGGCGTCGGCGTGCTTGAGCAGCGGGACGTACCGGGAGTCCTCGAAGTGCGCGCTGCGGAAGATGCGCGTCTCGCCGCCGGCGGCACTGCGGTCATGACCGGGTGCGAACCGGTCGTAGGCGACGACTTCGGCGCCCCGGGCCGCCAGCCGCCAAGCGGCCTGGCTGCCCATCGTTCCGACGCCGATGACGGCGACGCGCTTCTTGGCGGACACGGGTCTTCCTTTCGTTTCCGGACGAGGATGCTGGGCGCCCGGCCATACGGACTGTGGGGTTCCACGGCATAGGGCAGCCGTGGCCCGAGGATCACTTCTGCCAGGGGGTGCGGAAGCCCCCTAGTACCTGGCGTGGGAGTCGGCGATCTCCCGGGCCGTGTCAGCGACCAACCGCCCCAGTTCGGGGAGGCGTTCCGCGTCGTAGCGTGTACTGGGCATCGAGACGGCGACCGTCGCGAGCGGTGTGCCGTCCTCGTCGAGGATCGGCGCGGCCACGGCGCACACCTCCGGCAGGTACTGGTTACGGTTGACCGAATAGCCGTCGGCCCGCACCCGCACCAGCTCGGCACGCAACTGTTCCGGATCGACCGGTGTCGCCTCACCGAAGCGCTCCAGCCCGTGTTCGACGGTCTCGTCCACGTCCTCCTGCGACAGGTGGGCGAGGACGGCACGGCCGGTGGCGGTGGCGTGCATCGGCGACGTGTCGCCGATGGCGTGGAAGGTCCGGACCGCGTGCGTGCAGTCCACCCGGTCCACGACCACCATGTACCGCAGCCCGTCCGGCACCGACAGGTGGATGGTCTCGTTCACGGCGTCCCGCAGCCGGATCATCGGCTCCCGCGCGGCCGCGCACAGACTCGACCCCTGGAGCGCCGCCGGCCGGACGACCAGGGCCCGGGCGCCGATCTCCCAGCGCGTCGTGTCCTTGCGGTTCGCCCGCAGCCACCCCGCCTCGTTCAGAGTGGCCAACGAGCGTTGCACCGTCGACTTGGGGAGCCCGAACAGTTTGGTGAGCTCCCCCACCGTCACCGGCTGGTGATGCGCCACCGCCTCGAGGATCCGCAGCGACCGGGTCACGCTCTTCATTTCCATTTGCTGCCCCCGTCGATTTCGCTGAGATTCATACGCACAACGATGGAATTCCTTCGAGCAGACACCATGTCCGGACCCACAAGGCCCGTTACCGCAGAATTCAAGAGCGGCAGCGACGCATTTCCCGACTGAGGCCCGAGGGCCGCAGCAGGAACGTCTCGCGACAACTGGATGAATGTCACGCCACAAAGCATCGACATGGAGGCCGGTCGGCACTACTCGTATTTCTACGAGGTTCGCAGGGGGAGCCACTGGGTTGTCGGCGGGCGACTACGAGGTTCCTGCCGAGCGGCTACGGGGTCCGGCTGAAAGCCTCTTCGGGCCGCTGCGAGGCCCCTGCGACGCGGCTACGAGAGTTCTACGGGGTCGGCCCCGAGGTGGCCGTCCACCAGGCAGCGATCTGGGACCGGCTCTCGAAGTCGAGCTTCGCCAGCACGTTCTTGATGTGGTACTCGGCCGTACGCGGGGAACGTCCGATGGCGACGGCGATCTGCTTGTTGCTCATCCCCTGGGCCACCAGGGCCGCCACCTCCCTCTCGCGGCGGGTGAGCGCGTGCTCGGCGGCGGCCCGTACGGCGTCGCCGACGGGCTCGGCGCCGGAGTCCAGGGTGTACTCGATGGCCTTGGCAGGAGTGTCGAAGTCGGCCCCCTCGGCGAGCGCGTCGACGTACACGGGCCGCCCCAAAGCCTCGACGACCTGTTCCTCGCACCTCCTGTGGTCGTCGGCCATCTGGGGATCGAAAGCGTGGAGTGCCGTCCCGGCACTGCGCCACAGAGCGCCGGCGGCCCCCAGCAGCCGTGCGGCCCGCAGGTGCTCTCCGCCGGAGGCGGTCGCCCAGGCGAGATGCTCCAGCGTCAGCCCGACCGCCACGTGGTCGTCGAGGCCCCGCAGGCATTCGAGTGCGGTATGCATCAGCGCCACGGCAGCATCGAGGTCACCGCGCGTCCACGCCTCGTAGCCGAGCGCCTTCAGGGTCTGCGCGCGATTCCAGCACTCCCCCTGCGCCTCGGCCGCGGCGACCGCCGCACTGCCCGTCTTCACCGCCCGGGGATCTCTGAGATAGGCCTGAAGCTGAGCCAGGCCGAGCATCCACGCCGTCGCCGCGCGGTCGTCGCCCAGGGCCCGGCAGCCGGCCACGGCACCCTCGAAACCGGCCAGGGCCTGCCGAAGCCGCCCCCGGTACTGCGCTCGCACGCCGCGAAAGCCCTCGATCTCGACACGGACCATCGGCTCGTCGAACCGGCTGACCAGTGTCTCCGCCTCGTCCAGCCAGCTGTCGGCCACCGTGAGGTCGCCCTGCAGGAGCGCCACCCAGGCGGCCTTCGGCAGCGCCCGCGCGCGGACCGCGGTGGGCTCGGGTGCTGCCGCGAGCGCACGGTCGTACTGGCGTCTCCCCTCGGCCAGGAGACCGCCGGCCCACCAGTAGAAGCGGAGGGCCGACACCAGCGCGAGCCTCACCTGGGGATCCGCATCGCACTCCAGGGCCGCGAGCAGGTTCGCGTGCTCGGCGCGCAGTCGGGCCAGGGCTTCCGCCTGGCCCGGACCCAGCCAGTGGCTGTCGATGCGCTGTGCGAAAGCGAGGAAGAAGTCGCGGTGACGCAGCAGCAGCCGCTCCTCTTCCCCGGATTCCGCGAGCCGCTCCCGCCCGTACTGCCGGATGGTCTCCAGCATCCGGTAGCGAGTCTGCCCCTCCGCCTCGGTGGGCAGGACCACGGACTGAGCGATCAGCCGGTCCAGCAGGTCCAGCACCGCGCCCGGGCCTATTCCTTCGCCCTCGCAGACGCCTTCGGCGGCGGACAGGGTGAAGCCTCCCGAGAAGACCGACAGCCGGCTCCACAGCAGCCGCTCGTCGCGAGTGCACAGGTCCCAGCTCCAGTCGACCGTCGCCCGCAGCGTGCGCTGACGCGGCAGGGCGGTCCGGCTGCCGCCGGTCAGCAGCGCGAACCGGTCGGCCAGCCGCTCTGCCACGTCTTCGACCGTGAGGGTGCGCAGCCGCGACGCGACCAGCTCGATCGCCAGCGGCACCCCGTCGAGGTCGTCGCACAGGCGACGCACGGCCGCCCGGTTGGTGTCGGTGACCTGAAAGTCCGGGCGCACGGCAACGGCCCGCTGCCGCAGCAGTTCGACCGCCTCCTCCTGCGGCAGGGGAGACACGGCGAGGATGTGCTCACCGGTCAGGCCCAGCGTCTGTCTACTGGTCGCGACGATGTGCACCTCGGGACCCGAGGACAGCAGCGCCTGCGCCAGCTCCGCGCAGGCGTCGGCCACGTGCTCGCAGTTGTCCAGCACCAGCAGTGCCCGGCGCCCGGACAGATACCCGATCACCTGGGCGACCACCGGCCTGGCGCCCGACTCCGGTATCCCGAGCGCCCGCGCGACCGCGCCCCCGACCTCCGACGGATCTCCGACCGCGGCCAGATCCACCAGCCACACGCCGCCCGTGAAGAGCTTGCTGGACGCCGCAGCCACCTCGAGCGCCAGCCGCGTCTTGCCCACGCCGCCCACCCCGGTCAGGGTCAGCAGCCGTGCCGAGCCCAACAGGCTACGAGTTTCGGCCACCTCGTGCCGCCGTCCCACGAACGTCGTGAACGGCACAGGCAGCCCGCCAGTGGCGGTGATCCGACCCGTCACATCGCCACCCAACTCTTTCCTCCGAAGCGGGAAGACAGACACGGCCTGAGCCCAGGGGCCGACACAGACGCCGCACCCGTTGCCCGGACCGCGTCGCGGCCCACCGACGCCTGCCCGGCCCAGCTGTCACCACGGTGAACATGTCCAGGCCGCAGACCAGGACATATGTCTATAGAAGAACAGGCTCAAATGGAACCTCTGAGCACTGTCGATGTCGCCGCTCCCTCCCCCAGTGCGAAGCAGCGCATGGAATCGGCCATGTTCACCCCATTGACAGGCAACTCCCATCAGGCGTCTCATGTGCCGCAGTGTTGGATTTGGCCAACTTTTGCTCGGTCCTGATGGAGATTGTTGGTTCCGTCACGCGGCCGGGCGCCGAAGTGGAGGTAACACCCCATGCGCCGCGTCTGGCTCCTTGTTCTGGCCGCGCTGGCGGCTCTCCTGCCGCAGGCCCTCCTGACGAGCACCGCCCACGCGGCGACCGTCGGCATCCCGAACGGAACCCAGTTCACCGACACCACCGGTGCCATCGTGCACGCCCACGGCGGCGGCGTGATCAAGGTCGGGTCCTATTACTACTGGTTCGGTGAGAACCGCAACGAGGACAACTCCTTCAGATATGTGTCGGCCTACCGCTCGACCGACCTCAAGACCTGGGAATTCAGACGCCACGTTCTGACCCAGGCATCCGACCCGGAGCTGGCGTCCGCCAACATCGAGCGGCCCAAGGTCATATACAACGCGGCCACCGGCAAGTTCGTGATGTGGATGCACAAGGAACTGGCCACCGACTACACCCAGGCCCGTGCCGCCGTCGCCGTCTCGGACACCGTCGACGGCGACTACGATTACCGGGGCAGCTTCCGCCCCCTGGGCTACATGTCCCGCGACATCACCGCCTACGTCGACGACGACGGCACCGGCTACATGATCTCCGCCGCCAACGAGAACCGGGACCTGCACATCTACCGCCTGACCCCCGACTATCTCAACGTCGACAGCCGCGTACAGCTGCTGTGGCAGGGGCAACTGCGGGAGGCCCCCGCGATGTTCAAGCGCAACGGCGTCTACTTCCTGCTCACTTCCGGCGCCACCGGCTGGAACCCGAACCAGCAGAAGTACGCCACCGCCACCAGCATCACCGGCACATGGAGCGCCCTGCAGAACGTCGGTGACTCCACCGCGTACGGTTCCCAGACCACGTTCGTCCTGCCGGTCCAGGGCACCGCGGGCACCGAGTACCTCTACATGGGTGACCGCTGGGGCAATTCCTTCGGCCAGAACGTGAACGCGTCCAAGTACGTATGGCTGCCGCTTGAGTTCCCCACCAGTACCACCATGACCATGGACTGGTACCCGCAGATCACCGTCGACACCGCCACCGGCAAGGTGGATGGCGTCGGCGGCCCGTGGGAGACCCTCACCGCCCGCCACAGCGGCAAGTGCATCGACATGCCCAGCAAGTCGCTGGACGACGGCGTCCAGTTCACCCAGTACACCTGTAACGGCGGCATGAACCAGGCGTTCTGGTTCAAGGACATGGGCAGCGGATACGTCCAGCTCATGGCCCGGCACAGCGGGAAGTGCATGGACGTGGCCGACAACTCCACCGCCAATGGCAACAAGATCATCCAGTGGCCCTGCACCACCGGCGCCAACCAGCAGTGGCAGCTCCAGGACGCCGGCGACGGCTACGTCCGCCTCGTCTCCCGGCTGAGCGGCAAGTGCCTGGACATCGAGGGCGCCTCCACCGCCGACGGCGCCAAGCTCATCCAGTGGACCTGTGGGACCGGAACCAACCAGCAGTTCAGACGCGCGAGCTGATTCCGACACCACACCGGGGTGGCCTGCGGACGTCCGGCGGGCCACCCCCTCCCCCATGTGCCCTGTTGCGCGGGAGACGTGGCCGACTCCGAGGCACGGAGCCTGACCGTGCCGGTGACTACCGGCAGTACGTGACGTCACGACTTCCGAAAGAGTTTCGTAACCGAGCGATTTCACCTCCTTGTCCCGGCCGTGAATGCCGTGCCAGTGTCCCGCTCCAGCAGGCAGGCCGTCCGCGGTGAAGGCATCCGAAAGCGTTTCGTGCGAGCCGCCTATCTGCCTGGCGCATGAAATACGGCATGCCGAGAGAAGAGAGGCAGAGCATGCACGGATTCCCGGTCCTCGGAAATTCAGGCAGTTCCCGTACCGTCGGACGTCCGGGAACGCGACGCGCGGCGGCGGCCGCGGTCACCCTGGCGGTGGCCCTGGGCCTCGCCGCGTGCGGGACGTCCGGGCCGGCCGGTTCGGCCGGGGAGGCGTCGTCGAAGGGCCTGACGATGTGGGCGCTGACGGACCAGACGATCCTCAAGCAGTCCGTGGACGCCTACAACAAGGACCACCCGGATCAGAAGATCACCCTGAGGCTGTTCGCCAACGACGACTACAAGCAGAAGCTGCGCGTGGCCTTCGGCGCGAATCAGGCCCCCGATCTGTTCTTCAACTGGGGCGGCGGCGCCCTGAACGACTACGTCAAGGCGGGCAAGGTCGACGCCCTCACGGACGCTCAGGTGGACACCAAGCGGTTCACGCCCAGCGTGCTGAAGAGCGCCACCTTCGGCGGCAAGGTCTACGGCGTGCCCGCCAACGGTCTGGCCCCGGTCGTCCTCTTCTACAACAAGAAGGTTCTGAAGGACGCGGGTGTCGCGCCGCCGAAGACGTACGAGGACCTGCTGGCGGCCGTGAAGAAGCTGAAGGCCGACGGCGTCACCCCGATCTCCCTCGCGGCGAACTCGAAGTGGCCGACGCTGATGTACCTGGAGTACCTGCTGGACCGCGTGGGCGGCTCGCAGGTCTTCGAGAAGATCGCCTCGGGTGACGGCTCGGCGTGGAAGGACCCGGCGGTCACTCAGGCCAACGCCCGCCTGCAGGAACTCGCGAAGGCGGGTGCCTTCGGCGACAACGCGTCCTCCGTGAACTACGACCAGGGCGCCTCCACGGCCCTGCTGTACACCGGCAAGGCCGGTATGGAGCTGATGGGCACCTGGGAGTACGCCAATCTGGTCAAGGCCGCGCCGGACTTCGCGAAGAAGGACCTCGGCTATGTCGCCTTCCCGTCGCTGCCCGGAGGCAAGGGCGACCCGAAGAACATCGTCGGCAATCCCTCGAACTTCCTGTCGCTGAACGCGGCCGGCAAGAACAAGCAGGCCGCACTTACGTACCTGAAGAAGTACGTCATGAACAGCTCCCAGGTCGACGCCTACCTCGCGGCGGGCAGCGTGCCCCCGGTGAACGGCCTGGAGCCGAAGCTCGCCACGGTCACGTCGTCCGACAAGGGGTGGCTGACCTTCGTCTACGGCCTGGTGCAGAACGCGCCGGGCTTCCAGCTCTCCTGGGACCAGGCCCTGCCCTCCGACCTGGCCGATCCGCTGCTCACCAATGTGGACAAGTCGTTCCTGCGGCAGATCAGGCCCGAGGCGTTCGGTACGAACATGAGCGAGGCGGCGAAGTAATGGCCGCCGTGGTCCGTACGCCGCGTCCGGTCGCGCCCGCCAAGGCGCGGCCGGGCACGGCCCGTCCCGGTCGCCGCCGCTTCGGCGGCCTGCTGATGGCCGCGCCGGCCCTGCTCCTGTTCGGCCTGTTCGGCCTGGTCCCGCTGGTCGGCGTGCTGGCGCTGAGCCTCGCCCGCTGGGACGGGCTCGGCTCCCTCGGCTGGGCCGGGTTCGCGAACTGGGCGGGGGTGCTGAGCGACGGCGCCACCTGGCAGGCGCTGTGGCTGACCCTCAAGGTGATGCTGGTCAGCTGGCTGCTCCAGACGCCGCTCGCCCTGGCGCTCGGTGTCTTCCAGGCTCCCCGGGGACGGCTGCGCGCGTTCTTCGCCGTGCTGTGGTTCCTGCCGCTGCTGCTGTCCGCCGTGGCGATCGGCCTGACCTGGCAGGCCCTGCTAGACCCGTCCTTCGGCATCGGCGCCACTCCCGGGCTGCACTGGCTGGCGCGGCCGCTGCTCGGCTCGCCCGACCTGGCGCTCTACACGGTGATCTTCGTGATCGCCTGGCAGTTCGTACCGTTCCACGCCCTGCTCTACCAGGCCGGGCTCCGGCAGATCCCGGTCTCGCTGTACGAGGCCGCCGCGATCGACGGCGCCGGACCCGTGACCCGTTTCCTGCGGATCACCCTGCCGCAGCTGAAGTACACGTTCGTCACGTCGAGCACGCTGATGCTGGTGGGCTCGCTGACCTACTTCGACCTGATCTTCGTCCTGTCGGGCGGCACCGGCGGCCCCGGTACGGCGACGCGGGTGCTGCCGCTGGCCATGTACATCACGGGGTTCCAGGCCCACGACATGGGCCGGGCCAGCGCGATCGCCACGCTGCTGGTGGTGTTCGGCCTCGGGCTGTCGCTGCTGACCACCCGCCTGTCCGGCTTCACCCGGATGGACAGCCAGCAGGAGGGCATGTGAGGACCGCCGTCACGACCCTGCGCCGCACCGTCACCGGCGGGGCCGCGCTGCTGTGGACCGCGCTGGTGGTCGGGCCCGTGTACTGGCTGGTGGTGACCAGCCTGCGCGGCCGTACCGACTTCACCGCCGAAAGCCCGCTCGCCCCGCCCGGTCACCCGAGCCTGGCCAACTACACGACCGTCCTCGCCAGTGACTTCACGACCTACCTGCTCAACAGCGTCGTCGTCACCGTGGCGACCGTCGCGGTCACGGTCGTCGCCGCGCTGATGGCCGCGTTCTCGATCGTCCGGTACGCCAATCCCTGGTCCCGGCTGTCGTTCCGGCTGTACCTGCTGGGCCTGGCGATCCCGCTGCAGGCGGTGATCATCCCGGTGTACCTGCTGATCATCCGCATGCACATGTACGACAGCCTGGCCGCGATCGTGCTGCCCTCGGCGGCGTTCGCGCTGCCGGTCACGGTGATGATCCTGGTCAGCTTTCTGCGGGACGTGCCCCGATCGCTGTTCGAGGCGATGGTCGTGGACGGCGCCGGCGACTGGCGGATGCTGGTCTCGCTGGCGGCGCCGATGGCCCGCCCCGCACTCGTGACGGTCGCGGTGTACGACGGCCTGCAGGTGTGGAACGGCTTCCTCTTCCCGCTGATCCTCACCCAGAGCCAGGACAAGGCGGTGCTGCCGCTCGCCCTGACGCTGTTCCGGGGCCAGTTCGGCATCGACGTGCCCGCGACCATGGCCGCGGTCGTCCTGTCCACCCTTCCCATGCTGGTGGTGTTCGTCCTCGCCAGGCGGCAACTGGTCGCCGGACTGACCGCGGGCTTCTCCAAGTAACTCATTCCGCCCCGACCAACGCATGTCATCCGAGGAGTCGGCCGGTGCCCTGGGCGCGCCGGCCTTCCTCGGCATGCCCTCCAAAGCAGCACTCCCACGCCCGAGCAATCCCACGAGGAGTCGTGCATGACGACCACCACCCCGGACCCCACCGGCCTCACACCGGCAGACCCGTGGGCCGACCCCGGCCTCCCGGCGGACGAACGCGTCGAGGCACTGCTGGCCCGCCTGACCCTTCAGGAGAAGGTCGCGCAGCTGAGCAGCACCTGGGAGGACGTCGAACCGGCCGGCCCGGACGTGGCGCCCGGCACCAGCCTCTTCGACCGCGTCGGCGACCTCGACGTCACCGCCCGCCACGGCCTCGGCCAGCTCACCCGCCCCTACGGCACCGTGCCCCGGCCCGCCCTGGAGCACGCCCGGCTGCTGGCCGAGCGGCAGCGGCAGATCATGGCGCAGAGCAGGTTCCGCATCCCCGCCATGGCGCACGACGAGTGCCTGACCGGCTTCACCGCCTACGGCGCCACCATCTACCCGACCTCGCTGGGCATGGCGGCCACCTTCGACCCGGCCCTGATCCGCCGACTCGGCGCGGCCATCGGCGCGGACCTGGCCGCGGCCGGGGTCCACCAGGGCCTCGCCCCCGTCGTCGACGTCATCCGTGACTACCGGTGGGGCCGCTGCGAGGAGACCTTCGGCGAGGACCCGTACCTGGTCGGCGAGATGGGCGAGGCGTACGTCCTCGGCGTGCAGAGCGCCGGGGTGTACGCCACCCTGAAGCACTTCGCGGGCTACTCCGTGTCCATGGGCGGCCGCAACCACGCGCCCGCCCGCATCGGCCGCCGGGAGCTGTACGACGTGATCCTGCCGCCGTTCGAGCGGCTGGTGGCCGCCGGGGTGGGGTCCGTCATGAACAGTTACGCCGAGATCGACGGCGAGGCCCCGGCCGCGAGCCGGTGGCTGCTGACCGGGGTGCTGCGCGAGCAGTGGGGTTTCGAGGGCACCGTCGTCTCCGACTACTGGTCGCTGCCGTTCCTGGTGAACGCCCACCGGGTCGCGGCCGACCTGCCCGCCGCCGGGGCCCTCGCGCTGACGGCCGGCCTGGACGTCGAACTGCCGGACCAGCGCGGCTTCGGCGCGGCGCTGGTCGACGCCGTGCGCAGGGGGGAGGCCGACGAGGCCGATGTCGACCGGGCGGTGCGCCGGGTGCTGCGGCAGAAGGTGGCGCTCGGGCTGCTGGACCCCGACTGGGACCCCGAGCCGCCCGCCCTGCGCGCCGGTGCCCTCGATCTGGACAAGCCGGAGAACCGCGAACTCGCCCACGCCGTGGCGCGGTCGAGCGCCGTCCTGCTGTCCAACGACGGCGTCCTGCCGCTGCCGTCCCGTGGCCGGATCGCCCTGATCGGCCCGTGCGCCGACGACGTCCGTACCATGTTCGGCTGCTACAGCTTCCCCAACCACGTCCTCTCCGACCGCGACGACCTGGGCAACGGCGTCGAGGCCGTATCGCTGCGGACCGCGCTCGCCGCCGAACTGCCGGGGGTGGAATGGGAGTTCATGCCGGGCTGTCCGGTCCGCGAGGAGGACCGCTCCGGCATCCCGGCCGCCGCCCGGGCGAGCGCCGCCGCCGACCTGACCGTCCTGGTCGTCGGCGACAAGCCCGGCATGTTCGGCATCGGCACCTCCGGCGAGGGCTGCGACGTGGAGGACCTGCGGCTGCCGGGCGTGCAGGAGGAGCTGGTCGAGGCGGTGCTCGCCACCGGCAGGCCCGTCGTCCTCGTCGTCAACAGCGGCCGGCCGTACGCCGTGGGGCGGTTCGCGCACGCCGCGGCGGCCATGGTGCAGGTCTTCCTGCCGGGAGAGGAGGGCGGCCGGGCGGTCGCCGAACTCCTCTCCGGCGCCGCGAACTTCAGCGGCAAGCTGCCCGTGCAGATTCCCGCCTCGCCCGCCGGGCAGCCGTACACGTACCTCCACCCGCCGCTCGGCGACCGGCAGAGCTGGCTGTCCAACCTCGACCCGACGCCCGCCTTCCCCTTCGGGCATGGGCTGTCGTACTCGGCGTTCGAGATCGGCCACCTGGCCGTCGACCGCGAACAGGTGCCGACCGACGGGCGGTTCGGCGTGAGGGTCCGGGTGCGGAACACCGGCGAGGTGCCCGGCGCCGAGACGGTCCAGCTGTACTTCACCGACCCGGTCGCCCAGGTCACCCGCCCGGTGCGGGCACTGCTGGCGTTCGCCAAGGTCGAGTTGGGGCCCGGCGAGCAGGCGACCGTCCGCTTCGACGTCCACACCGACCGCTTGGCCTTCACGGGTCTGGAGGGCCACCGGATCGTCGAGCCGGGCGAGATCCTGCTGTACGCCGGTTCGTCCAGCCGGGACACCCCGGCCGAGGCGAAGGTGGAACTCGTCGGTGCTGTGCGGGATCTGACGGCCGTACGGCAGCACGGTGTGCCGGTGAGCGTCGAGCGGGAGTGACCGCCCTTCAGGTGCTGCGGGCCACGGACGTCGAGGTCCGCAGCACCAGCTTCGTCGCCAGTTCGATGCGCGGGGACGCCGGTGGGCGGCCCTCGGCCGTCTGCAACAGCACCCGGGTCGCCTCGCGCCCCAGTTCCTCGAACGGCTGGCGCACCGCGCTCAGCGGGGGGCTGGCCATGGCCGCCACCAGCGTGTCGTCGAACGACATCACCGACAGCTCCTCGGGGACGCGCAGGCCCTGCTGGCGGGCCGCCTCCAGCACGCCGAGCGCCTGCGCGTCGCTGGCCGCGAAGACGGCCGTCGGCGGCTGCTCGGTGCGCAGCATCTGCAGGGTGGCGGCGAGCGCCTCGTCGTAGTCGAAGTCGGTGGAGCGCACGATCGCCGGGTCGTAGCCGATCCCGGCCTCCTCCAGCGCGGCCCGGTAACCGTGCAGGCGGGCCGCCCCCGCCAGCGAGTGGGAGCGGCCCGCGACCATGCCGATCCGGGTGTGTCCCAGGCCGAGCAGGTGCTGCACGGCGTCCCGGGCCCCGCTCCAGTTGGTCACGCCGATGCTCGGGATCTCCGGCGACGGCGCGCTGAGCGGGTCCACCAGCACCACCGGCAGCCGCTGCTCGACGATGCGCCGCTGGTCCTCCTCCGCCAGCATCGAGATCACGATGATCAGCCCGGCCGCGCCGAGCGCCACACATTCCTCGAGCCACTGCGAGATGGAACGCCGGCCGGTGGTGCCGGTCACCACGTCCACGCCGAGCTCGCCCGCCGCGTCCACGATGCCGCGTACGACCTCCAGGGTGTACGGGCCCGACAGGTCCCGGAAGACGGTGATGATCTGCCGCGGCTCCCTGTGGTCGCGTTCCCACGGGCGGACGTATCCGTGGCGCGCCAGCAGCTCCTCGACCCGGGCGCGGGTCGCCGCGCCGACGTCGCGGCGCCGGTGCACCACCTTGGAGACGGTGCTGAGCGACACGCCCGCCTCCTGTGCGATATCGGTCAGCAGCCCGTACTGCGCGTCCAGCTGCCCCTTGTCCTGTACGGTCACGTCCCTCGTCCTCGACCTGGAATCCCGCCGCAAGCCAACAGCACCGGGCGCCGGAGGGACAACCCTCCGGCGCCCGGTGGCCCGGACTCAGTTCCGGCTCCACCTCTGGGTGGCGTTGCCGAGAGCCGTCCACAGCTGCGCCTTCGACCCGTTGGCCGTCGCCCAGCCGGCGACGTCGATGGCGAGGCCGTTGGAGCGGTTGACGACGGACCCGTCGAGGCGCAGCCACCACTTCTGGCTGGACTTGCCGTTGCAGGGCCACAGGATCAGCTGGGTGCCGGGGGTGGTGCCGTCACCGGCCGCGGCGAGGCAGTTGCCGAGGACGCGCAGCTCGCCCGCGTCGGTCGCGGTGATCGTCTGGTTCTGGTTGCCGACGCAGTCCCAGATCTGGACCTGCACGCCCGTCTGTCCGTTCGGCACGTCGAGGCAGCGGGCAGAGTTGGCGCCCTTCAGCGTGAAGGGGTTCTTCGCCGCCGGCTCCTGCACGAGCTGCCATTCCTGCGCGTCGTCCGCCGCGGGGTTCGCGGACGCGTCGATCGCCGGTTCCACGTCGACGGGGCCGTTCTGCGTCGCGCCCGTCATGTACAGGCTGGTGTTCCGCACCGACCGGACCTTGTAGTACCCGTCGGTCGAGGGCACGAGGGTCCACCGCTTGTCGGTGGCGTTGTCGTCGACCCACTGGGCGAGGCGCTGCCCGGCGGTCGCGCTGCCGGTCCAGATGCCGGCCGCGCGGCCGCCGGCCTTGTTGAGCAGGGTCACGTCGGAGCCCTTGTCCGTCAGGTGCCAGCGCTGGGTGTCGTCGGCCGCGTTTCGGGGTCTGAGGACGAGGTCGGGGACGTCGCCGGTGAGGTTCGCGTCCTGCGTCTTGCCGGCGTCGGGGGCGAGGGCCTGCCCGGTCAGGCGGTTGACCAGGGTGTAGTAGGCGCCGTCGGAGTGGCCGAGGTCGACCTCGCCGTAGCGCACGGGCCCGACGCTGTTGCCGCTCCAGGAGGCCTGGAGGACGAGGACGCGCCCGGTGCCCTCGACGTACTGCAGGTTGCGGCTGTACCCGGCGGGCAGCGTCGTCTGGTACTCCTTCCAGGTGCCGTCGCTGCGGCCGGACTCGTTCACCCACACGTTGCCGCTGCCGGCGGCGTTGTACACGATCCGCCCGTCCGGCATCGGCAGCAGCACCGGGCTGCCGCCGGTGGCGAGCGTGTGGCCCCCCGCCGGTACCGGCAGGTCGGTGATCGGGTGGTCGGCGGCCGCGTAGAACTTCAGCGGATCGTCCGCGATCTTGTACCGGACGTCGGTGCCGCCTCCCCAGTACTCGTACGTCATGATCCACTTGCCGTCGGTGGTCGGCGCGACCGTTGTCATGCCGGGGCGTCCGCCGCCGATCTCCGTCTTGCCGTTGCCCCGGTCCACGGTGAGGCCGGGCACGTCGACGACCGGCCGGCTCCAGGACGTGCTGGTGCCGTCCCAGGTCCGGTGCACGAGGACCTGGCCGCCGGAGTCCGCCGCCGTCGCGTTGTCCGGGTCCAGGGTCGGCACGCCGGTGGCGGTGTCGTAACCGAGGTAGTCGTTCTCGTCGGAGTAGTAGGCGATCAGCTTGCCGCCCCGGGCCAGCAGGTGCGGCTCCCATATCGGGTCGACCTGTGCCGCGGTGTTGGCCCGGGACACCCGTCCGATGCTTCCCGCGCTGCCGCCCTGCCACCCGCCGGCGGCGATGATGTTCTCGAAGCTCCAGGTCGCGCCGTCATCAGTGCTGGCGTACAGGGCGAGCGCGACGTCCTTGCGGTCGCCGTCACCGGTCGGCGTCCACGTCGGGTCGGCGGCCTTCTGCTCCCGGTAGTAGGAGTCGTCGCCCGAGACGATGCTCGCGAGCAGCAGCGTGCCGGCCTTCAGATCACCGACGTCCTGCGGGAGCGTGTACGGGTACGCGTTGGTCCAGTTGCTCGTGTACTTGGCGTACTGCGGGTCGCTGGACAGTGCGGCCGGAGGTTTCACATCGGCCAGCTTCTGCCAGGTCGTGCCGTCGTCGTCGCTCTTGTAGACGGGGAGCGTCTGCCCCACCGGGTCGGTCTGGCTGTTCTCGAACGTCGCCACGATCCGGCCGCTCGGAAGCTGCGCCGACTTCGGGTAGAGGACGCAGGGATTCTTGTTGCACGCGGCGGGATTGCCCGCCACGTACATATTCGACGGGGTCGGCTGATAGGCCGCCGCACTCCCGGCGGAGGCGACGGCGAATGCCACGCCGACGCCCATGGCTGTCGCTGCCGAGAGAGCCCTCCGGGCCTGTGGTTTTCTCATTGCGTTTCCTTCGAACGTGGCGACGTTCGGCAATTGCCTTCCGGGCAGTATTGGGACGCGGCGCCGCCATGTCACGAGCCCGTTTCCGAAAGACTTTCGTGACTGGTGGTCATGCCCCGGCGTACAAGACGCGTCCGGGCGGCCCGCAGGGCACGCGGTGTCCGGCGATGACCACCCCTCTCAGCCACGCCTGCAAGGCCGCCTTCGGCGCAGACCCGCCCGATGGCCGGCGGAGGGCATTCTCGTTCAGAGCAGTCCGGCGTCGTGGGTGGAGTGGGTCAGGTAGACCCTCCGCTGTGTGACGTCGGCGGTGTCACCGACGACGTCCAGACGGGTGCGCACGGGAAGGTCGCTCGACGACGAGCCGACGGAGATCCACATCGGTCCCGGGTCCACGACCCACCTGTCGTCCGGGGACAGGTAGGCCAACAGAGGAAGCTCCAATGCGAACGTCACCGTCGCCTTACCTCCTGGCTGAAGTTCCAGCCGGTGGAACCCCGCGAGTTGGAGTGCCGGCCGCGAGATACCGGGGGCATCGTCCTCGACGTAGAGCTGGACGAGCTCCACGCCCGGGCGGTCGCCGGCGTTCTCGACGGTGACGGTGATGTCGACCGTGCCGTCGGGTGCGACCGTTGTGCTGCTCGGATTGAGGTCGGAGTAGACGAAACGTGTGTACGTCAGGCCGTGGCCGAACGGATAGAGCGGTGCCGCGGACTCGTCCACGTACCCGCCGTGCGGGTCGCCTTCGCGGCGGCGGTACCCGCTGCCGAACCGCTGGCCGGAGTGGATGGGGACCTGTCCGCTGGAGCGGGGGATCGTGTAGGGCAGGCGTCCCTGCGGCTCGGCGACGCCGGTCAGGATGTCCGCCACCGCGCGTGTGCCGAACTGCGAGCCGTAGTAGCCGAGAAGGATCGCGTCGAGCTCGGGCTCGACGTCACCGAGGGCGACGGGACGGCCGGAGAAGATCACGCCGACGGTTGCCTTGTCGAGCGCGGCGATCTCGTGCACAAGCCGGCGCTGTACCTCCGGCAGTCGCACATCGGCGGTGTCCGCGCCCTCGCCCTCCGTCCGTTCGCTGAAGAACCACCGGGCCAGGCCGCCGAGCGCCAGGACCACGATGTCGGCGTCACGCGCGGCCTCGACGGCGGCGCGCATCTCCTCGGCCCCGTCCGTGATGCCGCATCCTGCGGCGACGAGGATCTCCGCGTCGGGCAGCGCGGCGCGCAGGGCGTCCGCGAGGGAGACGGCGCCGTACCGCGTGTGGGCGAACTCGTCCTCGTCCATCGCGAGCAGGTCCCCGATCTCCTGCCGCACATAGGCGTCGTCGGGGCCGAAGGTGTCGATGTCGTCGACGCCGACCATCGAGCTGGTCGCGCCGTTCAGCAATGCCCGGGTGAGCGCGATGGAGGAGGGGAAGGTGTAGGGGGCGAAGGCCGCGCCGATCCGGTCGGCGTGCGGCCCGATGACGGCGATGCGTGGAGCGCCGCCGAGCGGGAGCACCCCGCCGGCGTTCTTGAGCAGGGTGACGGACTCGCGCGCCAGGCGCAGGGAGAGGTCGCGTCCCTCATGCGCCAGGGACATGATGGCGACGGGGTCGGTCTCCACGTACGGGTTCTCGAACAGGCCCAGCTGGAACTTGTGGGTCAGCACCCGCAGCACCGACTCGTCGACGGTCGTTTCCGGGATCTCGCCGACGCGGACGGCCTCGATGAGGCTGTCCCCGTAGCCGAACGGCTCGGGCAGCTCCACATCGATCCCGGCCCGCAGGCCCAGCACGGCCGCCTCACGTGCGTCGCGCGCGGCGCGGTGATGTGTCACGAGGTTTTCGATCGAGAGCCAGTCCGACACGACGGTGCCGTCGAAGCCGAGCTGGTCGCGCAGCATCTCACGGAACAGGCGGGGGTCGGCGGCAGCGGGCACTCCGTCCCAGTCGGCGAGCGAGTTCATGATCGAGCCGAGGCCCGCGAGCTGGATGGCGGCGGCGAAGGGGCGCGCGTACACCTCCCGCAGCTCGCGCGCTCCCATCGGTACGGTCGCCATGTTGAGACCGCCCTCGCTCATGGCGTACCCGAGGAAGTGCTTGCCGGTGGCGATGACGCCGTCCACGAGCGACTCGCCCTGCAGATCGCGTACGAAGGACACCCCGAGCGCGCTGACCAGGTACGGATCCTCGCCGTAGGTCTCGTGTACGCGGCCCCATCGCGCGTCGCGGGCGACGTCGAGCAGCGGGGAGAGGGCGTGGTGCAGGCCCACGGATCGCATCTGCCGGCGCATCAGTGCGGCCATCTCGCCCACCCCGGCGGTGTCCCACGTGGCCGCGAGACCGATCGCCGTGGGGAAGGAAGTGAAGGTGGGAGCGTTGACGCCGTTGAGCGCCTCGATGTGCATGATCGCCGGAATGCCGAGGCGGGTGTTCTGCACGAGGTGGCGCTGCACCGCGTTGTTGAGCCGGGCGAGTTCGGCCGCGTCGGTCGGGAAGCCGCCCAGGTGCGGCTCGATGTAGCCGATGCCGTTCGCGAGCTTGGCCGCGGCGACATCCGGGCGGATGCCCTTCGCGTCGAAGAGCATCGTCGGTGTGAGCGACGTCAGTTGGGCGACCTTCTCCCGCATGGTCATCCGACCGAGCAACTCGGCAGCGCGGGAACGTGCGTCGGTCATGGCCTGTTCCTTCGGTACGAATTCCTGCTCTGAACCGGTCATCAGATGTCGAGCCCCGATCCCAGGGGGAACAGCGGATCCGCGGTGTTCGCCGGCACGTCGGGCGCGGACTCCCGCACGGCCTGCATCGAGCGCGGCAACTCGACGGGGAGTCTGCCCCGGGGGGCGATGCGGCCGGTGAGTGCGGCGAGCAGTGCGTCGTCCGAGACGCCGAAGGTGACGGTGAGGCCGGCGAGCGCGTCGATGAGCGGGGTGAGGATGGCGGGGCGGTCCAGGGCGACGTCCACGATGAGCGGGGCCTGCTGGGCGATCATGCGCAGTCGGTGCACCAGGCCGGGGGGCAGTTCGAGAGACCCCTGGTGGAAGTACGACTCCAGGAACAGGTCGTCCCGTGGCTCGAAGGGTGCGTCGATGCGCACGATGGCCAGGTCCGCCTCCTGCGGGGTGGCCGCGGGGGTGACGGCCCGGGCGAGGGCGTCCGGATCGACACCCTCCGCGTACACGCGCGCGTTCCGGTCGAGGGGGAGCAGCGGCTCGCCATGGACGACGGCGTTCTTGAGCACGGTGACCGATCGGGACTGCGTTTCCAGCGCGATCCGCCGGGTCTCGGCGTTGCCCACGACGGCCCCGGCGGCATCCTCGTCGACGAAAGGGTCGTCGAAGAGGCCGAGCCGGAACTTGACCAGCAGGACGCGGCGCGCCGACTCGTCGATTCTGCTCTCCGCGACGACGCCGTCCCGTACCAGCTCGAGCAGCAGGTCGGTGCACTGTTCGCCGCCGAACTGGTCCGCGCCGGCGTTGAGGATCTTGACCAGGCGCCGGCGGGCGTCGAGCTCCTCGACTCCCCACGCGCGGGCGGGCAGGACCTGGTCTCCGACGAGGTTGTCGTTCACCAGCTCCCAGTCCGTGATGATCAGGCCGTCGTACCCGAGCCGCTCTCGCAGCAGCCCGGTGAGGATCTGCCTGTTGTACCCGAACCCGACCTCCTCGATCGGTTCTCCGTCGATGTCGAGCCCGACCGGCATCCCGTAGTAGGGCATGATCGCGGCGGTGTCGTGCTCGATGGCGGCCACGAACGGTCGAAGGTGCTCGCCGAACGCCCCGCCCGGGTAGACCTGCTCGCGACCGTACGGGAAGTGCGCGTCCTCGCCGTCCAACTGCGCGCCGGCGCCGGGGAAGTGCTTGGTGACGCAGGCGACGCTCGTCGAGTCCAGGGTCGGGCCCTGGAACCCCTCCAGATACGCGCGTGTGTACGCCACCACGAGATCGGTGTCGGCGCCGAAGGTCTGGAGCTGGCGTGCCCACCTGGGCTCGCTGGCGAGGTCCACCTGGGGGTGCAGCGCCATGCGGATCCCCACAGCGCGGTACTCGTCGCGCGCCCGGCGTGCGAACTCCCGTACGACGTCCGGGTCCCGCAGCGCCGCGAGGCCGAGCCCGTCGGGCCACTGCGAGAACGGGCCCGCGGTGAACGACGCCCCCACGTTCTCCAGGAACCCGTGTCGCGGGTCGGTGGATATCGTCACCGGGATGCCGTGCGGAGTCTTCTCCGCGAGCCGTTGGATCGCGTTGTTCCATCGTGCGGCCGACCGGGCGTCATCGATGCGGTGCACGTTGAAGTGGTTCATCGCCCTGCCGATGATCACCTCGCTGGTGGGCGACTTGCTGATCGCGCCGGGCTCTTCGAGGACCGTGCCGTCCGGGCCGATCTCGATGACCGTGTGGAAGAGCAGACCGACCTTTTCTTCGAGCGAGAGCCGGGACAGCAGGTCCTCGGTGCGTTCCTCGGGGCCGAGCCGTGGGTCCTCGTACGGGTCCATGCGGCCGTTGCCGTTGAGATCGCGGAATCCGGTGCTGTGCGGTGCGGTCGTCGCGTGCATGGGGGGTCGGTGGTTCCTCTCAGGTTCGTCTCCGGGGCCTCGGCACGGGCCTCCGCATGGTCGGGGCTGGGACGCAGTGGCAGCGCACCGCGGCGCGATACGGTCCGGACGGGCGCTGCGGCGAGCGGCGTCATCCCTTGATGGCTCCCTGCATGACGCCGGCGACGAGTTGCTTGCCGAGGACGGCGAACAGCGCCAGCAGCGGCACCACCGACACCAGCACGCCGGTCATGATGAGGGGGATGTCCTTGAAGAACCCGGCTTGCAGCAGTTGCAGCGCGACGGGCAGTGTCGGGTTGGTCGTGCCGAGGACGATCGACGGCCAGAAGAAGTTGGTCCAGGCTCCGATGAAGGTGAACAGGCCCAGCATCGCGGCCGCGGGCCTGGCGGCAGGCAGGACGATGGACCGGAAGATCCGGAAGGTCGAGGCGCCGTCGATGCGGGCGGCTTCGATGAGCTCGTAGGGCAGGGCCGCCTGAAGATACTGGGTCATCCAGAACACTCCGAAGGCGGACGCGACGCCGGGGATGATCACTGCCCACAGGCTGCCCGTCAGTCCCAGCTCGCGCATGACGATGAACAGCGGCACGACGCCCAGCTGTGTCGGGACGGCCATGGTGGCCACGACGAAGGCGAGCAGACCGGCCCGCCCTTTGAACCGGAGCTTCGCGAAGGCGAAGCCCGCCAGCGTGGACAGGAACACGACCGCGAGCGCCGTCGTCACCGAGACGACGACGGAATTCCAGAGCGCGCGCGGCAGATCGATGTCCGAATCAAAGACGCGTACGAGGTTGTCGCCCAGATGCCCGCCCGGGATGGGCGAGGGGATCGGGTTCTGCGCGACCTCCGCCGATGTCGAGGACGCGAGCAGGAGTGTGTAGTAGAGCGGGAAGATCGAAATCAGCGCGACCACGGTAAGGATGACGTAGGTCATCCGTCCGGGCCGGCGCACGGCACCGTGGTCCCGGTCGCGACGGCGGCGCGCCGCTCGGGCGGCGCCTCGGCCGGATGTCTGCTCGATGTACGGGACGGAAGGAGTGGTCACGTGCTGCTCCCGGGCGTGTCACCGGACGGTGCGGAGGAGGCGGGCGCAGGGGCTGCCGCCCGGCGTGCGTCTCGCCGGGCGGCGCGGCGCGCCTTTCGGGGGACAGTCACCGGGTCGTCGCCGGAGGCGATGCGGCGCGACAGCCAGTTGCTGACCACTGCGAACACGATGATCAGCAGGAAGAGCAGCCACGCCACCGCCGCGGCGCGGCCCAGCCGCTGCTGGTTCCAGCCGAGTTCGTACAGGTACAGAGTGATCGTTTTCCACTGCCCCGAGCTGCCACCGAGCCCCTGTGTGTCGTACAGGCGTGGCTCGTCGAAGATCTGCAGGCCGCCGATCGTGGACGTGATCACGACGAAGATGATCGTCGGGCGTACGGAGGGCACCGTGACGGAGAAGAACTGCCGTACCCGGCCCGCGCCGTCGAGGATCGCCGCTTCGTACAGGTCACGGGAGATCGCCTGCATGGCGGCCAGCAGCACGAGCGTGTTGAAGCCGGTCCACCGGAAGTTGACCATGTTGGCGATGACGATGTGCGCCGGCAGGCTGTCTCGATGCCAGCCGATCGGGTCCATCCCCAGTTGCTCAAGCAGCGCGTTGACCAGGCCGGACTGATCCGCGAACATGCGCGAGAAGATGAGCGACACGGCGACCGGCGCGATGACGTACGGCAGCAGCACCCCCATGCGCCAGAAGGTGCGCGCGCGGATGTTCGCGTGCAGGAGGCTGGCCAGTACGAGCGCGAGGGCGACCTGGGGGACAGTCGACAGCAGGAAGATGCTGACGGTGTTGCCCATGGAGTCCCAGAAGACCGGCTGTTCCAGGACGAAGGTGAAGTTGTCCAGCCCCACGAAGTCGCCCTGACCGCCGATGAGGTCCCAGTCGTGCAGCGAGACGTAGGCGGTGTACAGCAGCGGGAAGAGGCCGACGATCCCGAACAGGATGAAGAACGGTGAGATGTAGGCGTACGGCGACGCCTTCATGTCCCAGCGACCCAGACGCTGACGCCAGCGGGAAGGAGGTCGTGGAGGGGAGGCGTCCGCACGGGTCGACGCGCTCACTGCCGGATGGGCCATGGGCTCTTCCTTCGGTGGTGACTCGGGGACGCCCGCCGCGACGGGCGCCCCCGGGTTGGCGGACGCGCTGCTCACTTCAGCGCGTCCAGCCCGTCGACGAACATGTCCCACGACTCCTTCGCGGAGTGGGTCTTGTCGACGGAGACACGATTGATCGCGTCGTTGAACGCCGCTGTGATCGCGAAGTAGTTCTCACCCTTGTACGGGATCGTCTTGATGGCGGAAGCACGGGCGGTGAGGAACTTCCCCACGGGCGCGTCGTGGAAGAAGGGGTCGGTCACCTTCTGCAGCTCGGGGCTGTTCTGGGCCTTGACCTGGCTGGGGAAGTTGCCCGTCGCCTTGAACGCCTTCAGCTGCTGCTCGGGGGCGGTCAGCCACTCCGCGAGCGCCTGCGCCTCCTTGGGGTGCTTCGACTGGGTCGGCACGGTGAGGTACGACCCGCCGCTGTTGACACCGCCGTTGGGGTAGACGTCGGCGACATCCCATCCCTTGACCCCGGCCGCGTTGCCCTTGATGACGCCGAGCATCCACGACGGTGCGAGCATGACCGCGAACTTGTCCTTCTGGAAGGCGCTCACCCAGTCCTCGCTGAACCGCGCCAGGTGAGCCGACAAGTCCTCGTGCGACGTCACCGTGTCGTAGATGTTCCGGAGATCCTTGTTCTCACCCGCGATGATGTCGTCGGTCTTGGGGTCTTCCCAGAGCACTTCGTACTGGTCGGCCCAGCTGGTCGCGACCGAGGCCGACGCGTCGTAGAACGCCGGGCCGGTCTTGGCGGCCATGAACTTCTCTCCGACGGCGAAGAAGTCGTCCCACGTCGCGTCGTCGCCCCCGAAGAGTTCGGCGACCGCCTTGCGGTCGGTCGGCAGCCCGGCCGCCTTGAACAGGTCGGCGCGGTAGGCGATGGTCTGCGGGCCTATGTCCGTCGCGTACCCGAGCAGCTTTCCGTCGTCCGTGGTGGCGAGCTTGGTGGTCCAGTCCTTCCAACGGCCCTCGACCTTCGGTGAGGAGAGGTCCACGAAGTTGTCCGGGTACTTGCGGATCTGCGGCATCCAGCTGTTGTCCACACCGACGACATCGGCGAGGCCCGAGCCGGCGCCGAGGGCGGTCTGGAACTGCTCCTTGGCCTCGTCGCTCGTGGCGAAGCGGTTGTGCTTGACCGTGATCTCCGGGTGGAGCTTCTGGTACTCCTTCAGCAGGTCGCCGTATCCCCATTCGCTGAACGTCGAGATGTTGAGAGTGATCTTGCCGTCGGCGCTGCCCTCGTCGCCGGCTCCGCACCCAGCGGCGAGGGCGGTCAGCGCGACCGCCGCAAGCACAGCGAGGGACCTTCGGGGGAATCGCATCTGTACTCCTTTGTCCAGGCGGCGCGCCTCGGTTCCGCGGCGACATGGCAGGCGGCCCGGCCGCTGTGCGCTCCCGCGAGGTGCACGAGAGCCTTTCGCCCGAAGGTCGTTTCACGCTGCAGCTTCCCCGGCTGGGGTGTCGTCCCGGATGTCGCGGTGGCGGCGAGTATCCCGCAATACAGTTCACCTGACAAGTTTTCGTCCGGTTCTCGTCGTCTCGCCCTCGCCCGGGTCGGTCACGACGTCACGCCCCGGTATCTTGAGGGGATGGCGGAACGCAACGGGCCTCGCGGCCCCTATCGCAAAGGGCTCCAGCGCCGCCGGGAGATCATCGCCGCTGCAGCCGAGCTCTTTGCCGAGGCCGGGTACACGCACTCGTCGATGCGTGAGCTCGCGAGGCGGATGGGCCTCACGCAGACAGGGGTCCTCCACCACTTCGCCGACAAGGAAGAACTCCTGGTCGAAGTGCTCAACCTGCGTGACTCGTCAGTCGCCGAGTATCTGTCGGAGCTCCAGGCCACCGACGTGCCGACCCGGTCGAAAGAGGTCGCGCGCCACTCCGCGGAACACGAGGGGCTGACGTCCCTGTACATCATCCTGGCCGCCGAGGCGATCTACCGCGATCACCCGGCGCACAAGTACTTCGTCGAGCACTACCGCTCGGCCCAGACGCAGACGCTCGATCCCGGCCCCGAGGCTTCCGAGAACGCCCCGATGGGAGTGAGCCCGGAGATGATCGCCACCCTCGGGATCGCCGTACAGGACGGGCTGCAGCTGCAGCGGCGGTATCGGGACGACATCGACGTCGTCGCCGCAGTCGACGCCTATTGGCGCCTCGTGGCGGCTGCCCGGGCGCACTGGTCACAGCAATCGGCCTCTGAAGGCTCTGATCGGCAGGATGGCGACGACTCCGACTGAGTTCTGCTCGAACCGGTCGTGATCGACGAACGCGGGCATGAAGGCGACGTCGAGCCCGGAGTCCCGCAAGGGGCGCCGAAGAACCTCATGCGTCTCCGCCTGCAGGCGGTCTCCAACGCCCCGCCTTTCCATCGGCCGGCGTCACGCTTCGTCGATCACTGCGCTCCCCAACACCCTCTGGCACACGATCAAGGGCCCTCTGTCCACGAGGCGACGGAGTTCGCGCTGCCCCTGTGCCGATTACATTTCAGCTGATAGGTTTTGGCGCCACGTCACCAGAGAGGCTGATCCATGTACGGCAACTCGATCGACTCCGGGCACCTGACGTTCCCGCCGGACTTCGTCCTCGGCGCCGCGACCGCCGCTTATCAGATCGAGGGTGGCGCAAGGGAGGGCGGACGAGGGCCGTCCATCTGGGACACCTTCAGCCACACCCCGGGGAAGACCGCCCACGGTGCGACTGGTGATGTCGCCGCGGACCACTACCACCACGTCGAGTCCGATCTCGACCTGATGGCCTCCCTCAACCTCGACGCCTACCGGTTCTCCATCTCCTGGCCGCGGGTGATGCCCACGGGCGAGGGCGCGGTCAACCCGGAGGGACTGGCGTTCTACTCGCGGCTCGTCGACGGCCTGCTCGCACGCGGGATCAAGCCGATCGTGACGCTCAACCACTGGGATCTCCCCCAAGCGCTGGAGGATCGCTACGGCGGCTGGCGGGGGCGCGAGACCGCGTTCGCCTTCGAGAGGTACGCGCAGATCGTGGGCGCGGCCCTCGGAGACCGGGTCGCCATCTGGTCGACGCACAACGAGCCGTGGAACAACTCGTTCGCCGGGTACGGCAGCGGGGTGTTCGCACCCGGCGTGAAGAGTCACGCGGATGCGCTGAAGGCCGCGCACCATCTGAATCTTTCGCACGGGCTCGCGGTTGCAGCACTCCGGCGCACCGTGACGAACCCCGACGCTCGGATTTCCGTCGTGCTGAACATCTTCCGTATCGAAGCCGAGACCCCGGAGGACGCCGAGGCCGCACGCCGTTTCGATGCCGTGGCCAACCGCGTGTTCACGGGGCCGATGCTCCGCGGGGATTACCCCGCCGATCTCCTTGACGACACCCGTACCTTCACCGACTGGAGCTTCGTACTCCCGGGCGACCTGGAGATCTGCCATCAGCCGATCGACCTGCTCGGGGTCAACTACTACGAGGTCATGCATGTACGCCTGAAGCAGGACTTCGATCCCGCAACCGAAGCCACTGGCGGCACGCCTTTCCCGGGCTCGGAGCGCATCGAGTTCGTTCGCCGCGACGATCTGGGGCGAACGGCGATGGATTGGGGAATCGAGCCACGAGGGCTGGAAGACCACCTGGTCGCCCTGTCGAAGGAGTTTCCCGACCTTCCCGTCATGGTGATGGAGAACGGCGCGGCGTTCGCGGACGGGGTCAGCGAATCCAACGGTCAGCGTGCGGTCTTCGATCACGACCGGACGCAGTTTCTCATCGATCACGTGACGGCGACTCATCGGGCTCGGGAGAGAGGCGCGAACGTCGTCGGGTATCTGGTGTGGTCGCTGCTCGACAACTTCGAATGGGCCGAGGGCTACGGCCCCCGATTCGGCATCGTCCGCGTCGACTACGACACCCAGGAGCGCATTCCGAAGCTGAGCGCGCACTGGTTCGCCCAGCTCTGCGCAACGAAGGTCATCCCGGTCCTCGCCCATCAGTGAGATGACCGGGCCGGGCTCGTTGGACCCTGCTCAACACCGGGCCTGAAGAAGGGCCGTATGGCGACGCTTCACCCCCAGGTCATCCATCACCCATGAATGCGAGGCGCGATTCGATGAGAATGCACCGCACCATTGCGGCGCTCGCCACCGCCACCATAGGACTCGCGACTGCCGTCATCCCGGTCGCCGATGCCGTAGCCGACTCAGGCGCCACCCTCCGCGAACTCGCCGCGGACGAGGGAATCCTCATGGGTTCCGGGGCGATCAACCCCAACTACCTCGACGAACCCCGGTTCCGCGAGGTCCTCGCGGAACAGTTCAACAGCCTGTCGCCCGAGAACGAGCTCAAGTGGAACTTCGTCCAACCCGAGAAAGGCGATTTCAAGTTCGCGGGCCTTGACCGGCTCGTGGACTTCGCGGAAGACAACGACATGGTGGTCAAGGGTCACGGCCTCATCTCAGGCTGCTGCAACCCTGACTACGTGACCGAGACCACCGACCCGGATGAGCTCCGCGCGGTCATGAGAACCCACTTCGACACGATCATGGATCGTTACGCAGGAAAAATGGACCGGTGGGACGTCGTGACCGAGCCGTTCTCGAACTTCGGCGGAACCGGCCTGGTGCAGAACCACTTCTACGACGTCCTCGGCGCGGACTACATCGCGGAAACGTTCCGCATCGCGCACGCCGCCGATCCCGAGGCGAAGCTGTTCATCAACGAGTCGTTGGTGGAGTTCTATCCGGCGAAGCGCCAGGAGCTCTACGACCTCGTTGCCGGCCTGGTCGCCGACGGTGTGCCCATCCACGGGGTGGGTTTCGAGATGCACGAGACGCAGGCGGGGCCCGAGCCGGGGGTCATCACCGAGATGGCGAACTCCTACCAGGCACTCGGACTCGACGTCGCCATCACCGAACTCGACGTGCACACCTACGACGTCGAGCAGCAGACGCAGATCTACGGCGACGTCGTCGCCGAGGCGCTGGCCGCCGGAATCCGGGACATCAGCTTCTGGGGCTTCACCGACAAACACGCCTTCACCTGGCTGCCGGGCGCGAAGCCGCTCATGTTCGACGAGGACTACAACCCCAAGCCAGCCTACTTCGCCACCCGGGACGCCCTGCGGAGCTTCGTCGCCGGCACCTCGGCTCCGGGCGCCGGCACCCTCACGAACACCAGTGGATGGACGCACGGCCTCCACGACGGCAATTACAGCGTCGTGATGAACCTCTGGCACGGAACCCCGGGCAGCTTCTACCGCCTGTACGAGAACGACACGCTCATCTCCGCGCGGGTGCCCGACACGGTCAGCGGCACTTCTCAGTCGGTCGAGACCGAGTTCACGGACAAGCCCAACGGAACCTATGAGTATCGGGCCGAACTGATCAACTCGAACGGCACCACCGCCACCACCACGACGACCGTCACGGTCACAGATGCGGTGCCGGGCAAGCCTGTGGTCAGCCACGACAACTGGGACAAGGACGGCACCTTCACCGCCACGGCGAACATGTGGTGGGGCACGAACGCCACCTCCTACACCTTCCTGCTCGACGGTGCGGTCGTCGGCAAGGGGCCGTTGACCGCCAACACGCCGAACGCCCAGTCCCCTCAGGTGACCCTGTCAGGAGTGGCGACGGGCACCCACAGCCTGAAGGTGGTCCTCACCAACGCGGGGGGCTCGACCGAGTCCGACCCGATACACGTCACCGTCAACTGACACAGAAGCTGTTCCTGCCGGTGGCAGAAGAGCAAGCGCCCGGGGTGATCACACTCCGGGCGCTCTCTCGTTCGACCGAAACGCCGCGGGGTCGGCCTGCAGGCCGATGTCGGCCGCCCGGTACCGGCCTGGTGGCCGAGGACGGGCGGCGCGCTGCGGCGGGATCGTCGACAGCATGCAGATCCCCACTGTTCTCCGCCTCACCCTGGCGGCGCTCGCCGGGCTGTGCTTCGTCCTGTGCGCCCTCGTCACGACGGAGGCGGCCCGATGAGCTCGTACACCCCCTCGTCCTGGCAGGAGCACCGTCCCGTGACCACCGCATCCCTCGCCGACCGGGCCACCACCGTGGCCGCGCGCGCCACGGATCTGTCGAAGATCTACGGACAGGGTGAGACCCAGGTGGTCGCCCTGGACCAGGTCTCCGTCGACTTCCGGCAGGCCGAGTTCACCGCGATCATGGGCCCCTCCGGCTCCGGCAAGTCGACCCTGATGCACTGCGTGGCCGGCCTCGACACGTTCTCCTCCGGGTCCGTGCGCATCGGCGAGACCGAGCTGGGCTCCCTGAAGGACAAGCAGCTGACCAAGCTGCGCCGGGACAAGATCGGCTTCATCTTCCAGGCGTTCAACCTGCTGCCGACCCTGACCGCGTTGGAGAACATCACCCTCCCGATGGACATCGCGGGCCGCAAGCCGGACCAGCAGTGGCTGGACTCCGTCATCCGGATGGTCGGCCTGGCGGACCGGCTCGGCCACCGGCCCTCCCAGCTCTCCGGCGGCCAGCAGCAGCGCGTCGCCGTGGCCCGCGCGCTGGCCTCCCGGCCCGAGATCGTCTTCGGCGACGAGCCCACCGGAAACCTCGACTCGCGGTCCGGCGCCGAGGTGCTGGGTTTCTTGCGCGACTCCGTACGGGAGTTGGGCCAGACGGTGGTGATGGTGACCCACGACCCGGTGGCGGCGTCGTACGCGGACCGGGTGGTGTTCCTCGCGGACGGACGGATCGTCGACGAGATGTACCGGCCGACGGCGGACAACGTGCTCGACTTCATGCTGCGTTTTTCTGGGGGCGGTAACACCAGCGGCTCCGCCGCGCGGCCCCAGACCCCCGAGTTCGACGCGAAGGGCCGCACCAGCTGATGTTCCGTACCGCCCTGCGCAACGTGCTCGCGCACAAGGCCCGGCTCCTGATGACCGTCCTCGCCGTGATGCTCGGCGTCGCGTTCGTCTCCGGCACCCTGGTCTTCACCAACACCATCTCCGACGCGTACCAGAAGAGTTCCGCCAAGGGCTTCGGCCAGGTCGACGTCGCCATACAGCCGAAGTACCGGAGCGACGCAGCGGGCCGGCGGCCCGAGCTGACCCGGGCGGTGCTCCACGACAGCGCCCGGGTGCCCGGGGCCGGGCAGGCCATCGGGGTCGTCAGCGGCTTCACCGCCCTCGCCGGCAAGGACGGCAAGCCTGCCGGCAGCGGCTTCGAGTCACGGGGCGCGAACTACTGGGGCGCCAAGGACGCCCGGTACCCGCTGGTCGGCGGGCACGCCCCGAAGGGCCGGGGCGAGGTCCTCATCGACTCCAAGACGGCCGAGCGCACCGGCTACAAGGTCGGCGACACCGTACGGCTGTCCGTCGACGGCCCCGTACTGACCCCGACGATCAGCGGCATCTTCACCACCGACGACGGCAACGTCGCCGCCGGCGGCAGCCTCACCCTCTTCGACACGGCGACCGCGCAGAAGCTGCTCGCCAAGCCGGGCACCTACGACCAGATCGACGTCACGGCGAAGCCGGGCGTCAGCCAGGCCGCGCTCAAGGCGGAGCTCGACAAGGCGCTTCCGAGGGACCTCGTCGAGACCACCACTGGTCAGGAGCTCGCCAGGCAGGAGGCGGCGCAGATCGCCCAGTCGATGGACGGCCTGAAGAACGTACTGCTGGGCTTCGCCGCGATCGCGCTGTTCGTCGGCACGTTCATCATCGCCAACACCTTCACCATGCTGGTCGCCCAGCGCACCAAGGAGCTGGCGCTGCTGCGCGCGGTCGGCGCCTCACGCCGGCAGGTGACGCGGTCGGTGCTCATCGAGGCATTCGTGGTGGGTGCGGTCGCCGCCGTCACCGGTCTGCTCGCGGGCGTCGGCATCGGCGCCGGACTGCGCTTGCTGATGGGCTCGTTCGGCGAGACCATCCCCGACGGGCCGCTCGTCGTCTCCCCCGGCACTGTCGTCACCGCCCTCGCGGTCGGCATCCTGGTGACCATGCTGGCGGCGTGGCTGCCGGGCCGTAGGGCCGCGAAGATCCCGCCGGTGGCGGCGATGAGCAGCATCCACGCGCAGGCAAGCGCCAAGTCGCTGATGCTGCGCAACACGCTGGGCGCGCTGCTCTCGGCGGTGGGCGTCGCGATCGTCCTGGCCGCCACGACGATGGACGACGACAGCGGGCAGGCCCCGATGGGGCTGGGCGCCGTCCTGCTGCTCATCGGCGTCTTCATCCTCACCCCGCTGCTGTCCCGCCCGCTGATCGCCGCCGCGGCACCGGCCCTGCGCGGCTTCGGCATCGCAGGCAAGCTCGCCCGGGAGAACGCGGCGCGCAACCCGCGCCGCACGGCCGCCACCGCCGCGGCGCTGATGATCGGGCTCGCCCTCATCACCGGCATGACGGTGATGGCGAACAGCCTGCAGCAGGGCATCGACAAGATGGCGGCGTCCGCGATCCGCGCCGACTACACGGTGTCCATGGCGAACGGCAACCTGCTGTCGCCGCAGGTCGAGAAGAAGCTGGCCCGCACCGACGGGGTCACCGCCACCAGCCCGATGGTCAGCGCGTTCGCCCAGATCCGCGGCGTGAGCGAGCCCCTGACCGGTGTCAACGGCGCCGCGCTCGGGGACGTGACCGACCTCAAGGTCCAGGATGGCTCCCTCAAGGTCGGCGGCACGCGGGTCGTCGTCGACCAGGAGACCGCCAAGTGCCGTGGCTGGCAGTCCGGTTCGAGCTTCACGGCCACCTACGAGGACGGCAAGGAGCAGAAGCTGACGGTCGCCGGGGTCTACGAGGGCAACAGTGTGCTCAACGGCATCATGATCGACACCGCGACCCTCGCCCCGCACGAGCCGGACCCGGCCGTCATGAAGGTGATGGTGAAGACCGCCGACGGCACGTCCGACGCGACGAAGGACCGGTTGGTGAAGGCCCTCGGCACCAACCCGGCGATCAAGATCCAGGACAAGCAGGACATCTCGAACGAGAGCGCACAGACGTTCACGCTGGTCCTGAACATGGTCTACGGCCTGCTGGCCATGGCGGTGATCGTGGCGGTCCTCGGCGTGGTCAACACCCTCGCCATGTCGGTCTTCGAACGCTCTCAGGAGATCGGCATGCTCCGGGCGATCGGCCTGGACCGCCAGGGCACCAAGCGGATGGTCCGCCTGGAGTCCCTGGTGATCTCCCTCCTCGGCGGAGTGCTCGGCATCGGGCTCGGTGTGTTCTTCGGCTGGGCGGCCGGGGAGCTGCTGAGCGCGAAGATGGCGACGTACGAACTGGTCCTGCCCTGGGGCCGGATGGCGGTCTTCCTGCTGCTGGCGGCGACGGTCGGCGTCCTGGCCGCGCTGTGGCCGGCCCGGCGGGCGGCGCGGCTGAACATGTTGCAGGCGATCAAGGCGGAGTAGCGACGCTCGCTGTAGGGCCCCGTCCCCGTTCTCCAGGGAACAGGGACGGGCCCTTGGCGTGTCTGGAGATCTTCTACCGTTACGGCAATGCGGTTGCCGGAGTTCGGCGGCCCACAAACCGTTTCGCTCCGATCCGCGGTGTCAACGGCAGCGCGGTGACGGGCTGCCGAACAAGCCGAGCATCGGCATCGGAAACAATTTTCGCAAGGGACGGCGGCTGCTCGTCATCGTTTGCCAGTCTCGGTCCGTCGCAGCGGATTCCGGCGCGGCGCACAGACCGAGCTACTGGAGAACACCCCCCATGTCCCACGCAGTCAAGGGCAGAAGACCGTCCCGCCTCGCCAAGGCCGTGATCGTCGCGGGCAGCGCCGCCGCGCTGACCGTCGGCCTGTCGAGCAGTGCCTTCGCCGCGGCCCCGGCCGCCCTGCCGTACCAGGCCTCCGCCTTCCAGGACAAGTACCAGCCGCTCTTCGACTACGACAGCGACGGCTGCTTCCCCTCGTCGGCCGTCGGCCCCGACGGGCAGCTCAACGGCGGCCTGAACCCGTCCGGGAACCCCGGCGGGGACTGCCGGTACGTCGGCAGCGCCAACACCTACGTCCGGACCGCGTGCGACCCCAACTGGTGCGCGTACGTGTACGCCCTGTACTTCGAGAAGGACCAGGGCCGCTTCTCCGGGCACCGCCACGACTGGGAGGCCGTCGTGGTCTGGCAGGCGCGCGGCGCGGAGGAGCCCTCCTACGTGTCCGCCTCCGCGCACGGCCAGTACGACACCAAGCCGTTCAACCGGATCGAGCGCTCCGGCAACCGCGCCAAGATCGTCTACCACCGGGACGAGCCGGGTACGCACGCCTTCCGCTTCGCGAAGTCGGGCGAAGCCCCTGAGGTCGTCAAGGACTGGGACCGGCCGAACCTGGTCGCCATGGACCGGCTGAGGAACACCAACGGCAAGGCCTTCGACGCGCTGTGGAACGCCACCTGGGGCAGCGCCAACTTCCCCCTCCAGGACCGGGACGCCCGCTTCGAGACCACGCTCAACCGGGCCAAGCCGTCCCAGATCCGCTCGTTCACTCCTCACCGCGGCCTCTGAGCGAACCCAGCGCAGGCAGCCGGCCCGCCCGGCCGGTCGCGGTCATCCGGGCGACGCCGCGTCGCCGCAGATCCGGCGGTATGGAGCGTCCGGCACGTAGGTGTGCCACTGAGTCCGGGCCAGGCCGGTGCTTCCCGTGCGGGCGCACACCTCGGTGACCGCCCGCTCGGGATCGACGACGTACCGCTGCAGCGGGACGTGCGGGCTGCCCGCGTAGAGGGTCGTGCCGTCGGGGGCGAAGGCCAGGGAGTCGATGCTCTCGCCGGGCGTGGTGAGCGGACCACCGAGGGGTTGCCGGGTGGCGACATCCCACGGCTGGACGCTGCCCGCGTCGCCGCCGACTGCCAGGGTGCGGCCGTCAGGGCTGAGGGCGAGTGCGCTGACGGCTTCCGCGGCCTCGCCGAGCGGGGCGGGGAACACGTTCCGCAGCACACCGGCGCGGTGGCGCGGATTGCCGTCCCACAGCGCGACCCGGCCGGTCTGGTCGCCGGCCGCGAGCAGGGAGCCGTCGGGAGCGAAGGCCAGGGCACCGACCTCGTCGCCCTGGACGAGGTCGTGTCCCCGACCCGTCCCGACGGCAGGCGCGCGACGCGACCGTCGCCGAGGAGCAACCGCCCGTCGGGGCGGACCGCCAGGCTGCTGGCCAGGCCGGTGAGCACCGCCGTCCTGCGTTGGTGGTCGGTGTCCCACACCTCGTCGCTCAGCTTGCCGACGGGCGGGACGCGGGCGGCGTACAGGGTGCCGCCGCCGGGTCCGAGAGTGATGGATACGACCGCTGGGCCTGCCAGGTCCAGCGTGCTCCGGGTGCGGTCCCGGTGCAGGTCCCAGACCGTGAACCGCCGGGCGTCGGCGTCCCGACCGGGCGCGGAGACGCCGTACGCGAACACCCTGCCGTCGGAGCTGAACGCCATCAGGGGCACGGTGTCCCCCGGTGCGACCGGCGCGGAGGGGTCGCGGGAGACAGGGACGGGCACCGGCGGCAGGGTGTGCAGCGGGTGGCCGTCACCGGTGGCGCGCAGCTGGAACAGGTAGCGGGTGCCGGACCGCTCGGCGTTGGCGTAGGTCCGGCCGTCGGGGCTCAGCCGCACGTCGTCCAGGAGACGGTCGCGCCATGCGGAGGTGACGGCCGCGGCGAGGTCGAGGGCGTGGACGGTGCCGCCTTCGAGGTAGCGCAGGACGGGGCGGTCGGGGTCCCAGGCCGGGGCGCCGTACAGGTGCTGGTTGTCCAGGGAGTGCCGGAACACGGGGGCGCCGGGGGGCGTGAGCCGCCAGACGCGTATCTCCTGGCCGTCGGCCGTCGCCAGGAAGCTCCCGTCCCCGCTGAAGGAGGCGGACCGCACGCCCCGGCCGTCGAGTCCGGCCACCTGGCGGCCCGACCGGGTGTCCCAGACGCGAGCCCCGGTGCCGGTGACGGCGGCGAACCGGCTCCCGCTGCCGTCGAACACCAGCTGTGAGCCATCGTCGGCGCAGCTGTCGTGGGCCTGTTCCCAGGCGCCGGGCAGGGTGCGGCGGCGGGCGGTGTCCCAGAGCTGCGGTGCGCGCCCGGAGCGGCAGACCGCGGCCAGTCGGCCGTCGGCGCTCGGGGCCGCCTCTGCCGCATCGGGGCGATCGTGCCTCTCCCGACGTCGGGCGATCAGGATGCCGGCCGGAGGGTGAGCCCGCCGACCGGCACGCCGCCGTTTCAGGAGGAGGAGATCGAACGCGTCCGGCAGGGCCTGTTCCTCACCTGCTCCTCCTCGGCTGAGGCGCCTTGCCCGGGATGGGTTACCGTCCGCTCCGGTTGACCTGATCCAGGTAGGTCACCACCTTGCGCCTTGTCTCCGGGCTCTCCAGGCCGCCGCCGTGGCCGACCTGGTCGGTTCGCACCTGAACGGCCTTGTGCCCGAACTGGCGTGCCACGCTGTTGGCCCAGGCGATGGGGGTGGCCGGGTCGAGCGTGTTGCTCAGCAGCATGGTGGGGTGGGCGCTACGCGACGCGACCGGCTTACCGGAGCCCTTGGCGGGCCGGGGGCCGGCGAGGCAGATCGACGTGTAGTTGTTGCTGTTCGTCGAGAATCCGAGGACGGGGGCCGCCTTGCGGGTGGCCTTCAGGTCGCGTCGAGCCTGGTCGACGTTCTTGACGGACAGGTCGAAGTCGGGGCAGACGATCGGATCCGTGTAGGGGAAGGTCTTCGGCATCTGGTCCTGGCCCGTTTCCTCGTCGCCGGGCATAGGGTTCTTGCCCTCCGACAGCTTCTTGAGGCCGTCGGCGGCGTCCTTGAAGCTGTGCGGGGCCGTGAGCTCGAAGTACCGGGTGACCGCCACGGACGACCAGGGCGTCGTCATCAGCGAGCCGGGGATGTGCCCCGCGTCGGCCTTCTTCTGTGCCTTCCTGAACACGGATGCCACGTCCTTGCCGTGGAGCGCGCAGGCCGCCTCGTCGGCACACCAGTTGCGGAACCGGTCGAAGATCGCCTCGATGCCGCGGGCCGCGCTGGTGACGAACTGCCGCCGCGACTGCGCGGGGTTCATCACGCCTTCGAGGACGGAGCCGTTGACGTGGTCTCCGTACAGGCCGAGGTAGCGTTCCGCGGTCAGCGTGCCGTACGAGAACCCGTAGAGGTTGATCTTGTCCAGGTGCATGGCTTTGCGGAGGGCTTCGGCGTCCCTGGCGTTGCTGTAGGCGTCCAGGTGGTTCTTCAGGCCAACGGGGGTGGTGGCGCACGTCGACCAGAACGAGCGCTGGTTCTTCTTCAGCGCACGGAACTTCCCCGGGTCCGTCGGGGGGACGTAGGGAATCTTGAGGATCTTGTCGGTCGCGCAGTTCAGCGGGCCGCTTTGACCCACGCCGCGCGGGTCGAGCGCGATCAGGTCGTAGCCGGGCAGGTGCCTGCGCAGAGAGGCGAAGGCGATGTCACCCGTCTGGCCAGGACCTGCCGGGAAGTTGAGGATGGTTCCCTTGCTCTTCGACGGCCCGGCTGCCTTGAAGCGGTAGGCCCGCAGCGTCACGGTGCCTGACTGCGGCTCGGCCCAGTCGACGGGAACCCTGATATTGCCGCACTGGACCCCCTTCTGGACCGGCATGTCAGGACGGTCGCACGGGCCCCAGGAGATGGCCTCGGCTGCTGGTTTCTCCGGCCCCGGCCGTGCGGTCACGGCTCCGGGGAGGCAGCCGGCGCACACGGCGGCCGCGAGGACGGTCAGGGCGACGGACTTGCGGGTCACGGCCCGCGTCCCCGCGCTCATCGGGCCACCGCCACGCTGACGACGGCGCACAGAACGAAACACAGCCCGGCGAGTGTCGCCAGGGAGAAGTCGAGAACGGTGAGGATCTGCATGCCCCCGACGATCCCGCCCCGCCCGCCCCTCCCGCCTCGGCCCCCGAGCCGATTCCCCGCACCGCCCATCGGCCGACAGGCCGAGCTGTCACGCTTCGCTCTTCGGCCTCCCGAGCACTCGGCGGCGGCTGCGATGTCAGGACGACAGCAGAACGCCGAGCACGGCAAGCAGAGCGCACACCGTGAGATTGGCCTTCCTGTGGTGCAGGAAGATCGCGGCGAACTCCCGGATCGTCGCGCTGGGCCAGAAGTAGGCGGCGGTGGGTGAGCCGATGACATGGCCGTCGAGGCCGGTGCGCCGAGCCGTGAGGGCGGCGCGGAAGACGTGGAAGTTGTTCGTCACGATGACGCACCGGTGGTCCGGCTTGCGTGCCTGCATGATCGCCTTGCTGAAGCACAGGTTCTCCTCGGTGGTGCGTGAGCGGTCCTCGCGTACGACGTGGGCCCCGGGGACGCCGTGCGCGATGAGGTGGGCGGCCATCGCGTGGGCTTCGGGCAGGTCCTCGTCGGGGCCCTGCCCGCCGGAGGTGATCAGCAGCGGGGGAACACCCCGCGCGGCCTGCCGCTCGTACACCGCACGCGCCCGGTCCAGCCTGCTCGCCAACAGCGGCGGCACCCGGGACCCGCCGATCAGGCCGGAGCCGAGGACGACGACGAAGTCCACGTCCTGATCGACTCTCATCCGCGTGTAGAGGAAGGCGTAGACGAGGAAGGAGAGGAAGAGGTACGAGACGTACGCCGCCACCGGGAGTGCCGCGCCCGCGATCCGCCAGACCAGCCGGGAGTCGGTGTCGGCGGCGGTCAGAGTGAGGGCGACGCAGCCGAGGATGCCCAGCCCTGCCAGTCCCGAGAGCAGGTTGGCGGGACGTCGGCCTTCCTTGCGGACCATCTTCACGCCGTTGGCGATGAGGAGGAAGGCGAGGACGAACACACCGAGGGCGAGCAGCAGGACGGTCACGGTCATCACCGCGACGAGCGGCGCGGGCGCGCTGCCGGTGGCGATCCGGGCGAGCAGCGCCAGGGTCAGCAGCACGAGAGCCAGGCCGAGCAGCACGGCGTTGCCGAAGCGGCGGGGGTCGCGCCGTACCCGGGCGAGGTAGACCAGGAAGGTCAACCCGGCGGCGATCGCGAAGAGGAAAGGCACCATGTCTCAACTTCGGTGAGGTGTGGGTTGGTTGACGGGCCACCAGTGGTACCGGTGCCCCGGCGGTGGGCGGTCACTCGCCGCGCGGGCCCGAGCGGACCGTGACCGACTTCAACAGGGGGCGGCTGAGGGCGCTCGCCGCCAGCAGTCCCGCGACGCCGAGGCCGAAGCACGCGGCGAGCAGGGCGACGCCCCCGAGGTCGAGGGAGGAGGAGCCGCCGAGGACGGTGAGCGGGGCGGCGGTGAAGAGGCCGGTGAGGACGGCACCGCCCGCCAGTACGGCCACGGGGATGAGGGTCTCCCGGCGGCGGGCCTCGTCCAGGATCCGCAGCGGGGTGCCGGCCAGCCGGAGCAGGCCGTAGGTGCGGCGGCGGTCCAGGACGGAGGAGGCCGCGGTGATCCCCGCGGAGGCGATCGCGGTCACGAAGGTGACGCCGAGGACGACGCGGGTGGCGGTTGCGAAGTCCCGCGCGAACAGCTTGCCGGACCAGTCGACGTCGGCGCCGGTGACCGGGTACTGGCCGGGCACGAGGGACGTCAGCGCGGTGCGGGCGCGGTCCAGGCTCTTGGTGTCGCCGAGCACCGTGACCGTGACCTGGACGCTGTTCTCGCCGCCGACGGCGACCCAGTCGGTGTCGCTGCCCACGGTGGCGTCGACCCGGGCGTCCTTGAGGCGCTCTCGCGCCTCGTGCTGGACCGCGGTCACCTTGCTCTTGGGTACGGCCACGGCGAGCGTGTCCGGGCTTCCCCAGGGGGACCCGGCGGCGACGCCGAAGAGGGCGAAGAACCCGGCCACGAATCCGGCGAGAGTGAGCCCGGAGACCGTACGCCACGCGCTCTTGGGGTCGTCCAGCATGCGGCGCCCGGCGAGCAGGGTCGCGGGGGTCGTGGCCCGGGCGCTGACGATGCGGCCCAGGATGCCGACCACCCACGGGCCGATCACGGACAGCGCGAGGAAGACGACGGCGAAGAACACCAGGATGCCGTCGACCTCGTCCTTCCTCTCCTCGGTGAACCACGCGTAGCCGACGATCACCGCGACGAAGACCAGCGCCCGCAGCACGCTCATCCGGGGCGCCTGCGAGCGACGCGCCACGCCCAGCGGCCCGACCACGACCTGACGCAGCCCGGCGAGCGCGCTGACGACCACCATGGCGACGACACCGGCGAGTACGGCGAGCAGAACCGGCAGTCCGACCCACAGGTCGCCGACGTACCAGGTGCCGCCCGCCACGGGCACCTGGGCGGCGGCCGGCAGCAGCAGCGCGTATCCGACGGCACCCAGCAACGCGCCCGCCGCGCCGGTGAGGGCGGCCTCGGCGGCGGTCATCCCGGCGATACGGCCGGGGGTGGCGCCGATCAGCCGCAGAGCGGCGAGGCGCTGGTCGCGGCGGGAGACCGACAGGCGCGCGGAGGAGGCGCCCAGGACCAGCAGCGGGATCACGACGAGGATGGTGGCGATCTTGGCGAGGGCCACGTACTGGCCGCCGATGCCGTAAGTCACGGGTCGTCCGGTGAAGTCGGCGATCCGGGTGGGGGTGATGGTGTCGCCGGGGCGGCGCGGGTCGTCCGCGCGCGGGGTGGTGACGGCGGCGGCGGTGGGTTTGTGTCCGACGACGGCGACCAGTTCGCCGGGGCGGGCGAGCGCCTCGCGGCCCAGTGTGCCGGCCGGGGTGCCGGGCACGGGGTGCCGGTCGGCGGGAAGGCGGTGGAGCAGGTCGGCGAGAGCGGGCGAGACCCACGTCTCGCCCGGCTGGGGGAAACGGGGCATGCCGGGCGGGGCCGGGGCCTGCCTGCCCGGCAGTTGTGCGAGATCGACGACAGTGACGGGGGTGCCGCCGCTGAAGGTGGTGCCGACCGCCTCGACGGCGACCGGGGCCGAGGAGCGTACGGGGTTGCGCCAGTCGATGCGGTCGGCGCGCTGCTGGAAACCGAGGTTGGTGGCGACGCAGAGGAGCAGGAGGGCGGTGCTGATGGCGGCCGCCGCGACGGCCAGGCCGGTGGCGAGCAGCCCGGTGCGGCCGCCGGCGCGGGTCAGGCGCCAGGTCAGGGTCCAGGTGGTGCGGTCCAGTGCCCTCATCGAGCTGCGTGCCCTGGTCGGACTCAGTGCCCTCATCGCTTGTACCTCGCGTCCGCGTCACCGCACGGCTGTCCGGCCGTGCGCCAGACGGCGAGGCCCGCCGCCTCGGCGGCGTGGGCGGTCACGTCGCCGACCGCGGCCTCCTCGTACATCCGGCGGTTCTCGGTCAGACGGCCGTCGCGGACCCGGACGGTGCGGTCGCAGTAGCCCGCGACGTTCGCGTCGTGCGTGACCACGACGAGCGCCGCACCCTGACTGCGGGTGATCTCGGCCAGCATGCCGATGACCTCCATGCCCGTGGACTGGTCCAGCGCGCCCGTCGGCTCGTCGGCGAAGATCACCTGCGGGCCGCCGACCAGCGCCCGTGCGATGGCCACGCGCTGTGCCTGCCCGCCGGACAGCTGCCCCGGCCGCCGGTCCTCCTTGCCCGCCAGGCCCAGCGGCGCGAACCACTCCCGCGCCTTCGCGACCGCCTGGCGGCGCGGCATGCCGCCCAGCATCAACGGCAGGGCCACGTTTTCGTCCGCGGGCAGCTCCGGCAGCAGCTGGCCGGACTGGAAGACGAAGCCGAAACGGGTGCGGCGCAGCTCACTGCGCTCCGGCTCGCCCAACTGGTCCACGCGCTCCCCGGCCAGCAGCACCTGTCCCTCGTCAGGGCGTTCGATGCCGGCGAGGCAGTGCAGCAGGGTGGACTTCCCCGAACCGGACGGGCCCATGATCGCCAGTGACTCGCCCGCCGGGACAGACACGTCGACACCGGCCAGGGCGCGCGTCAGGCCGTAGGACTTGGTCAGACCGATTCCCGCCAGGACGGGAGCAGCGTGCCGGCGACCGTACCGTAGGAGTTCATCGGGCCGCCTCCGTGGTGACGAGGGCGCACAGGACGAAGCACAGCCCGGCGAGCGCCGCCAGGGCCAAGTCGAGAACGGTGAGGATCTGCATGCCGTCGACGATCCCGCCGCACCACCGGTCTCGTCCTCGGCCGCCGGGCCGGTAGCGGGCCGCCGGCATCGGCCCGCAGGCCGACCCGCGCATCGGCCGTCCATCCGTACCCTTTCCGGCGTGGAACCCGATACTCCGCTCTCCCCGGCAATCCGGCACGCCATCACGGTCTCGCTCTGCGGGGGCCTGGCCCTGGTGTGGCTGCTCGACGTGACGGCCTACTACGACCCGCAGCACCGGTGGTCGAGCTGGCTGCCCCTTGTCGCCGGCCCGCTTGCCGCCGCCACGCTGCTCTTCCCCAGCCACCGGCCGAGTCCCGAATGGCGTGCCGGCGCCGCCGCGCTGGCCTCCCTGGCCCTGACCGCGGGCCTGTGGGCGTATGCCCCGCTCTCCAGCGGTACGTGGGGCCTGCTGGAAACGGTCGCCCTGCTCGCGTTGCTCACCCGGACCGCACGCCGGGTGCAGCGGCCGGCCACCGCCGTGGCGCTGTCGGCGGCGCTGGGCGCCGCGGTGATCGTCCAGCCGGTTCGCGGGGGCCCGGCACGTGAGTTCCTCGAATTCTCCTTCTTCCTGACCTTCGCCGTCGGCGGGGCCGTCGGCCTGGCCTGCTACCTGCGTCTGCTGGACGCCCGCCGGGCCCGGGCCATGGACGCCGTACGCCACAACGAACGCCTGGAACTCGCCCGCGACCTGCACGACTTCGTCGCCCACCACGTCACCGGCATCATCGTCCACGCCAATGCCGCACTGATGATCCAGGAGAGCTCGCCGGAACAGGTCAAACCCCTGCTGGAAGGCATCTCACGAGCCGGCGGGGAGACCCTGGACTCCATGCGCCGCCTGGTGCGGGTGCTGCGCGAGGAGGACCACGAGGCCGCGCGCCCGGGCGAGCTGCTGACCGAGCTGGACCGCCTGGTCGGCGCGTTCGCCGGACACGGCACCGAGGCGAGGCTGGACGTCGGGGACGCGGTGCGCGGGGTCCGGCTGGCACCGGAGGTGGAGACCTCCGTCCACCGCGTGGTGCAGGAGGCGCTGACGAACGTACGTCGCCACGCCCCGGGTGCCGACGTGGCCGTCCGCCTCGACCTCCACCAGCAGGGCGACCGCCACCGGCTGCGGGTGGAGGTGCGCAACACGACACCGACGGCCCGCGCCACCGCCCCGGCAGGCGGCCGGGGCGGCTTCGGCCTGGTGGGCCTGCGCGAACGCGTCGAAGCCGTGGAAGGCTCTCTTACCAGCGGCCGGACAGCGGACGGCGGCTGGAGCGTGAGCGCCGCCTTCCCGGTCCTTTCGACTGTGGAAGGATCACCCGCATGAACGGCTCCGACGCTACGAACGGGGCGGGCGGTGCCCGCACACGCGTGCTGATCGCGGACGACCAGGAGATGGTCCGCACCGGCTTCCGGCTGATCCTGGGCACCCAGCCCGACCTGGAGGTCATCGGCGAGGCGGCCGACGGCGCCGAGTGCGTCGAGCTCGCCCGCCGGCTGCGCCCCGACGTGTGCCTCGTCGACATCCGCATGCCCAAGCTGGACGGCCTGGAAGTCACCCGCGCCCTGGCCGGACCGGGCGTCACCGACCCGATGCGCGTCGTCGTCGTGACCACCTTCGACCAGGACGACTACGCCTACACCGCCCTGCGCAACGGAGCCTGTGGCTTCTTGTTGAAGGACGCCGGATCCACCCTCCTGATCGAGGCCGTACGGTCCGCCGCCCGCGGGGACGCCCTGGTCTCCCCCGCCGTCACCGTCCGCCTCCTCAAGCACCTCGCCGGACAACAGCCCGCGCCGACCACCCCGCATCCGCTCTCCGAGCGGGAAACGGACGTCGTGCGCCTGCTCGCGGTGGGCCGCACCAACCAGGAGATCTGCGACGAGCTCTACCTGTCCCTGGGCACCGTCAAGACCCACCTGGCCAACATCAAGGACAAGCTGAACGTCCGCAACCGCGTCGAGATCGCCGCCTGGGCCTGGGACACCGGCCTCGTACGCGACCGCCAGGCACCGCCCGCCTGACCGTTCCCGGTCGGCCTGCGGGCCGACCCCGGGCAGCCGTCTTCGGCCCGCGGGCCGAAGCGTCAGGGCCGCGCGGCGAGCCAGTCTCCTCAGGAAGCGTCACTGAAGCGAGCGCCTCCCGAGGAGAAGATCATGAAGTACGTCGTCGTGTCGCTGACCGCCGCCACCGCCGTGGCCCTCGGCGGCCTGGCCGTGGCCGTACCCCGACTGCTGAGCACCGAGTCGACCAGCACCGTCGACGCCACGTCCACCGTGTCGCGAACGGAGGTCGAGAAGCAGGTCCGCGAGCACTACGCCCTGCCACTGGTGCAGGAGAAGCCGCGGGCAGTCAGCTGCGCCGGAGGTCTGAAGGCACAGCAACGTGCCACGGTCGACTGCACGGTGACATCCAAGGACGGAAAGAAGCAGAACATCGCGGTGGCCGTCACCAAGGTCGAGGGCAACGAAGTCTCGTACGACTACGTGGTGCTGGGCGACTAGGTTGCTCCGCCTGGCACTTCAGGCCGAAGCCCCGGGCGGCCGGGCCGACCTCGAGCGCGCCGGTGAACGTGCCGAGCAGGCCGAGCAGCGTGTCGAGGTCCGGACGGTCGCCGTCCACCCGTGCGGTCGGTGTCCTTCGCGAGCAGCTCGTCGAGGATGGCCGCGCCGTACGCGAGGTCGGCGAGCGCGGCGTGGCGGATACGCACTCACAGCCACTGTGCGCCGGAGCCGCCCCTTCGAACCGTGGTTCTGCGACCATGCCCCGGGGGCCTCCGAGCCGTGCACCACCAGCAGACGAAGAACCTGCTAGTCACTCTCCGGCGCAGCACCTTTCGGAAGTCAGCATCAGGTCAGCAAGAGTCCTGCCACAGCCACCCGCAGACAGCCACACCGTGGAATCGCCAACCGCACCGGCCTGAGCCAGCCGGCTTTCCGACCTCCGGCCAGCAACGCTCGCGCGTTTCCGCAGGTCAGCGCACTCTTCCCCGTGGTTTCAACGGCACCGGCGGCAGTTCCGGTGCGGGCAGTGGAGCCCCGTCGTACCCCTTCACCTCCCCGAACCGGGAGCCTTCCATCCAGTCCCGCCGCGCCTGCTCGATCTCCTCCTGCGAGCGTCCGATCCAGTTCCAGAACATAGCGAATCCCGCGCGCTTCAGCGCCGGTCAGCAGCGTTCCGGACCGCTGACGGTTAGCAAACTGTCAGCATCGGTCCTGGAGGAGTCTGCCACCGTGAGTTCCAATGCCTTGGTTCGTGGGATGGGGTCGTTTTTCAAGGAGTGTGAGCATCCGCGGTCGCGGTGGTCGAAGTGTCCTCATCCGTACAAGGTCCGGTATCGGTC